>DASXTP010000044.1:0-25362 GCA_036505355.1 Candidatus Eiseniibacteriota bacterium | reverse complement strand
ATTTGTTATATACTAATCGCATCGGAGTCGGTGCTGCGAGAGGCCACGACGGTTCTCGAGTGCTTGCGCGAGAATCGTAGGTGGCTATGGGGCCGGCGTGTCAGGACGCGATCGCTGGCGCCCATCGACGTGGTGGACACGCTTCATGAGCAGGAAAGCACCGATTGCGGTCGAGTCCGCCGACCTGACCGCTCATCCGGGAGTGCGTGCCTGGCACGAGCTGGGCCGTGATGGTGGGGCTGCGGCGGTCGAGCTGTGGCGCGAAGAGAGCCTGACCAAGCCGGCCATCTATCGGCTGAGGTTCGCGGATCCTGCCCACCCGGCGGTGTTTGCCAAGCGGTGCCTCAAGACCAGTGTGGCCCTCGAGCGCCGGATCTACGAAGAGATTCTCCCGCACCTGCCCTTGTCGACTCCGCGATATTTTGGATTTCGGCAGGATGAGGACGGATACGGCTGGTTGTTCATCGAGGACGTGGGATCGGAACGGTTCTCGCCCATCGATCCTGCGCAGCGCGGGTTAGCGGCGCGCTGGCTGGGGCTGCTGCACCGGTCGGGTGCGGACCTCCCGGCCGCAGGCAGGCTTCCGGACGCCGGAGCGGCTCGCTACCTCGGTCATTTGCGCGCGGCTCGCGAGAAGATCCGGGGCAGCAGCGGGAACCCCGGTCTCACCTCCGAGCACCGAGCCACGCTGAACGGGATCCTCGCCCTGCTCGATGCGCTCGAGGCGCGTTGGCACGAATTCGAGCGGGCCTGCGAGGGCCTGCCCGCGACCCTGGTCCATGGCGACTTCCGACCGAAAAACGTGCGGGTGCGGAACCATGGCCCCGTGCCGGGACTGTATCCGATCGACTGGGAGACGGCGGGCTGGGGAGTTCCGGCCGCCGATCTGGCGCCCGCCCGCGGCTCGGGGCTGGGGATGCAGGTGGATCCCCACGTCTACGAGACGGTGGTTCGCGCACGCTGGCCGTCTCTGGATGCTGCGGCGATCCGGAAGCTGTCGATCCTCGGTCATGTCTTCCGAGCCCTGGCGGGCATCGAGTGGGCCAGCGAGAGCCTGGTGTTCGAATCCCGGGATTGGCTGGGCAAGCCGGTAAACCTGATGCCCTCGTACGCGGCGCGCATTGCCCACGCGATCGAGGCGGCCCCGGAGTGGCTGGCATGATTGAGGGGCTGGAACGCGCGCTGGTCGCGAACGGTTGGCTGCGACTCCGGGACCTCGGCTACTCGGAGCTCGAATGCGCGATCGGCGAAGCGCTCGGTGGGGAGAGGTCGGCGAAACTGGTGGCCCAGGAGACGATCAAGTCCCGCGTCTTTCGTCTGCGCTTCGAGACCAAGAATCAGATTCGCTCGTTCGTCGTCAAGCGGATGAACTCCAGCCACGCCCGGCGCAACGAGCTCGTGATCCGGCGGTGGCTTCCGGACCTGGGGCTCGACGGCGTCGCGCCCGACCTCCTGGGGGTGGCCGCAGGCAGGGCCGGTCGCTGGGTGTGGCACGTCTACGAGGATCTCGGTCCCTGGGAGCTGGACGCCCGCAATCCGGATCCGGAGAGCGTGGCGGCGGCGGTGCGCGTGATTGCGAGCCTCCACCAGCGCTTCTCGGCGCATCCCTTGCTCGCCGAGTGTCGACTCTACGGGGAGAGCCCCGGCCTCTGCTTCAGCATGTCGAACGTGCGCGACGCGGTGCATGGGCTCGAGCGGCTGCGTCCGCCGGGCGTGCAACTCTCCCCCGAGCAGGCCCAGGTGCGAGATCGGCTGCTCGATCGGCTCCTTCGGTTGCGCGACGAAGAGCCGATGCGTACCCGAGCGCTGGCGGAGTGGGGGGGGCCCGAGACGTTTCTCCATGGTGATCTGTGGACCTCCAACACCTTCGTGGAGCCGGGAGTCGACGGATGTAGGGTTCGGCTCATCGACTGGGACCACGCAGGAGTCGGACCGGCGAGCTACGACCTGTCGACCTTCCTGCTGCGCTTCGCCCCCGAGCACCGGCCATGGATCCTGACCCTCTACCGCGAGGCCCTGAAGGACGGCCCGTGGAGCCTGCCGGGTCCGTGCGAGCTGAACCGGCTGTTCGAGATCGCAGAGTGCTCCCGCTACGCCAACCGGGTGATTTGGCCGGCGATCGCGCTGCTGCGGGACCGCGCGGAATGGGGATTCGCCGAGCTGGCGTCGGTCGAGAGCTGGTTCGAGGCGCTCCAACCGGTTCTCCCGGAAGAGCCGGCGTGAGGCAGGGCACTCGAAGATGAGGTACCTGATCGTCAACGCCGACGACTTGGGCGCCGGCCCGGGGGTCAACCGGGGGATTCTCGAAGCGCACGCCCGTGGGATCGTGACCAGCGCCAGCCTCATGGTGGATACGCCCTGGAGCGCGGAGGCCGCGGTTCTGAGCCGCGCTGCGCCGAGCCTCAGCGTCGGTCTACACGTCGCTCTGCCGGCCGCCGCCGATCGGTTGAGCCTCGAGGTCGTTCGCGATGAGCTGCGGCGTCAGTTCGCCCGCTTCGAGATGCTGATGGGCCGCGGACCGACCCACCTCGATTCGCACCACAACGTGCACCGGGACCCCGCGCTGCTCGCGAGCTTCTTGGAGCTCTCGCACCGCTCGGGCTTGCCGCTCCGTGCACACTCGCCGGTGCGCTATTTCTCGAAGTTCTACGGCCAGTGGGGAGGGAAGAACCATCCCGAGCAGGTCGGGGTCGAGAGTCTGTCGCGGATGCTGGCGGTCGAGATCGGCGAAGGACTCACCGAGCTGAGCTGTCACCCGGGATACGTCGATCCCCTGGTCCCCTCGGGCTACGCGCTCGAGCGCGAGGTGGAGCTGCGCACCCTGTGTGATCCGCTGGCTCGGCGAGCGGTCGAGGCGAACGGGTTCGCGCTGGTGAGCTATCACGATCTCGATCGCCTCACGGCGGTTCACCCCAGGAGGTAAAGAACTTGAGGACAGTCGTTCTGTCGGCCTTCAACGTCGCCAACTTCCCCGAGGGCGGTGGCCACTTCTGGGTGTACATGCAATACGCGCTCGGCCTGCGCCAGTGCGGTTGCGAGGTCTATTGGCTCGAGCGCTTCATCACCGGGGACGACGCGTCGCGGGACGCGGCGACCATCACGGCTTTCCTCGAACGTTTGGCGGGTTTCGGGCTCAAGGACCACGTCATCTTGCTGGCCGGGCCCGATCCCAAGAAGGTCCCGGGCTCGACCACGGAGGTCCGGGGGCTGGCGGCCGCGGAGGCGGAGGCGGTGTTCCGGCGCGCCGATCTGCTTCTCAACTTCCACTACGCCATCGATCCCGAGCTGCTGGGCCGCTTCCGGCGCACCGCCCTGGTGGACATCGATCCGGGACTTCTGCAGTTCTGGATCAGCCGAAAGCAGCTCTCCGTGCCGTCCCACGACGTCTACTTCACGACCGGGGAGACCGTCGGCGAGCCGAACGCGCGCTTTCTGGATTGCGGCCTGCCCTGGGTGAAGATCCGCCCGGCGGTGTGCCTGGAGCGCTGGCCGTACAGCTTCGATCCGAGTCGCGCGTCGCTGACCACGGTTTCGGCCTGGGACGGAGGCGATTGGGTGGTGGACGGCGGAGACGCATACGAGAACACCAAGCGGATGTCGTTCCTGCGATTCAAGGAGCTGCCGACCCTCATCGATCAACCGCTCGAGCTCGCCCTGTTCCTGCGGACCGCGGCCGACGCCGAGGACCGTGGGCTCATGGAGCGCCACGGTTGGCGCATCCGTCACTCGCGCGAGGTCGCCGGGTCACCGGAGCGCTACCAGGCCTACATCCGTGACTCGCGCGGCGAATTCAGCTGCGCCAAGCCGTCGTGCATCAAGTTCCAGAACGCCTGGGTCAGCGACCGCACGCTGTGCTATCTGGCGAGCGGTAAGCCGGTCGTGGTCCAGGACACCGGGCCGAGCCGCTACTTGCCCAACGGCGAAGGCATGTTCCGCTTCTCGACTCTCGACCAAGCGGCGGCCGCCGTGGCCGCCATCAACGCCGATTACGCGCGTCATAGTCGGGCCGCTCGGTCGATCGCCGAGACCTACTTCGACGCCAAGCAAGTCGTCGGGCGCATCCTCGAGATCGCGGCGGGCTGATCTCGTGTTCGGAAGGCGCGTGACGTGGCTCGTCGCCACGCTGCTGGTGGCCGCTCCCGGCCTTGCTTCGGCGTGGGTCACCGGCCCGCCGTTCAAGGGGTCGACCGCGGTCCCCGGTCCGCCGCTCGAGGGGTCGATCGGGTCCGACCCGGCGATCCCGGCGCGGCCGGTGGTGCGAGCCTCGCGGCTCGAGAGTCCGGTCACCGTCGATGGCGCGCTGACCGAGCCGATTTGGCGAAGCGGGGAGGCGTTCGAAGAGCTGGTGCAGCGAGACCCCGTGGAGGGGGGACTGCCCAGTCAGCGCACCGCGGTGCGGGTCGCCTACGACGACGACGCGATCTACCTCGGCGCCCGGCTCTACGACAACGCCCCGGATTCGATCATCGCCCGCCTCGCTCGCCGCGACGCATCGATCGCCTCCGACCGCTTCGCCGTCTATCTCGACCCGTACCACGACCGGCGCAGCGGCTACTACTTCATGGTCAACGCCGCGGGCACGCTCTACGACGGCACGCTCTCCAATGACGTGGACGACGACAAGTCGTGGGACGGCGTGTGGGAAGGCAAGGCTCGGGTGGACGAGCAAGGCTGGACGGTGGAGATGCGAATCGCGTACTCGCAGCTTCGCTTCCAGCGAGGCGGATATACCGCCTGGGGCATCAACTTCGGGCGCGAGATCCCACGGCGCCGCGAGAAGGACTTCGTCGTCTATCGGCCACGCAAGGAGAGCGGCTTCGTTTCACGTTTCCCGGATCTGGTCGGGGTCGAGCACATCGAGCCCGGGCGCTCGATCGAGCTCATGCCCTACGCCACCAGCCAGGGCGAGTACCTCAAGCACGAGGCGGGCGATCCCTTCAACGACGGATCGCGCCTGCGCCTCAACGGCGGGGGCGACCTGCGAGCGGGGATCGGCAGCGGCATGACCCTCAATGCCACCGTCAATCCCGACTTCGGACAGGTAGAGGTCGATCCGGCGTCCGTCAACCTCACCGACTTCGAGTCGTTCTTCGAGGAGAAGCGTCCCTTCTTCGTCGAGGGGGCGTCGACCTTCGAGTTCGGGCGGCAGGGGGCCGGCGACTACTGGGACTACGACTGGGAGGATCCGCTCTTCTTCTACAGTCGTCGCATCGGACGCGAGCCGCAGGGCAAAGTGCCCTCGGCCGACTTCGCGGACGCGCCGGTGGCGACCCGGATCCTCGGCGCGGCCAAGCTGATCGGCCGGGTGGGCCCGACCTGGAGCCTGGGCACCTTGCACGCGGTCACCAAGCGCGAAACGGCTGTGCTCCAAAAGGACGGCACGACGTGGGATGCCGAGATCGAGCCGCTCACCTACTACGGCGTGGCGCGCGCCCAGCGGGAGTTCGCCGGGCGGAGGCTCGGCCTCGGCTTCCTCGGCACCGCTGCGCTGCGCTCCTCCGACGATCCCGTGCTCCCGAACCAGCTCAACAGCGATTCTTGGCTGGGAGGATTCGATGGCTGGGCGTTTCTCGACCGCAACGAGACCTGGGTGCTTTCCGGATGGTCCGCGGTGTCGACCGTGCGGGGGACGACCTCCCGCATGGTCGCGCTCCAGCGGAGCTCCGCTCACTATTTTCAGCGCCCGGACGCGGATTACCTCGGGGTGAATCCCACCGCCACCTCGCTCGCCGGCTTCGGCAGCCGCTACTGGATCAACAAGCAGAAGGGCGCAGTCCAGTTCAACGCCGGCGCCGGGATGCTGAGCCCGGGATTCGACGTGAACGACCTGGGGTACCAGAAGCGGTCGGATCTCCTGAATGCGCACGTCGGCACCGGCTACAAGTGGACCCGGGCGACGCGGCTGTGGAGGTACCAGAGCCTCAAGGCCGCCCTGTTTGGGACCTACGACTACGGTGGCAACCCGACCAAACGGGGCCTGCAGGCCTCCGGCTACACCGAGCTCCACAACGGCAGCACCGGGAGCTACTACGTCGCCTACAACCCGCAGACGATCAACAACCGGCGAACCCGCGGCGGTCCGCTCACCCTCAACCCCAAGGCCTTCTCGTTCGGCGCCGACTTCGAGACCGATTCCCAGCGACGCTGGTACACCTTCGCCGAGCTTTCAGGTAGCCGTTCGGCGTCCGGATCGTGGGCCTTCGACCTCTATCCGGGCGTGGAGTGGAAGCCCGCGCCGACCTTCAACCTCAAGATCGGTCCCTGCTGGGAACGGCTGCACGAGGACGCTCAGTACGTGACCTCGCTCGGTGACCCGACGGCGGCGGAGACCTACGGGCGGCGCTACGTGTTCGCCGCCCTCGACCAGAACAGCGCTTGGGCGAGCCTCCGGCTCAACTGGACGTTCACGCCTCAACTGAGTCTCCAGACCTACGTCCAGCCCTTCATCTCGTCGGCCGGCTACCGAGACTTCAAGGCGTTGGTGCGGGCGGGAAGCTACGAATTCACGCCGACGACCGATACCGGCAACCAGGACTTCACGGTGCGGTCGCTCAAGGGGAACGCGGTGCTGCGATGGGAGTATCGGCCCGGCTCGGCGCTGTTCCTGGTCTGGACGCAGAAGCGCTCCGACTACCAGACCGTCGATGAATTCACGCTGAGCGCCGACCGGCTGCTGGAGACGCGCCCGGAGAACGTGTTCCTAGCGAAGCTGTCCTGCTACTTCACGCCCTAGCCGAGCCGCCGGCGGCTCGCGCCACTTCGCGGACCGCCAACAGGCGCCCCTGCTCCAGCTCGAGACGAAGATCGCAGCTCTCGAGCGTGCTCAGACGATGGGCCACCACGAACGTGGTGCGTCCTCGCATCAGGCGCTCGAGGGCCTCCATGATGAGGACCTCCGCGCGCACGTCGACGGCGCTGGTCGGCTCGTCCAGAATCAAGATCGGGGCGTCCTTGAGGAAGGCTCGTGCCAGGGACACGCGCTGGCGCTCCCCGCCCGAGAGCGTCATCCCCCGTTCGCCTACCAGCGTGCCGTAGCCCTGCGGGAGCCGGGTGATGAAGTCGTGGGCGTTCGCGGCCCGGGCCGCCGCCTCGATCTCGTCCCGGCTCGCATCCGGCTTGGCGTAGGCGATGTTCTCCGCCACGCTGGTCGAGAACAGCACCGGCTCCTGGAGCACCATGGCGTACTGGCGGCGCAAGTCTTCGAGCCGGTAGTCGCGCAGGTCCACGCCGTCGAGGAAGATGCGTCCGGTGGTCGGATCGTAGAGACGCAGCAGCAGGCTGACGAGGGTGGTCTTGCCGGCGCCGGTCGGCCCGGCGATGCCGACCCGCGTCGCGGTCGCCACCTCGAACGACAGGTCGTGGAGCACCATCCGGTCGGTGGAGTAGCCGAACGAGACCTGCCGGAACTCGAGGCGGCCGTGCGCGCGCCCGAGCAGCCGGGCGTCGGGCCTCTCGATCACGTCGGGGGCGTCGTCCAGCAGTGAGAACACCCGTTCGGCGCTCGTCAGCTTGGACTGGAGGGTGGCGGCCCGTTTGCTCAGGGTCTTGAGGGGGTCGTAGAGCTGCGTCAGGTACCCCATCACCAGCAGCAGGTTCCCAAGCGTCAGCGCCCCCGACTGGACGTGGCGGACCCCCATGAACAGCACGACCCCGGTGCCGAGCACCGTCAGCAGGCTCACCTGCACGCCGAACCCACGCTCGATCGCCGTCAACCGCAGGCGCGCCCACATCCCCTGGCTCGACCTCCGTACGAACCGCTGGTGCTCGCGGGTCTCCTGGCCGAAGACCTTGACGACGCGAAGCGCCCCGAGCACCTCCTGGACCACCGAGAGCGCCGAGCTCTCGAGATTCCTCACCTCGTGCCAGCGGCGGCGAAAGCGCCGGCGGTAGTGTTGGTTCATGAAGAACAGGATCGGAGAGATGGTGAGCGCGGCCAGAGCGAGCTGCCAGTCGATCCGAGCAGTGACCCACAGCATGCCGAGCAGGGTCAGCGAGGACGAGATGGACGGCAGGAAGCTCTCGACGACGATCGACTGGGCGTCGGGAACGTCCTTCTGGATGCGATAGAGGGGATCCGCCGTCCCCCGGCGGTCGTGATGCGACAACGACAGGCGCTGAGCGTGCAGGAAAAGTCGCGCTCGGAGATCCAGCGTCATCTTCTCGAGCACGTACGCGCGCAGCACTTGCGCCACCAACTCCTGGAGCTGCTTGACCAGCGCGGTCCCGGCCAGCAGCGCCACCGCCACGATCAAGGCGACCTCCCGAGAGGGCGCCATCCCGGGGAGACGCAGGGCCGAGGGCAAGGGGTGAGAGCCGAGCGCGTTGTCCACGGCGACCTTGAGCGGCAAGGGTGCCAGCATCGCGAGCGGCACCGAGAGCAGCCCGATGCCGAACAGGCCGAGGAGGTGGATGGCATACGGCCGCGCTTCGCCCACCAGGCGCCGGAACAGCGCCGCATCGGATCCGTGGGTTCGTGGAGTCATGGCGCCTCCGTTCGCGCGCGATCGAAGGCCCGTTGCATGCCGGCCATCGCCGAAGCGCAGTCCTTGACCATCCACGACGCCAGGAGCAGGGCGAGGGCCCCGAGGGTGATGCCGGCCGGCGCCGAGCCGTCGCGGGTCGCGGCGGCCGCGAGGCCCGCCAGGACGGCCACCAGCGCAATCGTCCCGGCCGCACACCGCGGCCAAGCACGGAGCCGCACCATTTGCCGTCCGCCGCCGTGCTCCTCGACGGCCATTCGCAACCGCGCGCCGCCGAGCAGGCCGCCTCTCAGGTCGAGATCCCAGCGATCGAACTCGCCGCCCGACCGCACGACGCCACCTCCCGCGCGCAGCTCCGCCTCGAGGGCGCCCAGGCGTCGCTCGGCGGAGCGCCAGTGCTCGCTCCAAAGGCTTAGGGTGCGACGGCGGGGCAGCGCGAGCCCGCCCGGACCGCGGTAGCGCCACGGCGTCAAACCGTGTCGCAGCCGCCCGCGCAAGCGGGCCACCGGCTGGAGCAAGTGCAGGAGCGCCGTGAACGGGCGGCGCGTCAGCCGCTCGAGCCACGAAGCGGGAGCGCGGGCGGCTGGTGCGCGACCTGCGCTGTGCCAGGCCTGCAGGATCGGGACGGCCATCGACAGCGCCCAGAGGGGCGCGGCAATCTGCAGCGGGCGCCATGCCAGGCCGAGCCCGGACAGGAGACCGAGCCCGGCGATCACCAGGTACCACTCGGGCATCAGGGCCAGCGAGGCGAAGGTGCCCGGCCGGCGCTCGTACAGGGACTGGAACGGCGCGCTCCCCCACACGCCCTGATACACGTGCACGCGGCCCCAGCGCAGGCTCCGGGTCAACCCCGAACCATAGATCTGGCCGGCCCAGGCGGTGTGACCGGCGCCGTTGTACCGCTGCGGCCACTTGTCCTCCAGCAAGGCCTCGGCCTTGCCGTATCCCTGTTGCTGCCGCCAGTAAGCGCGCAGCGAATTGCGCCGGTGGTGCCACACCATGGCACCGGCGTGGAATCCCAGGCGCAAGCCCCGGTCGGAGAGACGCCAACACAGGTCGACGTCGTCCCCGGCGACACGGAAGCGGGGGTCGAAGCCGCCCACGGCCTCGAGGGCCGACTTTCGGAACGCCATGTTGCATCCCGGGATGTGTTCCGCCTCGCGGTCGGAGATCAACACGTGCATCGGCCCGCCCGGAGCATTCGCCACGCACGAGGCGATCCACCCGTCCCCGTCGGGAGCGATATTGGGTCCGCCAACGGCGGCGTAATCGGCCTCCCGGAACGCCGAGACCAGATACGAGAGCCAGTGGGGGTCGGGCCGCGCGTCGTCGTCGAGGAAGGCGACGAACTCTCCCGTTGCGGTCGCGATCCCGGTGTTCCGGGCGCTGCTGAGGCCGCGATTCTCGGTGCGAACCAGACGGCAGCAGTATTCCTGGGCGATCGCCGCGGTGGCGTCCGTGGAGCCGTCGTCCACGACGATGACTTCGAAGTTCGGATACTGGAGCTTCTGCGCTCCCTCGAGGCAGTCGCACAGCGTGCGCGAGCCGTTGAAGCTGCAGATCACGACCGACACCCGCGGCCACGGAGCGGCCCCGGCAAGCGGCGCCTCGCGGAAGCGACGCTCGACGGTCGCCAGGGCCGGCTTCGGCGATCGATCGCGCCGCGTGATGCCGAAGGCCCAATCCTCGACGTCGGCTCCCGCCCGATGCCACTCGTCGGTCCAGGCGTACGCGAATACGCCCGCGCATCCCGCCGCGAAGGACGACCGGATCTGCCAGTCGAGAGAACGTGCCTGACCGTCCTCGCCGTGACGTAGGCTGTCGAGCCCGAGCTCCGTCATGAGCAAGGGTCGATCCCCAGCCAAATTCTGAAGCCGCGCCAGATACGCGTCGAGCCGAGCTTCGGATTCGAGGTAAACGTTGAAGCTCAGAAAGTCGACGAACGGCAGCTCGAGGTACTCCGTCGTCGGATAGTTGACGTAGGTCACGAGGCAACCCGGATCGCTCCTACGGACGAACGCACACAGGCGATCCAAATAGCGTTCAGCCCGCCTGCGGCCCAGCCACCGGATCGTCGGTCCCGGGATCTCGTTGCCGACGGCATAGCCCAGCACCGCGGGATGGCCGGCGCAGGCGCGCAAGCCGGGGAGCAGCCGTTGTTCGAGCCCGGCCCCGCGTCCGTCGCACAGGTAGCCGATGTCGCGCTCCGCGGCGAGTCCGACCAGGACCCGTAATCCGTGACGATGCGCCGCGTCGAGCAGCCAGCGGGGTGGGGCAGTGTAGGTACGCACCGCATTGATGCCATGAAGCGCCATGAGCCCGAAGTCGCGCTCCACCCGCTCCTTCGCGGGGAACTCGTTCCCCTGCTCGTCGGCGCGGAACGTCCCGTAGGTCACCCCCCGTACGTACAGCTTTTCGGAACCCACGCACAAAAACTTCGCCCGGGCGGTCGGCCGCGCAAGGGGGTGGAGGGGTCGGGCAGTCGATCGGGATCGGTCAAGCACGTCGAGGCTGGTCATGGGTTCCAAGAAGGTTCGGGTGGATCCTGCGTCCCCGGCGGGAACGCTCCGCTCTTGCGGTCCGAGGGGCGCCGAGTTCCGGCCATCTCTGGGCCTGAGTGGGCACAGCGTGCCCTATACAGGCCACCACATGGCCGACGTGGCCTGACGGCTCAATTCACAGTATGAGCTTACAACCTTCCGTCCCCATAAGCGAGTCTGCTCTGATAGACAGGTCAGGCCTCGTACGCCCCGAATAGGGATTCGTTATGTCACATCGTATAAATATCATTGTCCGCAACTACTACCGATGCCATAATGTTATCAACACAGGCCCATATCACGTCGCGTAAAGGGCAGTTGCCGCTCTGCAGTCGGGGCCGCCTCCGTCCAGGTCGTTCCTGGAGCCAGGCGCCGTGCCCGAGGATTCGCCCGCGGATCCTACCGGCATCCGAATCGACAGGCGCTGCCGGGTGCGCTGATCTACGTGGTGGACCGTGCGTTACCTCATGCAAGGACGCTCTTGGGCCCGATTGTTCGGGCAGGGGGAGTCATGCGTGTCTTGGTGGCGGGCGGCGCTGGCCTGATCGGCTCGCACCTCTGCGAGGAGCTGCTTCTCCGCGGGGAAGCAGTCGTTTGTCTCGACAACCTCAGCACCGGGCGGTTGGAGAATATCGCACCGCTCCTGGTGCACCCGCGATTCACATTCGTGCAACACGACGTCGTGGAGGAGCTGCCGAAGGTCGAGCGGCTGGATCGGGTCTATCACCTGGCGAGCCCGGCCAGCCCGGTCGGCTATACCAATCGCCCGATCGAGACGCTACGGGTGAACAGCGAAGGGTCCTTGCGCTTGCTGGGGCTGGCGCATTCCCACGATGCGCGGCTGTTGTACGCGAGCACGTCGGAGGTCTATGGGGATCCCCTGCAACACCCGCAATCCGAGGACTACCGGGGGAACGTGAGTTGCACGGGACCGCGGTCGATGTACGACGAGGGGAAGCGGTTCGGAGAAGCGTTGACCATGGCGTTCGTCCGGCACCAGGGGGCGGACGCGCGAGTGGTGCGCATCTTCAACACCTACGGTCCGCGGTCGGCTCCCAGCGACGGGCGGTTGGCGGGAAACCTGATCATTCAGGCGTTGCGCGGGGAGCCAATGACGATCTACGGAAACGGGCGACAGACGCGCTCGTTGTGCTACGTCTCCGACCTGGTGAGCGGGTTGATCATGACGATGGAGTCGGCGCGCGCGAGGGGGGAGATCATCAACCTGGGAAACCCGGACGAACGCTCGGTGCTGGATTGCGCGAAGCTGGTCCGGGACCTGGTGGGCTCGTCGTCGAGCTTCGTATTCACCCGGCCGGCGGTCGGAGACGACCCGCAGGTACGGTGCCCCGACATCCGCAAGGCGCAGTCGCTGCTCGGCTGGTCGCCACGGGTGGGCCTGCGCGACGGTCTCGGCCGGACGATCGCTTATTTCCGACGGATCCTACAGGTCGCTGAGGTGGTGGCGGCCACGCCGGCGTTGGCGTCCCATGGCGCGAGCGCGCGGCAGTGGTGGCACGCCGCGCGGCTGCGGAGATTGGCGGGTCGTCGGTTGGATCCCGCCTAATTTAGGGTCGTGGACAGGCGAGCTGGCCTCGCCCGGGTCGTCCGGTTCCCGCACCCCCCCAAATCACCACCGCATCAGGCGCGAGATGCTCTGCGCGGCGGCTTCGCTCACCGATGCGGCTGGGTCGCGGGGGAGTCGACCCGCAGGTTCCTGCCCTGGCCCAGATGGTCCCGCCCTCCCTGCGCGCCGATCGCGCCGATCATCAGCAGGGCGCAGCCGAGCAGCAACGCCAGGTGGGCGCGGGAGCGGGCGACAGAACGAATGGTGTTCTCCGTGGTTCGTGATCGCGCGGGAAGGACCGAAGAATGGATGCTGCGCGTCACGAGGGGCGCGCTCAAAGACCTGGAATTCATGTCACCGAACCGTCGTGGGTTGGACGAGGTCAGCCCGCGCCGGGCATCGCGCGCGAGATGCTTCGTCACGAGTTGGAGGGAGATGGTGGCGGTGTGCCCTGCTACTGGAATGTCGACCTGCGAAGAGGTCTCTGCCGGGCGGGTGGGGAGGAGTGGATCGGGCCCCGCACGACCATGAAGAATGATAGGCGACGCCAGCGGGGCACCCTCAAGGGAAAATCGAAAGACCGCTCAAACCGGCCCCATTCGCGGGGCTCCGTGAGGCAGATCGCACCGTCTTTCGTCTGGGCATTGCAGCCTGCACGGAGTGGAAGTGTCGTTGCAGGCAAGTTGCAATGCGGGACCGACGATTTCTCGTGCGCCCGCGAGGCCGTCGAGTCGGCCCCGGTGGGGCTTCAGACGCTGCCAAACAGGAAGTGGAAGCGGGCCTGCCGATAGCCCTCGCCGGCGCTCTCCGTGACCAGCAAATCGGGGCGAAACAAGAAGTCCTTGCGGTTGCGTTCCTCACCCGGGAAGTAGAGCTGGGTGGTGAGGATGCGACTGTGGGGTGGCTGGATCCTGACGTGGATGTGACGCGTCCGCCCGGGATAGAGGCCCGGGACGATGGTCTCGAGCCGGTAGCGGCCCTCGGAGTCGGTGAACTGGTGGCCGCGCAGGTGAAATCCGTCGTTGTCGTAGTTTCCGTCGCGGTCGGCATGCCAAAAGTCCAGGAGCACGCCGGGGAGCGGGCGGCAATGGGGCGAGAACACGCGCCCCGTCAATACGAGCTTGGTTCCCGCGATGCCGGGCTCGAGCAGCGAGGCGCGGGTCGGTGAGCGGGGCTTGAAAAACGGGCCTTCGGTCTCGGCCGGAGTGGGCTCGTCGTCGTCCCCGCATTCAGGAGTGGGCGGAATCGACGCCGCGGATGACGCCGCTTTGCCGGAGGGGATCGTGGGCCGGGGCGCGGCAGCGGCCTCGAGCCATGCCCAGGGAGCGCGGGCCCCGACCGCAAGCGCCCAGGGCGCCGCCAGGAACACCCGGAAGAACCTGCGGCGGCCGGTGTGCAGACGATCCTCGCGCATGGCCCGTACCATAGCAGCCGCGTGACCCGGACGTCAGACCCAATGCCCAAACGACGTTCGGTCGCCTGCCGTCAGCGGGCCACCGCCAGCTTCACCACGCGCTGTCCGGCGATCGTCTTCAGCCGGGCGAAGTAGACTCCCGGCCGGGCCGCCGCGCCGTCGTCGAGGCGAGCGGCCCAGGCCACCTCGTAACGACCCGCGGCCTTGGTCCCGTCCACGATCGTCGACACCCGCCGGCCGAACAGGTCGAACACCACCAGCTCCACCGGTCCCGCGCCGGGCAGTGTGTACGCGAGGCGCGTGCGCCCATGAGCCGGGTTGGCGCCGACCACCTCGAGACGCAGCTCCGGCGCGAACGCAAGCACGCTCGCGGTCGCTCCCCTGGGGTGGAAGTCGCGGGGCGCCCCGCCGATCTCGAACGGCCGGGTCGAGGCGTCGATGGACTCGAGGAACTGAACCAGCAAGCGGCGTTCCCCGGCGTCGGACAGCAGGTCCACACCGCTGGTCCCGGCACTGCGATGGACCACGTTCTCCATCACCTCGTCCAGGGTCAGCGCCGAGCCGCTGTGGAAGAACGGACCCATCGCGAAGTCGCCCAGCAGCGAGGGCGGATTGAAGCCGTCGGCGCCCAGGGCCGGAGCACCGTTCGCCCGGACCTCGTTCGGGGCGGCCGGGTCGAAGGTCCCCACCTTCTTCAAGAATTCGACCAGCTGGCCGTTCACGATCTGACTCGCAGCCGGAGGCGGAGCGAAGTTGCGTCGGCTCGAGGCCCAGCCGGGGCCGCCGTGGCAGGAGGCACAGTTGGCGGCCGCGAACAGCTCGCGTCCCTGCTGGATCCTGCGATGCCCAGCGCTCCGCGGCGAGATCGGCGCCCGGATGCCGTGGGCGACAAACATCGTCAGGGCATCGAGGGCGGCGCTCCGGCCGGCGTTGGGCGGGTTGAAGGCCGCCACCACCGGGTCGGGGGTCGTGCCGTCGGCCTGGGTGATCAGTCCCAAGCCGCCGGAGACGTTGCGGATGTTGAGCTCGAAGTCCTGCAGCTCGTCGAAGATGGCCGAGTGGTTGAGGAGCTTGATGTCCAGCGGGTCGCGCGGGTTGAACGAGCCGCTGAGCGGCAGCGTGCGCCGCGGGCCGCTGGCGAAGATCCACACCACTCCGTCGGTCAAGCCGAACGGATGGCACGAGAGGCAGCCGCTCCAGCCCTCGCTCGAGAGCCGGTTCGGGATGACGCCTCCGGGCCCGAGCTGCGGCAGGTTGACCCCGGTCGAGCTGTTGAACAACGCCTTGCCGAGCAGGAGGGTCGCCTCGTCGCTCCCAGGGCGGGGAAGGCTGGCGGCGGGGACGGTCGCGATCACCTGGTCGGTCGTGAGGTCGACGATCGAGACGTCGCGCGACACCTCGTTCATGACGTAGGCACGATCGTCGCGTTGATTGATCGCGATGCCGCGCGGATTCTGGCCCACCGGGATGCGAACGATGCCGCTCGGCTCGCCGGCCGCGCCGGGGGCGCGGATGGAGGGGGTGCCCTCGGCGTCGAGGAACACCTTGACCAGCAGATTCGAGCCGGCGATCACCGCGTAGCCTTCAGCACTCCGGTGCTTGAAGTCGATGGTCCACGGCACGGCGAGGAACAGCCGGCCGGGTCCGGGGGGCTCGAAGTTGATCCCGCGATTCATGTTGATCGTCTGGGTCGGACTCTCGGTGTCGGTCGTGAGGTCGACCACCGACAACAAGGCTTGGACATTGACGTTGAACCGGACCGGCCCATCGGGAGACGCGCCCGCGTTGGGCAGGTAGGCCCGGTTGCCCTTGACCACGATGCTGTTCAGCATGTTGGGAAAGGCGCCGGTCACGAACGTGAAGGTCGCGGGATCGGTGGGTGGAACGTGAGCGAGCGCCGAGCCATTGGATCGGAACCCGGTGTTGGCCAACGGCTGGAGCGTCACCGAGCCGACCACGTCGTCGGTCGCGGCGGAGATCACCGTGACCCGCCCCTCCTTGTAATCGTCCCGGCCGATCAGCACGCCGGGTCGATCCACGCCGAGGAACTGCGTGACGTACACCTTGCCCCCGGCCACCGCGACTCCCCGCGGCTCGAGGCCGACTCCGCCGATGGTGCCGACCAGGCGATCGCCGCGCGTGTCGATCACCGAGACGTCGTTGAAGCGCGCATTGGCCACGTAGAGCTTCTCCCCGTCCGGCGTGAGGGCCATCCCGTACGGTTCGGTACCCACGCGAATCGTCTTCACCATGTGCGGGTTGCCACGGTTGGCGCGAATGACGGAGACGGTGCCACTCCCCGTGTTGCTCACGTACACCCACTTGCCGTCGGGCGAGATCGCCACGTTCTGCGGCTCGTCCCCCACTCGGATCTGCTTGAGCACCCGATTCGCATCCCGCTCGACCTCGAGCAACGTGACGAGGTCGTTGTCCGGCTGGGCGACCCACACGAACCGATCGTCGGGGGTCACCGCGATCGGCCCGGAATGCGAAGCGGCCCCCGACCGTTTGGCGGGGAACGGCGCGGCGAACAACCGCACGCCGGGGAACTCCTCGAGCACCACGCCGAAAGCCAACAGCAGGGAACCCAGGAACAGCGAACGATGGAACCAGAGTCGAGTTCTCACGGTACGGCCCTCCGCAGAAGCAGGTGCCAGTTGCGTTACGAACGAGAGCCGTCCGTTTGGCTCGCTGGGGCGCGCGGGTTTTAGCCGCTCCGATCGACGAATGCCCCGGTAGAATCCAACTGCCATCAGGCAGCGGGTGTTGCTCTGAATCTCGATGGCGACGACCGATAATACTTGGATCGACGCATTAATATACGCCGTGATATGCAGGTGGGCCACATCAAATGTCGTATGCATTCATGGAAAGGGGCGCGCCGCGCCATCCGATCCTCGCCGCCGACACGGGGGACGCCGGGGCCTTGAAGCAACGCGCGGCGCCGCGATTCGGGCCGGATGTGCGGGGTCCCCACGATCGGGCTCTGGGCGCCCGGGGGGCGTCGGGTTGTCGCCAAAGGCCGAGCCGACAGGTGCCGTGGAAGGTCCCATCGCCCTGGCGTGACCGGGCATTCAACCAAGAGGCACGCAATCGGTTAGGCGATGGAAACCCGACAAGCGACCAGCCGATCGAGCCCGGCTCAAGTGCCACCGGGGAGGATGGAATCGCGATCGAGTGATGGAGGGAGGTACCTCGCAGGTACCGCTGAAAGCTTGGCGCACCACGAGGAAAGCCGGTGAAGCCACGGTACGAGTCACTCGCGATCCGCAGGATGCTCGTCTGGACGGCGGTATCGGCATGGCTCGCATTCGACACCGCCCCTGGGGCCGCGCTCTCGGCGGGGCCTGGCTCGGCCCCGGTCTCTGCGGCTGTCGCAGATCCGGTCGCCAAGGTGCTCGGCATCCATCTTGGTATGCCGGAGGGGCAGGCGCATCGGCTGCTGGCGCGCATCGGCAAGCGCACTCGCCTCGAGAGCGAAGCGGAGGAGGAGGCGGACGGGCTCGAGAGCGAGTTGTGGAAGCTCCGGGACGCCCGCTTCGCCTGGCTGCGGTTGAGCGTGGACGCGGACCATCGCGTGCGGGCCCTTCAGGCGTACACGCGCCCGGGCGGTCCCGGTCTGCGCTACGTCGACATCGGCGACCTCACGCGCGCGCGGCGCCTGGGTTTCACCATCTGGGAGTGGGAAGTGGCATCCCGCGCCGGCGTCCCGGGCCGGCGCGTGACGGCGCGCGGCGCGGACTCGACCTTTGCCGGCTCGATCTCGATCACGCCCGCTGGCCGAGGCCGATGAAGTTGCACGTGCCAGGCGTCCGCCTGAGCGCGCCGAGCCGGCCGGCCGGCTCTGATATGCTGCAGCCGGGGCAAGGCCCAGCCGCCGCGGGAACGTCGCCAGTCACTGCCTGTGACCCCTCGGCGCAGCCACTTGCCCCGTCCGCCATGAAGCGCACGGACCGCGAGCTGCTGCTTTCCGCCACCGATCTGGCCAACCACCTGGCCTGCCGACACCTCACGTCCCTCGACCAGTGGGCGGTGGAGGGCCGCCTCGGGCCGCCCCACCGCCAGAGGCCCGACCTCGACCTGCTGCAAGAGCGCGGTCTCCGGCACGAACGCGCCTATCTCGACCACCTGAGCGCCCAGGGACTCGAAATCACCCGTCTGGACGACGGTCGCCCCGAAGACTCGGTCGAGCGCACCGCGCGAGCGATGCGATCGGGGGTGGCGGTCATCGCGCAGGCCGGCCTCGCGTGCGGGCGCTGGCTCGGGCGGGCCGACGTGCTCCGGCGGGTCGATTCGCCGAGCCGGCTCGGCGCCTGGTCCTACGAGGTCTACGACACCAAGCTCTCGGCCGAGACCCGCGGTGGAACGATCCTGCAGCTCTGTCTCTACTCGAATCTGCTGTCCGAGTTGCAGGGGGTGGTCCCGGAGTTCATGCACGTCGTTCCGCCGGGCCGCGATTTCGTTCCGCACTCGTTCCGCCTTCACGACTTCCTCGCCTACTACCGGTGGGTTCGAGAACGACTCGAGGCGGTGGTCGACCCGATGGCCGACTCCGGCGCATCGGGCGAGTCGCGGGATCGGGCCACCTATCCCGATCCGGTTCCCCACTGCGACGTCTGCCGGTGGCGGCCGGCGTGCGATCGGCGCCGACGCGCCGACGATCACCTGTGCCTGGTGGCGGGGATCTCGAAGTCGCAGACCCGTGAGCTCGAGGAGCGCGAGATCGGCACCTTGGAGGCCTTGGCCAAGCTCGATCTGCCCCTGCCCTGGACGCCGCGCCGGGGTGCCAGGGACGGATACGTGCGAATCCGGGAGCAGGCTCGCCTGCAGCTCCTCGGCCGCCACCGCGGCTCACCGAGCTACGAGCTGCTGCCCGTGGAGGCGGGGCGCGGCTTGGCGCGGCTGCCGGAACCCAGTCCGGGCGACCTGTTTCTCGATCTGGAAGGGGACCCCTATGTCGCCGGAGGTGGCCGAGAGTTCCTGGTTGGTTGGGTGGTGGGGGACGGCGGCGGTGCGGTGGCGTACCGGTGCGAGTGGGCGATGACCGCCGCCGAGGAGCGGTCTGCCTTCGAGCGTTTCGTGGACGAGGTCATGGAGCGGTGGCAGCGGGAACCGGGCTTCCACGTCTATCACTTCTCGCCCTACGAGCCCGGCGCCCTCAAGCGCCTGATGGGCCGGCACGCCACGCGCGAGGCCGAGATCGACCGCATGCTGCGGGCCGGCCGCTTCGTCGACCTCTACGCCGTGGTTCGCCAGTCGCTCCGGGCGGGGGTCGAAAGCTACTCCATCAAGGAGCTCGAGGCGTTCACCGGCTACCAGCGCGTCCAAGAGCTGGGCGAAGCCGGAGCCCGACTCCGCGCCGTGCAGTGGGCGCTCGAGCTCGACGATCTCGATCTCGTGACCCCGGAGGTGCGGCGGGGCGTCGAGGCCTACAACCGGGACGATTGCGTCTCTGCGCTCCGGCTTCGCGAGTGGCTCGAGTCGCTGCGGGCCGAGTTGGAGACCCACGGCACCCGCGTCCCGCGTCCCGTCCCGCAGAATGGCGAGGCCAGCGAGTCGATCGACGAGCGGGAGCGTCGCGTGCAGCAGTGGATGGACAAGCTTCTCGAGGGCGTGCCGGCGGAACGTGCGGCGCGAAACGGGGAACAGCACGCCCGCTGGCTGCTCGCCCACCTGCTGGGCTGGCATCGCCGCGAGGACAAGGCACCCTGGTGGGAGTACTTCCGACTGCGCGAGCTCTCCGACGAGGAGCTGCTCGAGGAGCGTGCAGCGATCGCCGGGCTCACGTTCGACTCGATCGTGGGAGGCACCGGGCGCGCCCCGATCCACCGCTACGGCTACCCGCGGCAGGAGACCAGCCTGCGGAAGGGCGACAGGCTGCACGCGCGCGAGATCCAGAGCTTCGGCAAGGTGGTGGGCATGGATCCGGTGGGGCGGACGATCGACATCCAGAAGGGAGGGAAGGCCGCTGGCGAGCATCCATCCAGCATCTTCGCTCACGAGTTCTTCGGCACGCAGGTCATCGCCGAATCGCTGCTTCGATTGGGAATGTGGGTCGCCGACCACGGCATCGACGCCCCGGGACCCCATCGAGCCGCCCGTGATCTGGTTCTCGGCCGGCCGCCGCGAGTCGCCGGAGGCCGGCCGTTGCTCCTGGCCGGCGAGGGCGCGGTGAGCGCGGCGCGGCGCGTGGGGCTCTCGCTCGAGCACGGCGTGCTGCCGATCCAAGGCCCGCCCGGCGCGGGCAAGACCTTCACCGGCGCGCGCATGATCTGCGACCTGGTGCGCGCCGGGCGGAGGGTCGGAGTGAGCGCCCAGAGCCACAAGGTGATCCGGCACCTGCTGGAGCGGGTGATCGAGGCGGCCGAAAAGGAGCGTCTGCCCATCGCCTGCATCGAGAAGGTCAAGGAAGACGAGAGGGGCCGCGGGCAGCACCCGGTGATCCAAGAGGCAAAGGACAACGGATCCGTTCTGAGCGCGTTGCGGGACGGTCGGGCCCAGGTGGCCGGGGGAACCGCATGGCTGTGGGCGCGGCCGGAGTTCCTCGAATCGGTGGACGTGATGTTCGTGGACGAGGCCGGGCAGATGTCGCTCGCCAACGTGCTGGCGCTGGCCCAGGCCGGTCGCAGCCTGGTCCTGCTCGGCGATCCCCAGCAGCTCGAGCAGCCGCAGCAGGGGAGCCATCCCGAGGGCACCGGGGTCACGGCCCTCGAGCACGTCCTTCAGGGCAAGCTCACGATCCCATCGGACCGGGGGCTCTTCCTGCCCGAGACCTGGCGGCTCCACCCTTCGATCTGCGCCTTCACCTCGGAGCTGTTCTACGAGGGTCGGCTCGAATCGCGGGCGGGCCTCGAGCGCCAAGGCGTGGTGGGCTGCGACGGCTTCACCGGGGCCGGGTTGTGGTTCCTGCCGGTGGAGCACCGGGGCAATCGCAGCTCCTGCCCCGAAGAGGTCGAGGTGGTCGTGGATCTGGTCGGTCGCTTCACCACGAGTGGAGCCCAATGGATCGATGACGAAGGCCGCGATCATCCTCTGAGCCTCGAGGACATCCTGATCGTCGCTCCCTACAACGCCCAGGTGGCGGACCTCGCGGCGCGGCTACCGGGCGCGCGGGTCGGAACCGTCGATCGGTTCCAGGGTCAGGAGGCGCCGGTGGTGATCTGCTCGATGACCACCTCGGCACCGGAAGACGCGCCCCGCGGCATGGAGTTCCTGTACAGCCTGAACCGGCTCAACGTCGCCACCTCGCGTGCCCAGTGCGTTTGCGTGCTGGTCGCGAGCCCGCGTCTGTTCGAGCCCGAATGTCAGACGCCGCGGCAGATGCGGCTCGCCAACGCCTTCTGCCGCTTCGCGGAGTTGGCGCGCGGCCACGCGGGACTCAGGTTTTCTGGATGAAAGTTCCGGCCTGGAGCTCGGCGTACGCCTGTCTCAGCTCCTCTTGGGTGTTCATCACGATCGGCCCATACCACGCCACCGGTTCCTCGATCGGCTTGCCCGACACCAGCAGGAAGCGGATCCCTTGGTCGCCGGCCTGGACCGAGACCTCGTCGCCAGCGTCGAACAGCACCAGCGAGCGGTTGCCGGTCTGCTCGCGCACCACCCGCTCGACCGGGCCCGGCTGGTCGGTGAGGACGCCGAACGGCGCCGAGGCGTCGCGGAAGGTGCCGCTGCCCTCGAACACGTACGCGAACGCGCTGCGGCGCGTATCCACCGGAAGCGTCTTCCTCCGGCCCGGAAGCACCGAAACGTCGAGATAGCTGGGATCGGCGGCGATGCCGTCGACCGGACCCTTCCGACCCCAGAAGCTGCCGCACACCACCCTCACCCGCGTACCGTCGTCGTCCACCACCTCGGGGATCTCTCGCGATACCACATCTTGGTAGCGTGGCGTGGTCATCTTGAGTGAGGCGGGAAGGTTGGCCCAAAGCTGGAACCCGTGCATCCGTCCCTGCGGATCGCCCTTGGGCATTTCCTGGTGGAGGATCCCGCGCCCGGCGGTCATCCATTGGACGTCGCCGGCTCCCAGCGTGCCCGCGTTGCCGAGGCTGTCGCCGTGGGAGACCGTTCCGGACAGGACGTAGGTGATGGTCTCGATCCCGCGGTGGGGATGCCACGGGAAGCCGGCCAAGTAGTCGGCGGGCTGCTCGTTGCGGAAGTCGTCGAACAAGAGGAACGGGTCGGTGTCGGCGGTGTCGCCGAACCCGAACGCCCGGCGGAGCCGCACTCCGGCGCCCTCGATGGTGGGCCGTGCCTCGACGATTCGCTTCACCGGCCGTATGGACATGATCTCTCCTGGCGTTCGGGGTAGTGCGGCTTAGGGCCCTGGCATCGCGCGGCGAGACGGGCCGCCCCGTCGGGCTCGTTCACATGTCTGATGCTGGAGGGCCGCGGCGGTTGCTGGCCCAGTGGCGCCGGCATATCGAGCCTTCCGTCGCCGGCGCGAGCCGAGAGGCGGCAACGCCGGCACGACGCGCGGAACTTACATCGCGGCAGTGGATTGCTTTCGTGGATTGGTTCCGCGCAGGCTCGCCCTCCGGTCGCGCGGGGTGCCGGGCTCTGGAGCGTCGAGGGCGTGCCGCCACTGCCGAGTTCGAGCCCTGGTCATCGAGAGAGCCGGCCATGAAGCGCGTGGCTCGCCCGCTGCTCGTTTCGTTGATGCTCGGGCTCGCGATGCTCGGGGCCGAAGCCTCCGACTCGGTCCTCCCCGAGAGCGAGTTGGGCCGCGGCGCACGTGCCTACTTCGAGGCTTTCAACTCGGGCCGCGAGGGGGCGATGCGCGCCTTCTTCGAGTCCAACGTCTCCACCGCCGCGCTGGCCGAGCGCCCGATTGCCGAGCGACTCTCGGTCTACCGCCGGATGCGCGACGAGCACGGCACGCTCACGCCGGTGCGCCTGCTCGATCGCGGCGACGACCCCTTCCGTCTCCTGGTTCGCACCGGGTTCGATCATACGCTCGATGTGACCTTCCTGTTCGAGCCGGTCGAGCCGCACGGCTTGCTAGGCTTGCGAGTGCTCGATGCAGGGCCCGGCGCGGGCGCCGGAGGGCCGGTCAAACCGGCGAAGCGGTTGAGCGAGGAGCAGGCCGTGGAGTCGTGGCGGGCCCGCCTCGATTCGCTTCCGAGGGTGGCCGGTTCTCGGTGCGGTGCTGGCGAAACGGGGTCGCCTGCTGCTCGAGGTCGCCTACGGCGAAGCAGTGCGCGAGCGCCACCTGCCGAACCGCACCGACACGCGGTTCAACCTGGGCTCGATCAACAAGATCTTCACCGAGCTCGCCATCGCCCAGCTGGTACAGCAGAATAAAGTCGGGCTCGACGACCGGATCGAACGGTATCTGCCGGACTACCCCAATTGAGTCGCCAGCCGGGTCACGGTGCGCCAGCTGCTCTAGCACCGGGGTGGAATCGCCGACGTATTCGGTGACGCCTACGATCACATGGAACACTCGGTTCCGGAAGGTCTCGGATTGGATCCAGATGTCCCGCGACAGCCGCTGGCGTTCGAGCCCGGAACTCGCGAGCAGTACTCGAACGGCGGCTACGTCCTGCTCGGTGCGATTGTGGAGCGGGCCTCGGGGAGGAATACGTGCGCCGCCACATCTACCTACCGTTGGAAATGAAGGACACCGACCACTACGGGTCCGACGGCCGGACACCGAATCTCTCGCCAGCGACTTTGCACGGCAGCACATGCCGGGCGTCAGGTCCGGGGCGTCGGGCTGGGCCGACAACGCGCCGACGCGCCCGTTTCGCGGGAGCCCGGCGGTGGTGGTGCTCGGATGCGGCGTCGCGCTGGTCGCCAGCGCTGCCTGGCTCGCGTTCGCGTGGCGCTCTCGGCACCGCGCCAGCGCACTCGATTGGTTCCGGACCGGGGCGAGTATCCTGCTCGGCATCGCGCTTGCCATGCTGTGGTTCCGCGGCTGAGTCGGGGTGTCAGGCCGCGCTCCGCGGGGGGAGCCTCGGCCGGGCGATAGGGCCAGGGTCGGCCGCGCTAGGCGACGAGATTCACGATCAGGCAGGCGACCGCGGCGACCCCGAAGCCCCAGGTAACGCGGGGGCCGACCCGGGCGACGTTGGGGGCCTTGCGCGCTGCAGCCAGATATGCGCGTACGGCTTTGAGGCCGCCCCGCCGCATGTGCAGCTTCAAGGAAGCGGCACAACGCTCTGGTCACCAACGAATTGGAGCGCGGTGCTGGAGTCGATTCACGGAACGAGGCGCTTCTGTCATGGCGGCGTGACCCTGGGTAATCGCCGCACTATCGCGAGGGGTTTGCACCCTATTGTGGTTGACTTTCTTGTGTCATGAAGTAGCCTGCCGCTTGGCTGCAGGACAACCCCAGGGACGCGGGCCGCAATCCGGCCACGGATAACCCCGCACGGTCCTTCAGACAATGAGGCGCTAAAAGCTGCCTCACGGCACAGGGCCAGCGGCCGCCTTCTCCTTGCACCACCCTACGGATACCGAGACCCATAGCCGCTCCCGTCGCGATGCCCCGCCTTCGATCCTATGGAGGTCGGAGAGGTGGCGGTGCTCCGTGCGGCGGCCCACTTGGACCCTGAAGAGCTCGCTGTTCAGCAGCTCGGGGAAGGAGTAGTCACGATGATAGCCCGCTACCGATCGCACAAACTCATCGCTCGGACCTGTTGCCGATTGCAATCACGCTTCTGGGGTCTGCTTGGGCTCACGGTCGCGAGCATCTTCGGGCTCCTGGCTTCCAGCGTCACGAGCGTGTCGGCGCCGGGCCTCAATGTGACCTCCTTGGGTTACCGCGCGAACGAGGGGGGAGGCGGCGCCATCTCCACGGGCTGGACAGGAGGAAACCTCGGCAACACCTGGTCGGAAGGCGAGTGGGTTGCTTACCAGCTCGTTCTCGACAACGTGCAGACTACGTATCCCGGGTTGGTCGGCCTCCCGGATATCGTGATGTCCTACGACTTCACGAAAAGCGACGCCAGGTTCATCGACCTTGTTCGGGGCCTGCAAGCGGGAACGGTCCAGCGGACCGACCTGCAAGGCTGGGTGAACGACGCCGGGGCGGCACTTCCTGTGACGACGCGGGCGGAGATTGAAAAGGCGCAGAACGACATCGACAACTTCGGGCCTCTCGACAACGTCTGGATCGGATTCCAACTGCTGAATCTGCCGACCTCGCAGATTAACCGAGATCTCCTCGGTTTGGACGGGACGCCGACGACGGAGCGGCGCATTTGGAGAGTCACTCGTGCCAACTTGATCGCGGCCGGGATTCCCACCAGCGCGAACAAGATCGTCATCTACTTTCAGCTTCACGAATCGCGCACCTTCATTTGGCAAAACCACCTTCAGTCCGGCTACAACGCGTCTCCGACGGCTGTCTGGGGTGGT
>DASXTP010000043.1:0-3502 GCA_036505355.1 Candidatus Eiseniibacteriota bacterium | reverse complement strand
GCCGTACACGAACCGCTCGAACGTCGGCTCGATCTGCGCCCGGTACCTCACCGCGCTCGGGAAGTACGGCGACACCTCTTCCACCCTCGACACCTCCCGCGTCGGCCGGTAGATCGCTCCGAAGATCATCATCAGCGGCTTGGAGAACGCGGTGGCCGTGTACTCCGTCCGCGCCGAGAGCTCCCCGCCGCAACCCCACGTCGGCGCCCGTCGCACCGCGTACCGAACGCCCAGGAACAGCGCCGACACGAGCCCCACCACGGCCAGCACCGGCAGCGCCACCAGCGGAGGCTGCAGGTGGTCGAACTGTCCGGGCCCCGGCGCGATCGCGAACAGGCCCCGCACCATCTCGGAAGCGGGCCGAACCCCCGGCAGCGAGGCCGTCACGCCCTGAAGCACCCCGAGCACCCAGCCCGGTGCCAACCCCAGGACGAAACACATCCCGGCCAGAAACGCCTGCGGAGCGAGCATTACCCACGGCGACTCGTGGGCCTTCTCCGCTCCCTCGCCCCGCGGCCGCGCCAGGAACGTGATCCCGAACGCCTTCACGAAGCACGCCGCGGCCAAGGCCGTCGTCAACGCCAACAGCGCCCCCGCCACGGGAAAGAGGAACCGCACGAGGGGTTCCGGCGAAAGATGGAACCCGAACAGCAACGCCTGGAAGAGGAGCCACTCGCTGACGAAGCCGTTGAGCAGAGGCAGGCCCGAGATCGCCGCCGCCCCCACCAGGAAGAAGAGCGCCGTCCACCGCATCCGCTTGGCGAGGCCACCCATCTGCTCGATGTTTCGCGTACCAGTGGCCATCACGACACCGCCCGCTCCCAGGAACAAGAGTCCCTTGAACACCGCGTGGTTGAGCACGTGATAGAGGCTCGCCGCGATCCCCACCGCCGCCAGCTCCGCGCGTCCTGTCGAGAGCGCCATCATCCCCGCGCCCAGCCCGAGAAGGATGATCCCGATGTTCTCGATGCTGTGATACGCAAGCAACCGCTTCAGGTCGTGCTGCATGAGCGCGTAGAGCACGCCCAGGATCGCGGAAACGCCGCCTCCCAGGAGGACCACGACACCCCAGGACAATGGCGGCGGTCCGAGCCCGAAGGCGCAGACGCGGAAAAGGCCGTAGATACCCGTCTTGATCATCACCGCCGACATGACCGCGGAGACGTTGCTCGGCGCCGCGGGGTGCGCTTCGGGCAGCCATACATGAAGCGGGATAACGCCGGCCTTGACGCCGAAGCCCGCGAAGAACAGCGCGAAGACGAGGTCCCGAGTCCGTCCCGAGAGAGAGCCGCCGGCCGCGATCCGCGGGAGGTCGAGGGAGCCCGTGAACGACGAGACCAGCAGGAAGGCCCCGATCAGACACCCGGTCGCCACGTGGGACATGACCAGGTACAGGAATGCGGCCCGCCGGCTCTCCGGGTTCTCGTGCTCCGTTGTCACGAGCGCGGCGTTGGCAAGCGCCATCAGCTCCCACGCGAAGAGAAAGACGATGACCCCGTCGGCTACGAACACCATCTCCACGGCGCCCATCAGCACGCTGAAGCTCACGCCTACGAAGGCCGAGCGGCGGGCGAGGGCGCCGTGAGCAACGTAGCCGAGGCTGTAGATCGCTATCGGAGCCGCGAGAAGTGCCAAGACGAGGAGGAACCAAGCGGACAGCCGATCCACCGCAAACCCGAGTTGGAACCCGGAGGCGGCATGCCGCAGCAACTCTCCGCCGACAGGATCCCCGCTGACCAGTACCATCCAGGCCAGCGCTCCGGTGAGGACCGACGCAATCAAGGACCCGCCGAAGGCTACCGAACGGCTGACGGCTGGGCTTCGGGCGAAGCCGAGCGCTAGAGCGATGCTCCCGAGCCGGACCGCCATGGCGGCCGGGAGCCAGGCCGCCGGCTCGAGCCCTCCGCTCACGAAGGGGCCTTCGAGACCCGCCCCCACGCGTTGCTCACTTGGCGACGGTCGGGCAAAGCAGGCGCGCGCAGCCGCTACACACCACGACCGCTCCCTGGCCGACCGCCTCGACGACGGCCGACGGCAGCCGCGATGCGCACCCACCGCAGACCCCGCCCGCCACGGTCGTGATGGGCGGTACCCGCCGCGCCTGGAGCGCCGCCTCGTACGCGGAGCGGAGATGAGCCGAGAGCCGACGCAGGGCTTCCTGCCTGCGGTGCCTCAGGCGTTCGGTCTCGCCGTGGAGCGCGGCCCGGCACGTCTCGGCCTCCATCAACTCCGCCTCGAACTGCTCGAGCAGGCGGGCGTAGTCCGCCTCCCCACCTAGGGCGAGGTCCGGCCGCTTGCGCCCGTGCGACTCGCCGTCTTCACTGCGGGACTGCCGGGCGGCGACAGAGCGCGTCATCTGGAGCTGAACTGCGGCCACCGCCAGCTCCTGGCGGCTTGCGTCGAGCTTCCGGACCACGACCTTCCATGCGCATTCGCTCTTGCGGAGATTGGAGTCGATCTCAGCCAAGTCGGTGAGTACGCGACCGTCGCTCCAAGGAGTCGCAGTGGGGCGCGTCGTCCGAGCCGCACGTTCTTTGGCGGTAGCGTTGTCTCGGGGGGAGCCGTCCGGCGCGGTGTCTTCCACTCGGCCTTTCTCTAATTGGCGGCAAGGGGCGGTGGTGCGGACGCGGCCGCCGCAGGAGAAATAAGGCCGAGAGCGTCGATGAACTCCGGCGCCTTCGCGCGGGCGGCTCGTCTCTTTTCGGCGGCCAGTCGGCTTGCTTGACGCCGCGGGCGCCCATTGCCGGCCGCAGAGGCCATCAGTACCGCTCCGCGGTGGACGCGAGCGCGGCCCGGTCCGGCGCTCCCTCCTTCTGAGACACCGCCTCGCGTAAGGCCTCCGCAGTCAGCAGCTCGGGCGCATACAGCATGCGCCGGCAGTGCGGACACGCATGGACCGCGGGCAATCGGCGGGCTTGAGACTCGACCATCGTGGGAAGCCGGAGGTGACACCCCGAGCAACTTGACCGCTCGATCGCGGCGATCGCGGGGCAGCGGCCTGCATCGAGCAGGCTCTGGTAGCGCTCGAGGAGCGCCTTCGCCACTCGCTTGCGGCTGGCGTCGCGGCGGCTCCGGTAGGTCTCGGGCGGCAACTCCTGCGCCTGTAAGTCGAGTTCGGCGAGTTTGAGGAGCGCGCGGATCTCCTGGATTGTCGCCTCGATGCTCATGAGCGGTTGCCACCAGAGTCTTGACCGCGGAGCGCCATCGGTTTCGTTCCGTCAGACCCTGCGAACCTCGCCCTGGTTGGCTCGTGCCAGCGGCGGCGGCTGCACGCCGCGCGGACGGTTTGCGCGATGGACTCGGGATCCCGATACGCGGGGCTGCAGCAACTCATGGTCCAGGAGGACCCATCGGGAGCGACGACCGCGATGACAAGCGACAGCCCCTGCGGGACTTCAAGGACCACGTCCCACTGGCCCGTGAGTCCTGCCAGCGCATTTCGAATGGCGGTCTCCAGGGCGAGGCGTTGTGGATGCTGCGGCGAAAGCCGGTTCTGCAGGGT
>DASXTP010000042.1:0-1670 GCA_036505355.1 Candidatus Eiseniibacteriota bacterium | reverse complement strand
CGAGCCTCCTGTGTACGCCGTTCGACCTCCTGCTTCCCCTCGCGGGTCGCCTCACGCACGCGCCGCTTGCCGTCCTCACTCACGGACTTGGCCGCGTCGGCGCGCTCGCTCGCGTTCCGCGCCTCGGCCAACGCCTGTTGTTCTGCCTCTTTCGCCCGCGCGACCGCCGTCTCGGCCCGCTTGAGTTTGATCCCCACCGAATCGGGCGCGCCGGGAAGCCTGTCGGCGACCGCGATCGTCATGCGTCGCAAGCCGTCAGAGGTATCGTGCGCGGCCGACTCCGTAGCGGCGACCGGAGACCTGAGTGCCTTCGACAACAGCCATGCGCCGTTGCGCGGCAGGTCTCTCAGCCCCAGGGCCCCGGCGTTCTCTCGGAATGTCCGTTCATGCGGGGGTGATCCCGGGGCGAGGCGGGAGCGCTCCCCGGATCGGAGCCGACAGCTATCGGCCGCCGAACGCCTCCGCCATCCGGACGGCCAGCAGCTTCCTCACCAGCGCCTCCGGAAGGGGCTGGTCGACCGGAAAGTGCAGCGACCCGCTGGTAGACGTGTAGCCCTCGAGCTCCTTGCCGAGCTGAGGGATCACCGATCCGCTGTGGGGCAGGTAGCTGAGGTGGTTCTTGAAGGCGGCGAATCCGGCGACGGTCTTGCCCCGGAGCCGGAACGCGGGCATGCCGTAGGAGATGCACTGCTCGGCGTCGGGAACGATCGCCATGATCGTGTCGCGGAGCCGCGCCAACGTGCTCCGCTTGGGTTCCTCGAGCGCGTCGAGGTACGCATCGATCTCGTTCCCGGGCACGTCCGCCATTCTCTGGCGCGTCCCCAACGGCATCAAGCGGCTCGCGCATGGGCCCGGTGGAGGCGCCAGGCTGCCGGCGCTCCGGGTTCCGCTTGCGTCCTCAGCAGCTGAACAGTTCCGCGTGTCACAAGCGTTCTCTCGCTATGCCCGATCGTGCGGTAGAGGGCGATCGTGTGGTGCAGGCACGAACGTCCGAGATCATGCGGTTCCCATTGCCTCATGACCACGGTGGAAGCCCGTGCCTGCCGAGCCATCATCCCCGATCCCACAAGGGTTGGCGCCGCTGCGCGACGCCGACCCGCTCCGTCCCGCCGAGGCCCCGCACCTGCTCGCCTACCTGGCCACCATCCCCGACCCGAGGCGGCCCGCCGGGTGCCGCCACCCGCTGGCCTGCATCCTGGGGCTGGCCGCCGCCGCGGTGCTGGCCGGTGCCCGCTCGATGGCCGCGATCGCCGAGTGGGCCGCTGACGCGCCCCCGATGGTGCGCGCCGCGCTGGGTGCCCGCCGCGATGCGCTCACCGGCCAGCGGACGGTCCCGGCCGAGTCCACCATCCGCCGCACCCTGGGCCACCTCGACGACCAGGCACTGGCTGTGGCGGTCGGCGCCTGGCTGGCCGACCGTGACCGGCGTGAGCGGCGGCGGCACTGTTGCATCTGGGCGAACGGCACAACCGACGAGGCCGCGAGTGGAGCCTCTGCCCAAGTGGAGACCCATGAGAACTTCTCAAAGCGGTCGATCGCGAGAGCTATTCGGCGCGTTCTGGGTTCTCAGTGGAGGACGTGGAGACAGCTGACTGCCAGATGCAACAGTGCCGTCGGGTCACCGTAGCGGGCTGACCTTGGCTGGCGACCTCGAGCGCGCCAGGATGTGA
>DASXTP010000041.1:0-1520 GCA_036505355.1 Candidatus Eiseniibacteriota bacterium | reverse complement strand
GGATTATCACAAGCCCTCCGACGAGATCCGCGACGACTGGGACCTCACCGGCGCGCTCGAGGACCTGGCGCTCTATCTGCGCATCACCTGGGACCTGTCGCAGGGCGACGCCTGGCCGGAATGGAAGAGCGGGTCGGAGTTCAAGGCCGTGCGCGAGGCGATGCTGCGGGCGGCGCGCTGAGCGGCGGGAGCGCCAGGCTCCTGCCTGGCTCCGTTCTCCTCGCGCAGAAGAAAGGAAAACCGAAGAGCCAGGCTGGAGCCTTCCATGAGAAGGCCCCCAGCAGTCAAGGGGGTCACTTGGATTGTTTTCGGTCGGGACCGGGTCTTGGGTCTCGATCCGCGGACGGTCCAGCTCGAGTCGCAGGCTTCCATTCGCACTCTACGAGGCTCCCGGCCTCCGGAGGAGGGCGGTCGCGGTGCATGAGGGGGTCCGTCCGTCGGGTGCTGCTATCTGGCGGACGAGCTCGATGGCTCAAGGCTCCAGTCGCAGTCACCCGGACGGGCGGTACTCGAAGTGGATCGTCGCGCGGGTCGAGTTGTCAGGGAGCGAGCGCGGCCTCGAGCCGCGCGGGATTCGATTCAGGCTCCGGCGGGCACGGGCTCGCCGCGCTTCTTCGCCAGGTAGAAGGGGTCGTACACGGCGCCGGTCTTCCACAGGTGGTGCAAGAGCACCGCCAGCTTGCGTGCCACGGCGACCCGCGCGCGCTTCTTGGCATTCTTGTCGCTGCCGTCGCCCGCGATCCGCAGCCCGAAGCGGCGCAAGTCGCAGTCGGGTCCGAAGCGGCCGAGGATGTAGTTGGCCGCGAGCACGAGCAGCCGGCGCATCTCGCGGTCGCCGGCCTTGGTGATGTGCAGCTGGGGATTGCCCAGGCCCGATGCGTTCAGGCTGGGCACCAGGCCCAGGTAGGCACCGACGTCGCGCCCCTTGTAGCGCTTGGGATCGTCGAGCGTGAGCACGAAGGAGAGCGAGATGATGGGCCCGACTCCCTTCGGTCCCTGCAGGAGCTCCGTCACCGGGTAGTGCTCGCGCGCGATGCGCTCGAGCTTCTTTTCCAGGGCCTTGATCTCGGAGGTCGTCCGCAGGAGCAGACCCAAGAGCGGCGCGAGGGCCGGCTCGAGTTCCTTGGGCAACCCCCGCAGGGCCTGGGCGGCGAAGCGCTCCGCGCCGCAGCGCGGCCCGCGGTAGCCGTGCGACTTCAAGACGCCGCGCACGTGGTTGATCAGCCCGGTGCGCGAGGCCACCAGCGCGTTGCGGGCGCGCTGCACTGCCAGGTGCTCCTGGGCCTCCTTCGAGCGATGCGTGATCGGCGCGAGCAGCTCGACGTCGCTCTTGCCCAGACGCGCCAGCGACTCGGCGTCGGTGCGGTCGGACTTCTTGTCGCTCTTGGAGATCAGCTCGACCCGACGAGGGTTGGCAACGACGACCTCCATGCCACACTCCTTCCCGAGCCGGCTGATCCAGGGCGAGTGTCCGCCGGCCTCGATCACCAGTCGGCAGCCCTTCCACCGGGTGAACAGAG
>DASXTP010000040.1:0-22795 GCA_036505355.1 Candidatus Eiseniibacteriota bacterium | reverse complement strand
CTCGAGAAGTTCGAGCGCGAGAATCCCGACACCGAAGTGCGAATGGAACAGCTCACCTGGCAGAGCGGCCTCGAAAAGATCACCGCGGCGATCGCCGCCGGCAACGTCCCCGACCTCTGCGAGCTGGGATCGACCTGGATGCCGCGCATGCTCGACTCGGGCCAGCTCGCCGACTGGAGCGCAGGCGCGGCCGACCTGCGGCCGTCGCTGCGGGGCTGGGAGCTGTGCTCGGTCGGCGATGCGGTGTACGGCCTACCCTGGGTGATGGGGACCCGCGCCTTGTTCTACAACAAGACCCTGTTCGCCCGGGCCGGACTCGACTCGGCGCGGCCGCCTGAGACCTGGGACGAGCTCTATCGGGCGGCCGAGGCGATCCAGAAGCTGGGCGGTGGCGTGCACGGCTACGGCGTGCAGGCAGGGGAGCGCTACGTGCTGTTCAAGAAGTTCATGCCGTTCGCCTGGGGCAACGGCGGGCGCATCCTGTCGGACGACCTGCAGAGTGCGGTCTTCGACTCGCCGGAGAACCGGGCCGCGCTCGAGTTCTATCTCAGCCTGCGCAAGGTCGGCATGATGGAGCGCCAGGACATGCTCGACCGGGCCTTCAAGGAAGGCCGCCTGGGGTTGCAGATCTCGGGGGCCTGGCTCCTCAAGCAGATCCCGCGCGACGCCCCGGGCCTGCGTTACGGCGTGGCGTTGGTGCCGCGACCGGACCAGACGCGAGGGACCAACGCCTCGTTCGCGGGGGGAGAGGTGCTGGTGAGCTTCCATGCCTCGCGCCACAAGCAGGGGGCGCTCGAGCTCGCTCGCTTCCTGGTGCGACCCGACAACGCCCTGGCCCTTGCCCTTGCGGCGCAGAGCGTGCAACCGGCCACGTTGGGGGCCGACACCAACGCCGCCTACCGCGATCGTCCGGCGGAGCGGCTCATGATCCACCAGTTCGACACCGCGGTGCCGACGCCGAACCATCCGTCGTGGGTGGAGATGGAAGCCGCGATCGAGGACGAGGTCGAGCAGGCGCTGTACGACAAGAAGACCGCGGCGGGGGCCGTGGCCGACGCGCAGCAGAGGCTGGCCGAGCTGGTGGGCAAGAAATAGCCGATGCGGACCCACTCCCGCGCGACGGGTTGGGTGTTCCTTTCGCCCTGGGTGGTGGGGTTCGGTCTGTTCGGCCTCTATCCGTTCGCCTTCTCGCTGGCCGCCTCCCTCACCAACTACTCGCCGATCCGGCCCGGCGGCGTGCGCTTCGTGGGGCTCGCCAACTACGCCCGGGCGCTGGGTGACCCGGCCTTCTGGTCGGCGCTTCGGACCACGGTGATCTTCGTGGTCGGCACCATCCCCTTCACCACTGTGCTGGCGCTGACGCTCGCGCTGGCGGTCCAGCCCGCCTTCCGCGGCCGCACGCTGTTCCGCGTCGGCTTTTTCGTGCCCAGCGTGGTTTCGGTAGTGGTGCTCTCCCTGGTGTTCAAGGGGCTCTATGCCCCGTACGGCACCCTCAACGGTTTGCTGAGCGCGCTGGGCCTGCCGGCGCCGGCCTGGCTGCTCGATCCGCGGACCGCGCTGCCCGCCATCATGGCGATGGACGTGTGGTCGGCGAGCGGCTACTACATGATCATCTTTCTCGCCGGGCTGCAGGCGATTCCGCTCGAGCTGTACGACGCCGCCCGGGTCGAAGGCGCATCCGAGTGGGCGCGGTTCACCCGCATCACGCTGCCGCTGCTGCGACCGACGTTGCTGTTCGTGCTGGTGGTGAACACGGTGCGGAGCCTGCAGATCTTCGCCGAAGTGTTCGTCATGACCCGGGGCGGCCCGTTGCACGGCACCACGACCGTGGTCTACTACCTCTACGAGCAGGCCTTCTATCGCTTCGACCTCGGCTACGCCAGCGCAGTGGCCTACCTGCTGTTCGCCCTCACGCTGGGGCTGGCGTGGGTCCAGACCCGGACCCTCCGGCCCGCCGGCGAAACGGCCCGATGAGGCGCGCGATCAGGACGGCGGACGCGGTCGGCCGGAGGAGCGGCGCTCGCCCGAGCCGATGGTGGCTGTGGCCGGTGCTGCTCGGCATGCTCTTCCCGTTTGTCTGGATGGGGGTCGTGTCGCTGTCGCCGGGCTCGGATGCCTCGTTCGCGCGGGCCATCAAGGCCGGCGGGACGCTCGAGCACTACCGGGCGCTGTTCGCCACCGCCGCGATCAACCGCTACTTCTTCAACAGCGTCCTCGTGGCCTCGGTCGTGGTGGCGCTGAACGCCGCGACGGCCGCGCTGGTCGGCTACGTGCTCGGCCGCCGGCGCGTGGCCGGCGACCGCTTCTGGACCTGGGCGATCGTGGCCTCGTTGATGCTGCCGAAGCAGGTCTTGATGATCCCGCTGTACCTGGTCCTGGCGCGCATGCACCTGCTCGACTCCTACGCCGCGTTGATTCTGCCGTTCGCGGTGGACGCCTTCAGCATCTTCCTGGTGCGGCAGTACGTGGCCGGCCTGCCGCTCGAGCTGGAGGAGGCCGCTCGGGTGGATGGGGCGTCGGACTGGATGATCTTCCGGCGCGTCGTCCTGCCGCTGCTCAAGCCGGTCCTGGCGGTGGTGGCAATCCAGTCCTTCCTGACCAACTGGAACTCGTTCCTCTTCCCCCTGATCTTCGTCGACTCCGACCGGCTGCGCACCCTGCCGGTTGGGCTCGCGCTCCTCTCCCAGACCGAGCACAGCGTTGATTGGGGGCTCCTGATGGCGGGCTCCACCGTGGCCTCAGTGCCGGTGCTCGGCGTCTTCGTGGCGTTCCAACGCCAGATTCTGGCGGGGCTGTTGGCGGGGGCCGAGAAGTGATCCCCGCCCCCCGCACCGTTCCCGTGTCGAGCGGGACGCCCGACGCGCTGGTCCGGGTACGGGACTATCTGGCGCGCGACGAGCATTGGCTGGTGGGCCTCATGACCGGCACGTCGGTCGACGCGGTGGACGCGGCCCTGGTGCGGTTCCGCGGGCTCGGCCTCGAGTCGACGCACGAGCTGGCGGCGTATCGGGAGACCCCGCTCGAGGATCCGCTGCGCCGCGAGATCCTCGAGGCCGCGGGGGCGGAGAGCCTCGCGCCCGAGCGACTGCTGCGCCTCGATGCCGCGCTCGGGGAGCGTTATGCGGCGGCGGTGCTCGAGCTCCTGGCGGCGGAAAAGCTGGATGCCCGGACCCTGGATGCCGTGGGCATGCACGGCCAAACGGTACGCCACCTCTCGCGCGAGGATGGAGGCGGCCAAGCCATGACCCTTCAGCTCGGCTCCTCGGCGGTGGTGGCCGAGCGTACTGGGGTCACGGTGGTGTCCGACTTCCGGTCGCGCGACGCGGCGGCCGGCGGCGAAGGGGCCCCGCTCGTGCCGCTGGTGGACTGGTGGCTGTTCCGGTCGCCGGAGGAGTCGCGGGTGTTGTTGAACCTGGGAGGCATGGCCAACCTCACGTGGCTGCCGCGCGGCGGGCACTTGGAGGACGTCGTGGCGTTCGACACCGGACCGGGCAACGCCGTGATCGACGCGCTGGTGGCCCTGGACTCGGGCGGCGCACGTCGCTTCGACCGCGACGGGGCGATGGCGGCTCGGGGTCGGTCCTCGACGGAGCTGCTCGACGAGTGGATGATCGATCCGTTCTTCGATCGGCCTCCGCCACGATCCACCGGACGGGAGCGTTACGGCCCAGCGTATGCGACCCGCCTGCGGCAGCGCGCGCATGAGCTGGGAATGAGCGAGCCGGACCTCTTGGCGACGGCGGTCGAGCTGACCGCGGCGTCGGTGGCCCGCTCGATCGAGCGTTTCGTGGCACCGCGGGGGCGGATCGACGCGGTATATGGGAGCGGCGGGGGTTGCAAGAACCCGGCGTTGCTTTCGGCCCTGGCCCGCCGACTGAGCCCCGTGCGGTTCGACCGTCTCGAGACCCTTGGAGTCCCGGCCGACGGCAAGGAGGCGCTGGCGTTCGCCTTCCTCGCGCACCAGACCCTGTGCGGCCGCGCCGGTAACGTACCCGGGGCGACTGGTGCGACTCGTCCGGCGGTGCTGGGTCACGTCACTCCTGGAGGCCTTTCGTGATCGGCCGGAGGATCGGTGCGCTGGTGGGGCTCGCGATGGTCGTGTCTTCTTGCGCCCCGCTGCCGCCGCCGATCCCGGTTCCTACGCCGTCTCGACCCGCCCCGCCGGAGTCCCCGCCCGCGACGGCCCCCTCGCAGCCGCCGGCGGCAGCGCCCCAGGCCGAACCATGGATCTCGATCGGCCTCGCCTGGAACCTCGACGCCGTGGAGCTCGACCCGGTCGGCGCGGCCACCATCGAGGGTCCCGTGCCCGGCGCTCTCGAGGCGGAAGCCTCGCTTGCCGTGAGCCTCGACCACGGACAGGTGGTGGCAACCTCGGTGGGCAGCCGTCAGCCGTGGCGCGCCAAGCTCGAGCCCAAAGATACGCTGTGGCTCGCGGGATCCGACGGGCCGCCGCAGAGTCCGGTGCGGCTCATCCGCTGGGCGGGCAAGTCCTGGCGCGGTCGCTTCAAGCTCTTCCAGAATCCGCGGGGCAAGCTGACGCTCGTCACCGTCCTGCCGCTCGAGACCTACCTGCTGGGAGTGGTGCCCGGGGAGATCGGCGCCCTCGACGAAGCGCTGGTCGAGGCCGGGCGGGCGCAGGCGATCGCGGCGCGCAGCTACACGCTCTTCTATCGCGGACGTCGGGCCGCCGAGGGCTTCGACCTGTACGGCACGGTGGAGGACCAGCTCTATGGACCGGTGGAGAACGAGCGACCGCTGGCCACCCGGTGCGTCGAGAGCACCTCGGGCCGGGTGGCCCTGTTCCAGGGGGGGCCGATCCGCGCCAACTACGGGTCGACGTGCGGCGGGATCACCGCCGAGGTGTGGGAGGCATGGCCTGCCGATCCGCTTCCTTACCTGGTGAGCCAGCGGGACCGCGGCGGCTCGGGCGATTTCTGCGAAGCCTCGCGGCACCATCGCTGGCGCGAAGAGTGGACCGTCGCCGAGTTCGCCGCCGACCTCGCCCGCTTTGGCCCGACCTATGGCGTGCGTCTGCCGCCCGGAGGCGTGGGGGAGGTGGTCGACGTCCGGGTCGCTTCCCGTTCGCGCTCGGGTCGCGTTTGGCTTCTGGACGTGATCACGAGCCGCGGCCGGGTCGCGATTCCGGCCTACAGCTTGCGGCAGGTGCTGCGGCGCCCCGGCAAGCCCGAAAGCATCCTCCGCTCCAACCTCTTCAAGATCGAAGTGCGCCGCGACCCGCGCACGCGGCGGGCGCTCGCTGTGGTCGCGAGCGGGGCCGGCTCGGGGCACGGCGTCGGGCTCTGCCAGACCGGAGCACTCGGGATGGCGCGTGCCGGACGAAGCGGAGAACACATCCTCGAGCACTACTATCCCGGGATCGAGATCCGCGCCCAGTACTGAGGGCCGGTTGATTGACAGCACACGGACCCCGCCGTATCCTGCCGCGGCTTCGGCATCCGGGAGCAAACGTAGCCGGCGTGGCCGCTGCGGGGTTGTAGTTCAGTTGGTTAGAACGCCTGCCTGTCACGCAGGAGGTCGCGGGTTCGAGTCCCGTCAACCCCGCCATCTCGAACCTCGTTCGTCCGACCCACCCCGGGGATGCTCGGTGAACCGGCCAGGCCTTCACGATCCGGGACACGCTCCTTGCCCGACCTGATTCCGCTGGACTACCGGCGTCCCGAGCCAGCCCATCAGGTCTCCCAGGCCTGCGCCTTCTACCAGGAATGCGACCGGCGTCGCTCGGTGCGCGAGTTCTCCTCCGACCCGCTGCCCGACGGGTTGCTCGAGTGGTTGGTCCGTACCGCGGGCACCGCCCCCTCCGGCGCCCATCGGCAGCCGTGGCGCTTCGTGGCGGTCACCGATCCGGCGCTGAAAAAGGAGATTCGCGTCGCCGCGGAGGCGGAGGAGCGCTCGTTCTACGAGCGCCGGGCCACTCCCCAATGGCTGAAGGATCTGGCACCGCTCGGCACCGACTGGAGGAAGCCCTTCCTGGAATCGGCGCCGGTCCTGCTGGTGGCGTTCCAGGTCGACTACGAGGAGGAGGCTGGTCGCAGCCACAAGAACTACTACGTCCGCGAGTCGGTGGGGCTCGCGGTGGGGTTCCTATTGGCGGCGATTCACCGCGCCGGCCTGGTCACGCTCACCCACACTCCGAGTCCGATGGCGTTTCTCGGTCGCATCCTGCGGCGCCCCAGGAACGAGCGTCCGTTTCTCCTGTTGCCGATCGGCTACCCGGCGCCCGAAGCCTGCGTGCCCCGGCTCGCGCGAAAGCCGCTCGAGGACATCCTGGTTTGGAACCTCGGCGATTCGCCCCCCCGCCGCCGTTGAGCCGGGCGGCTGCCAGCCCGGCGCCACCCGACGACGGATCGGCCGTGCAACGCGCAAGACAGGCTCAAGTGCCTGCTTTTCTGGGGCCGATTTCTTATTGACGGGTGGGGGGTGGTCCGTATACTGCCGGTGCCTTTTGGGAAGGGAAGCGCATCTCGCGTGCGCTGAACGCATCCAATGCGCGTCACGGGGCACGCGAGGCCCCGGAATCTTCCAGACGCGCCCGCGACGCGAAGGGAGCTCGCCCGAGGTTGCCATGAAGAAGAAAAGGGGAGTCGGCGACGAAGACTTCGGCGGTGTGCCGGACGACGAGGTCGAGGGGGTGGGGGACGACGAGGAGGAGGACGAGCTGTACGGGGACGACGACGAGCTGGAGGATGACGAGCTCGGCGACGACGAGGACGAGCTCGGGGACGAGTACGAAGAAGAGGAATACGACGAGGACGAGTTGGACGATCTCGAAGAGGACGAGGAGGAGAGCTAGTCCGCATGCTGGGCGACATCATGACAGGGAGGCTCCGTGCCTGGCGGTGGCTCCGTGAAGGCGGCTGACGAAACGAGCGGTTTCGGCCCGCACCTGATGCTGGATGGGTACGGGTGCGACAAGGCGAAGCTGGAAGATCTCAACCTCATCTATCGGATTCTCGAGGAGCTTCCCGACCGCATCGGCATGACGCGGATCATGCCGCCCTACGTCTTCAAGTACAGCGGGCTGAGAGCGGAAGACTGGGGCATCTCCGGCTTCGTCTTGATCGCCGAAAGCCACATCAGCATCCACACCTTCCCCGAGAAGAACTTCGTCAGCGTGGACATCTTCTCCTGCAAGCCATTCGACGCCGACTTCGCGTCCCATTACCTGAAGACCGCCTTCGAGATGGCCAAGGTGGAGAGCAAGGTGCTCGACCGCGGGACCGAGTTCCCGAAGGAGCTCGACGGCGCCGCGCAGCTGGTGCGCGAGGAGCGCCGTCGCATCAGCCGGCCGGTGGTCTCGCGACAGGCGTAACCGGAGACCGGATCGACGGGGCCCTGTCCGCCGTGGGCAGGGCCCGCGGCGTCTACGGAGGAGCCGATGAGGCGCCAAGGGTGGCCACTGGGCCCGCCCCACAACTTCGCCGGGCTCGCCGAGGAGTTCGCGAGTCTGGAGCGAGCGGGTGCCGTGGTGCTGCCGGTGCCCTACGACTTCACCACCACCTACCAGGCGGGTGCGAGGTGGGGGCCCCGCGCGATCCTTGCCGCGTCGCAGAACATGGAGCTGTGGGACGAGGAGATCGGGCCGGTGTATCGGTCGGGCATCCACACGCTGCGCGAGGTGGAGCCAACCGCCGATGGGCCGGCCTCCATGGTCGAGCGCATCGAGACGGCGACTGCTTGGATCGCCGGACAAGACAAGCTGCCGGTCGTGCTCGGCGGCGAGCACAGTATCACCGCGGGCGCGGTGCGCGCGTTGGTCCGTCTGTTCCCCAAGCTCTCGGTGCTCCAGATCGACGCCCATGCCGACATGCGAAACACCTACCTCGGGTCGCCCTACAGCCACGCCTGCGTGATGCGCCGCGTGCGGGAGATGGTGCCCGCCGCTTCGGTCGGCGTCCGATCGCTCAGCGAGGAAGAAGCCGAGTACCTGGAGAGGCACCCGCTCCCGATCTGGAGCCCGCGTCAGTTGCGGGGGCTGGGAGGCCGCTGGGAGCCCATCCTCTCGTCGCTCACCGACCAGGTGTTCATCACCTTCGACCTGGACGGGCTCGACCCGTCCATCATGCCGTCGACTGGCACGCCTGAGCCCGGTGGCCTCGACTGGTACGAGGCCGCGGATCTCTTGCGCGCCGTCTCGGAGCGCGTCCAGATCGTGGGGTTCGACGTCGTCGAGCTTGCTCCGCTCCCCGGTCAGGTGGCGCCGGATTACTTGGCCGCGCGCCTCACCTACCGGCTGATCGGGCTCGCGCTCTCGCGTCGGCTGGCGGCGGCCCGTTCCGGGGCGCCCGGCAGGGACCACGCGTAGACGGTGCCTCGAGGCGCCCCGATCGCCGCTCCGTCCGCCGCCAGGCGGTTCGCCGAGCAAGCCCACGCCGCGAGGGGAGCGTGACGCCGACACGTCTGGTCCTCCGCAAGAACCAAGACCGCCGCGTGCGCGGCGGCCATCCCTGGGTGTTCAGCAACGAGGTCGATCGGGTCGAGGGTTCACCGGCCGACGGGGATCTCCTGGACGTCCAGGATTTCCGGGACGCCTTCCTGGGCCGCGCCTACTACAACCGACGAAGCCTGATCTGTGCGCGTCTTCTCACCCGAGGGCGCGACGAGGTGGACGTCGAGTTCTTCGTCAAGCGGATGCAGCGGGCCGACCGGCTGCGCCACGCCGTCTATCCCGGAGCACAGGCCGTGCGGTTAGTCTACGCCGAATCGGACCAGCTCCCCGGCCTGGTGATCGACCGTTACCGGAGCTGGCTCGCCGTGCAGGTCCTCACCCTGGGGATCGAGGTGCGGGCCGATCTGGTGCGGTCGGCGATCGAGCGCGCCTTTCGCCCGGAGGGGGTGATGCGGATCGCCGATTCGCCGCTGCGGTCCCTGGAGGGGCTGCCGCTCGGACGGGACCTGTGGTGGGGGGAAGTCCCACCGCGGATCGAGGTCGAGCTGGAGGGCTTCACGGTCGAAGCGGACCTCCACCGGGGCCAGAAGACCGGCCTGTTCCTCGACCAGCGGGAGAACCGGCGGCGGGCCGAGGCACACGCCCGCGGCCAGCGCGCGCTGGATCTGTTCTGTTATCAGGGGGAATGGGCGCTCCACGCGGCCCGCGGGGGCGCGGCGGAGGTGCTGGCCGTCGATTCCTCCGTACCGGCCCTCGAGGCCGCGGCCCGCAACGCCGAGCGCAACGGAGTCCAAGACCGCATCCGTTTCCGTCACGGCGATGCCTTCCAGGTGGCCCAGGAGCTGGAGCGGGCCAAGGAGCGTTTCGGCCTGCTCGTGCTCGACCCCCCCGCGCTCATCAAGTCACGTGCGCACCTGGCGGCCGGAGCGCGAGCCTACCGCGAGCTCAACCGGGCGGCGATGTCCATGCTCACCGAGGGCGGCGTGTTGATCTCCTGCTCCTGCAGTCATCACCTCGAGGACGCGCTGTTTCGTCAAGTCCTGATCGAGGCCGCCCGCGCGGCGCACCGGCCCTTCCGGGTGCTCGAGTGGGCGGGCGAGGCGCCCGATCATCCCCAGCTGCTGGCGGTGCCGGAGACGCACTACCTCAAGTGCGCGGTGCTCCAGGCGATCTGACGCGGTGGACCTGCCCGGCGCTCATCGGGCGCTGGGGAGCGTGGCGAGCGCCGCCTGCGCCTCCGCCGCGGCCTCGGCGTCGCCCACGGCACGATAGACCCGCACCATGCGCTCGAGCGTGGGGCGGTTTCGGGTGGCACGGATCACCGACCTCCACAGCGCGGCAGCCTCGGCCCGGTGCCCGCCGGCGAGCGACACCCAGCCGCGCCCCACTCGCGCCTCCACGTTGCCCGGCGCGAGCTGCTCGACCCGTTCGTACGCCAGGGCGGCATCCGTCAGGTCCCCCAGCCTGAGCAGCACCTCGCCGAGCGGCAGCAGGAGATCGATGTTCTCGCGATCGAGGCGCGCGGCGCGGTCGAGGTGCTCGCGAGCCTCGCGAAGCATTTCCCGGTCGCGCTCGATGAGGCCGGCGGACGCGAGCGCCCGTACGTCGTCCGGGTGCGACATCAGGTAGACCCGGGCGTCGTGCAGGCTGACCAGCGTGTCGTTGTCGTACCAGGCAGGTCGCCGGCCAAAGCCGGGGCCAATCTCGTAGAGCACCGCCGGGCGCGGGTGGGTCGCGCGGCGTACCTGGAGCCCGGGAACGGTGCCGGTCGTGTCGAGCAGGTGCCGCAGGGCCGGCCGCGATTCGGCTTCGGGCCAGCCGTAGAACAGCCAGCGGGCCCCCTGACGCCGCGCGTAGTCCGCGAGCGCGGGCAAGCCGTCTACGAACGGGAACGCCGTCGGCTCGACTCCGGAAAGGTAGGCGACGTGGGGCTTGCGGGCGATGACGCGGTCCCCTGGCCGCCGCAGCGCCCGCAGCGTCTCGGCGCACTCGAGGGCCTCGACCGGCTGCTGGGCCAGGACCTGGCGCTGCAGCCGCACGGACGCCGCGAGAGAGAGCGCGAGCGGAATCGTTGCCAGCGCCGGCTTGAGCCAGAGCCGGCCACGTCCGAGGGACAAGGCGAAGCGCGGCGAGCCGAAGAACACGGCCGCCAGGGCGGCGTAGAAGGGCAGCAGCGGCAGCGAGTAGCGCTCGGAGTGGAACACCGGCACCAGCGTGAGGAAAAGCAGGAAGCCGGCCAGCCCGAGCGGCGCGAGCCGGACGCCCAACCGAGTTCCGTCCCGAATCAGCAGGGCCCCGCCGGTCGCACAGGCGGCGATCGGCCAGCCGAGCAGGACTCGGGCGTCGAGGATCAGATGCTGGGGGACGTTCCGCGCCCAGCGCAGGATCAACGCTCCGGGGTCGCGGGAGATCACTGCCCAAAGCGTCGGGAACTGTGGCTCCAGGCTTCGTTCGTATTCGTCCCATGAGATGCCGCGGGGGCGGGCGAAAGCCTCGTAGGCCACGTTGTGGTGGAGCTGGATCGACGGCGGCTCGCCGCGAGCGAGCCCGTACAGCGTCCAGCCCAAGGCCGGAACGGCGAAGCCCACGACGAATCGGAGGGCATCACGACGGTCGCGATGGCCCGGGCGAAGGCCCAGGCAGGCGAGGGCACCGCCCGGCAGCAGGTAGATCGCGTTGTAGCGCGTGAGGAACGCGAGCGATGCCAGCAGGCCGGCCATCCATGCCGTGGGCCGCCCCGTCGTCCCCAGCGTCAGGAACAGCGCGCCGGCCTGGAGGGCCGTCGCCACTCCGTCACTGGAGGCCGTGTAGCCGTAGCGGAAGAAGTACGGGTTGGTGACGATGAAGAGCGCGGCGAGCAGGGCATGGCGGGCGTCGATTCGGCGCCGGATCAGGTGGAACCACAAGAGCAGCGTGGCCAGGGCCGCAGCGATCGAGAGCCACTCGGCGGCCGAGAACAGATCCGGCACCGCGAACCCCACGAGGGCCAGCGCCGTCTCGTAGACCGGGCCGATCACGCCGTAGCGAGATGGATCGACTCGCCCCTGTTGCAGGAGCCTGGCTCCTTCGGCGTACGAACCGTAGAAGTCGGTCTCGGTCGAGTAGTCGCCGATTCGGTGCGGTCCCAGGGCGACCAGGGCCAGGCCCAAACCGAGCAACCCGGCGAGCACGATCGCCCATCGTGGCGCCGAGCGCTCGAGGTCGGCCGGCCGATCGGGCGCTCCGTGAAGCGAGAACCACGCCGCCCGTCGCGGGACGCGCGGGCGCTTCGAGAGCCGAGTCACGGACACCCCTGGGGGTCGGCGGAGAGAACCGGTCGCCTAGCCGTTCTTCTCCTCGCCCGACTTCTTCAGCTCGTCCACGTAGTTCATCCTCAGCTCGGTGAGCGTCTGCTGGAGGACGCGGAGCTCGTCGGGCTCCAGGTTTCCGCGGGTGCGCGCCTCGAGGGCCGCCAGCGTGTCGATCGTGTCGCGTGCCGCCTCGAGGTGCTTTTCGATCTTCCGAGTCAGGGGGTTCATGAGCTTGCCCAAGGCCATCATCCCGCTCTGCTGCAGGCCGAGGACGAGCTGCAGGAACAGGGCCGCCTGGCGCGAGGGGCTCGAATCAGTCATGGGTCGATTCGGGGCTTTCCGGGTCCGGTGCCTTGGCTTCCTCCCACAGCGCGTCCATCTCCTCGAGCGTGGCCTGGCTGGGCGTCGAGCCGCGCTCGGCCAGTCGGCGCTCGATATGATGGAACCGCTCGCGGAAACGCCGGCTGGCGACCCGCAGTTCCCGCTCCGGATCGACGCGCAAGTGCCGGGCCAGGTTGACGATCGCGAACAGCAGGTCGCCGATCTCACGGGCCAGGGCCGGAGTCGTGTCGCCGCTCAGCTCCTGCTCGATCTCGGCCAGCTCCTCGCGCACCTTGCCCAGCGCCCCGGTGGCCTCGGGCCAGTCGAATCCGACCGCTCCCGCCTTCTCCTGGACGCGATACGCGGCCACCAGGGCCGGTAGTCCGCGCGGCTGTTCGCCGAGCAGCGACCGTGTGCCCTGCTCGCCCTGCTTGATCTCCTGCCACTGGCGATAGGCTGCGTCGCCGTCCGCGACGTTGGCGTCGCCGTAGACGTGGGGGTGCCGCCGGATCAACTTCTGCGCAGCCCGCTCCAGGGCCTCGGGGATCCCGACACCGGCCTTCTCGCGCAACAGCTCGAGGCAGAAGATGACGAGGAAGGCGAGATCGCCGAGCTCTTCGGCGATCTTGTCGGGATCGCCCGCGGCGATGGCCTCGGCGGACTCGGCCGCCTCCTCGGCCAGGTAGGGCGTCATGCTTTCGAGCGTCTGATTGCGGTCCCACGGGCACCCGTCAGGCCCCCGAAGCCGCCGGCACACCTCGATCAGCTCCGCGAAGGCGCCCCGCTCACGCTCCGTCATGGGCCGAGCATAGCGAACGGACGGTCGCCCGGCAAAGCGCGGCACGCGCGCGGCACGCGATCGTTTGCCCGCGTCTCGATCGGTCGCTATTCTAGCCGGGCCTCACGATGTGGCGCGCGTGCGCGACTGGTGCTTCATGGAGGAGCCACCCGTGTCGATGCCCGTTTCGACCTGGGTCGAGGTCGACCTCGACCGCTTCGGTGCCAACCTGCAGGCGGTGCGCGAAGCGGTCGGGCCGGGGCGCGACCTGTTGCTGGTGGTGAAGGCCGACGCCTACGGGCATGGCGCCGTGGAGATGGCCGATGCCGCGGCGGCCGAAGGCGTGGCGCATTTCGGCGTGGCCACCCTCCACGAGGGCATTCAGCTCCGCCAGGCCGGGTGCACGCTACCGATCGTGGCGCTCTCCCCGCTGCTGCCGAGCGAGATCGCCGAGGCGGTGGCTCATCGGCTCGACCCCACGGTCTGCGATTGGAGCTTCGCCGAGGCGCTCTCCCGGGCCGCGCGCCGGGCGATGCGGCCCCTTCGGTGTCACGTGGAGGTCGACACCGGCATGGGTCGCACCGGGGTCCGAGAGGAGGAGGCCGAGTCGTTCCTCCGCCGGCTGGTGACCCTGCCGGGGTTGAGGCTGGCGAGCGTCTACACCCACTTCCCGGACGCCGAGGCCGAGGATCTGGCCTTTTCGCAGGCCCAGGTCGAGCGATTCACGCGGTTGCTCGAACGACTGGCGGCGAGCGGGATCCGACCGCCCCGCGTTCACGCGGCCAACAGCGCGGGAACCGTCAACCTCCCCGGATCGTACTTCGACTGGCTCCGGATCGGGCTGCTGGCCTATGGGCATCGCCCCCTGCGGTGCGATCTGAACCTCTCGCTCCGCCCGGTGATGTCGTTCAAGAGCCGACTGGTGCAGATCCGGGACCTGCCGTCCGGTGTCCCGATCAGCTACGGCCGGACGTCCGTCACTCGAGGCCCGACGCGCACCGGCGTGGTGGCCGTCGGGTACGGCCACGGCTACTCGTGGCTGCTCTCGAACCGGGGAGAGATGCTGGTCCGGGGGCGTCGCGTGCGGATCCTCGGCCGCGTCACCATGGACCTGACCATGGTGGACCTCACGGGGGTGCCGGAGGCGACGGTGGGCGACGAGGTGGTGCTGTTCGGAGACCAGGGTCCGGCCTCGATGACGTTGGAAGAGGTCGCGCGCGGCAGCGAGACCCTGGCGTACGAAGTGATGTGCACGATCGGCAAGCGAGTGACGCGGATCTACGTCCAGCAGGGGCGCCCGGTGAAGCTCACGTCTTTGGTCGGCGAGAGTCCCGAGTGGACGAACCAGGCCGCCGATCATTTCCGCCTCCGCGCCCAAGCTCTGGCGGCGGCGCGGCGCGGCTGACTCGATGAAGGAGCCGGCCGTGACCGCAGAGCGCCTGATGGCAGAGGCCGAGCGCGCTCGGCGGCACGCCTACGCGCCGTATTCGCGGTTCCGGGTTGGAGCGGCGCTGCTCACGGCCGGCGGCCGCGTGATTCCCGGCTGCAACGTCGAGAACGCGTCCTACGGGCTGTCGGTGTGCGCGGAATGCAGCGCCCTGTGGAAGGCGGTTGGCGAGGGGGAGCGTGACTTCGTGGCGATCGCGGTCTCGGCCGGCCGGGGCCGCGAGGCGCCGCCGTGCGGGCGATGCCGGCAGGTGTTGTGGGAGCTGGCCCCGCGGGCCCGCGTCTACTGGCGCGACCGCCGGGGCCGCTTGGTCAGGCGGTCGGTGGCCGGGCTGCTCCCCTCACCGTTCGGGGTGCCGAAGAATCGTCGCCGGAGATGAGCGAACGGATTCGGCCCACTCTTCCTTACCTGTCTGGTCCCGAGGCGACCCGCCAAGCGATCGAGCCGAATCGCCGGCAGACGAAGCAACGGGGGGCGCGGTGATCGACGCCCGGGCCTTCCTGCGCGCCAAGCGCGACGGAAAATCGCACGACGCCGAAGACCTGCGGTCCTTCGTCTTGGCCTGCGCTCGCGGCGAGATCCCGGAGTACCAGCTCAGTGCCTGGCTGATGGCCGCGTTCCTCAACGGGCTCGACCAGGAAGAGACCGACGCGCTCACCGAGGCCCTGATCGGTTCCGGCAGGCGCTACGACTGGAGCGCCCTGGGCCGGCCGGTCGCGGACAAGCATTCCACCGGTGGCGTGGGGGACAAGATCTCGCTCGTGCTGGCGCCGCTGGTGGCCGCCTGTGACGTGGTGGTCCCGATGGTGGCGGGCCGCGGGCTCGGGCACACCGGCGGGACGATCGACAAGCTCGAATCCATCCCGGGATTCCGGACGCGCCTGTCCGCCGAGGCGATGGAGGCTCAACTTGGTGCGCTGGGCGTGGTCGTGGTCACCCAGGGGCCGGACGTCGCCCCCGCCGACGGGCTCCTCTATGCGTTGCGCGACGTCACCAGCACGGTGGAGTTCGAGCCGTACCTCGTCTCGAGCATCGTGAGCAAGAAAGTCGCCGAAGGCGCGGACACCTTGGTCTACGACGTGAAGTGCGGGAGCGGGGCCCTCGTGAAGTCGCGAGAGCCGGCGCGACACCTGGCCGAGCGGCTGGTGAGCACGACCCGGCGTCTGGGCCGCTCGGCGGCCGCGTTGGTCACCGACATGAGCCAGCCATTGGGCTCGGCGGTGGGTAACGCGCTCGAGGTGCGCGAGTCGGTGGAGGTCCTGCTCGGTCGGGGGCCTGCCGACGTGCGGGCGTTGACCCTCGAGCTCGCCACGATCATGCTCGAGCGGTCGAAGGCCGAGCCCGACACGCAGACCGCACGGGAGCGAGCGACCCGAGCGCTGGACTCAGGCGCGGCGTGGGCCCGGTTCTTGGCCCTGGTCGAGGCGCAGGGCGGAGATCCGGGAAGCCTCGAGGCGCCGGACGGTCTGGCGCGGGCTCCGGTGACGGAGCAGGTCGATGCGCCTCGATCGGGGCGGATCGCGGCCATCGATGCCGCCGGCTTGGGGGAGGTCGTGGTCGCCCTTGGCGGGGGCCGCAGAACCAAGGAGCAGCCGGTGGATCCCCGCGTGGGGATTCTGATGCGCGTGCGTCTCGGAGATCGCGTGGCGGCGGGTGAGCCGCTGGCCGAGCTGCACCTCGCAGCCGCCGATCCGGCCGTGATCCGCCGCGCCTGCTCCTGCTTCGATATCCGGGACGACGCTCCGCCGCCGCCCGAGCTGATCCTGGACCGGATCGCCTGAGGGGCCCTCGGCGCGGGACCGGAGCCATCGGGTGAGGAGTGGTGGCGATGTAGGCCATCGCGCGCCGCCAGACGGCATGGTAGCGTGCTTGGGTTTCCGTGTCGCCGCTCACCGGGCAGCATCCGATGGAGGAACATCGCGTGTCCACGGCTCCCACGCTCCCGACCGAACACGAGGATTTTTCGAGCATCGTTCCCCCCGAGCTTCCTCGTATTTCGCACGACGCCACTCCCGAGGAAAAGGATCGGCACTGGTTCGTCAACCTCTACCAGGGTGACCGCATGCCCCAGCTCACGTTTCGCGCCGTCGCGATGGGGGCGGTGCTGGGCATGCTCATGTCGGTCTCGAACCTCTACACCGTGCTCAAGGTGGGATGGTCGTTCGGGGTGGCCATCACCTCATGCGTCATGTCGTTCGTGCTCTGGAACGCGTTTCGAGCGTTGACACGCAGGTCGATCTCCGGCATGTCGATCCTCGAGAACAATTGCATGCAGTCCACGGCATCGGCGGCGGGCTATTCGACCGGATCGACCATTGCCACGGCGTTCGGAGCCCTGCTCATCCTGGATCCCTTGCATCACCACCAGCCCTGGCCGGTCGTGGCCGCCTTCACGCTGGTCACCGGGGCGATGGGCGTGTTCCTTGCCATCCCGCTCAAGCGGCAGATGATCAACAATGAGCAGCTGCCCTTTCCTTCGGGAATCGCCGCGGCCACCACCCTGCGGAGCCTCTACAGTCGGGGAGGAGACGCCCTCAGAAAAGCGTACTCGCTGGTCGCATCCTTGGTGTGCGGAGCGATCGTCGGCGTGCTCAACACGGCCGAGGACCAGTTCGTGGCGCTGGGGCGCTTCTTCCAGTGGATGCGCGCACACCTGTTCAGCGTCCACCTGCCCGACCTGATCCCCGAGAACGGTCTGCGGCCGCTCTTCGGCAAGCCGATGGTCGCGTTCGGGTTCGAATCGAGCGTGCTGCTGATCGGGGCGGGGATGATCGTGGGACTTCGAGTGTCGCTGTCCATGCTGGCGTCGTCGGCCCTGCTGTATTTCGGAATCGCGCCGTGGCTCGCGGGCATCGACGCCGCGAACGCGGGGATTCCCGGCTACGTGTCGTCGATCCCGCTCGCGGGCGGGGGCACGTTCTTTCACCCGGTTCGCTGGGCGCTGTGGGGCGGCACTTCGCTCATCGTGATGGCGAGTCTCACGTCGCTCGCGCTCCAATGGCGCACGGTGGCGCGGTCGTTCCTGATGCTCAAGCGCGGGCAGCAGGCGGGCACCCTTTCCGAGGATCTGCAGGCCAAGATGGCCGCCATCGAGGTCCCGAACTCCTGGTTGGTGGCCGGCATGGTGCCGATCGCGATCGCGATGGTTGCGGTGCAGATCATCGCTTTCAAGATCCACTGGTGGGCGGGGCTGATCGCGGTGGCGATGTCGTTCGTGCTCTCGCTGGTGGCGTGCCGCGCAACCGGCGAGACCGACACGACGCCAATCGGGGCGATGGGGAAGGTCATGCAGCTCCTCTTCGCGCTGCTGTCGCCGGGCAACGTCACCCACAACCTGATGTCGGCGGGGGTCGGGGCCAACGCCGCGTCGTCGTCGGCCGACCTGCTCACGGATCTGAAGAGCGGCTACCTGCTCGGTGCCAATCCGCGCAAGCAGTTCCTGGCCCAGTTCGTGGGGGTCTTCTTCGGCACGCTCGCGATCGTTCCCGCCTGGTATCTCATGATCCCCAACGAGGAAGCGCTGCAGAAGTTTCCGCTCCCGGCCACCAACACCTGGGTGGCGGTGGCCCGCGTGCTGTCTCAGGGGCTCGAGAGCCTGCCGGTCACCGCACGCTGGGCGATCTTTGCCGGTGCGCTCCTTGGCGTGCTGCTCCCGGTGCTGGAGCGGGTGTTCCCGAAGAGCCGCAACCTGCTTCCCTCGGCGATGGGGCTCGGACTCGGCTGGATAGTGTTTTTCAGCAACGCGCTGGCATTCGCGGTCGGTGCCTTCATTGCCTGGGGATGGGCAATGCTGAAACCCCGCAACCAGGAGACCTACAACGTCCCAATCGCTTCAGGTCTGGTGGCGGGCGAATCGCTGATCAAGGCGCTATTGGCGATGCTGGCAACCGCGATCGGCCTGCTCCACGGCAAATAGCCCTGCGCTCCGCCCTCCGCCGGTCAGTGCGAGGGCGCTCCCGTGGGGGCCGCCTCGTGGTCCTCCGGCGCATATTGACCCGGTGATCGGTCGCGGAGCGGCGGTCCGCGGTGGGAGGTGCACAACTCGTTGGGCTCCGACCCCTCGCGGAACATCTCGGTCGTGACGTTGGGACAGTTGCTGGTCGCCAGCATGCCGGTCTCGGCGCAGACCTCGCGCAGCGTCGTCCCGGCGGGCAGCGGAAAGTCCTCGACGGGTCGTCCCCGGGTGGCCCCGATCATGAAGTCGGTCCAGGCCGGCAGCGCGGCCCGCGCGCCGGTCATCCCCGGGCCGATCGGCCGCTTCTCGTCATAGCCGACCCAGACCCCACACACCAGGCTCGGCGTGTAGCCGACGAACCACGCGTCGTTGTACTCGTCCATGGTGCCGGTCTTGCCGGCCGCCGGGATGGAGAAGCCCCGCGCCCGCGCCGGGTATCCGGTGCCATGATCCATCACGCTCCGCAGCATCGAGGTCATGGTCGACGTGGTCTCCTCCGACAGCACTTCGACCGGACGTGGAGAGTTCTTCTCGAGCACCGTCCCGTTGCGGTCCTCGACTCTGAGCACGAACAGCGGGTCGTTGCGAATGCCGCGATTCGCGAACACCCCGTACGCGGTGGTGAGCTCGAGCAAGGTCACCTCGCTGCTGCCCAGCGCCAGGGACAGATTCTGGCCGATCGGGCTCCGGATGCCCATGCGGCGGGCATAGCTGGCCACCAGCGACGTTCCCACCTTGCGCAGCAGCTTGATGGCCGGGATGTTGATGGACTGCTGGAGCGCGTAGCGCAGCGTCACCGGGCCACGGTAGATCCGGTCGTAGTTGCCCGGCTGATACAGCTCGCCGTTGCCCCCGGGGAAAGACACCGGCTCGTCCACGATCACGTCGGTGGGGTGAAATCCGTTGTCGATCGCCGCCACGTACACGAACGGCTTGAACGCCGAGCCGGGTTGGCGGCGGGCCTGCGTGGCGCGGTTGAAGTTGCTGTGGTTCCATTCGCGCCCGCCGATCAGCGCACGGATGTACCCAGTGCGCGGATCGACCGCCACGATCGCGCCCTGCAGGTAGGGGGTCTTGGGGTTCGGTCGCGCACTATCGCCGCTCGGCACCACGTACTTCGCCCGCGTGGCCCGGGGCTTGAGCTCGGCCTCCAGCGACGAGAGCTGTTTTTCCAGGGCCCGCTCGGCGGTCTGCTGGAGGTCCATGTCGAGCGTCGTGTACACCCGCAGGCCGCCCTCGTACACGGCGTTCGAGCCGTATTTCTCGTCGAGATGGAGGCGCACCATCTCGACGAAGTACGGTGCGTGATCGTTGCTGTACCTCATTGGCGTCACGCCGAGAGGCGCGCCGACGGAGTTCTGGAACTCCACCTGGGTGATGGCCTTGGTGACCCGCATGTTGCGTAGCACCTTCTCGCGCCGCGCCCGGGCCGCGTTCGGTCGCCGGCGCGGCGAATACAGGCTCGGGTTCGCGGGCAGCCCCGCCAGCAGCGCGCATTGCGGCAGCGTGAGCGACCGCACTGGCTTGTTGAAGTAGGTCTTGGCGGCCGCCTCGACCCCGTAGGCACCCTCGCCGAAGTAGATCTGGTTGAAGTACATCTCCAGGATCTGATCCTTGGAGTAGTTCCGCTCGATCTCGATCGCGAGCCCGATCTCCTTGAGCTTGCGGGTGAAGGTCCGCTCGTGCGTGAGGAAAAGGTTGCGGGCCAACTGCTGCGTGATCGTGCTGCCCCCCTGGGCCCGGCGCAGGTGCATGATGTCGGTCAGGGCCGCACGTCCGATGCCCCACAGATCGACGCCCCAGTGCTGATAGAAGCTGCGGTCCTCGGTGGCGATCGTGGCATTGATCAGATGCCGAGGGATCTGGCTCAGCGGGACCTGGGATCGGTTCTCCTTGAAGAACTCGTGGAGCACGCGTCCGCGCGCGTCGTAGACGAACGTCTTGATGGGGGGACGGATCGCCGTCAGCGTCTGCAGGGGGCCGAGATCGTGCCGCAACCACTGCACGACGCCGAAAACCACCCCGGCGGAGCCGAATACCGCCACGACGACAAGAACCAGGAAGAGCTTCCAAGGGAAGCGGGACGCTGCCCGGACCGCGCGCCCCGAGAGCCCGGACAGGTCGGGGGTGCTCTCTCTCACGACGGCGAGCCTAGGGGTGGGCCCAGAGGCGGTCAAGCGGATTCAAGCGACCGGCTCGGGTTGGTGTGGTTGCCCGTTGCGGAATGCCCACCTAGAATGCGGATCGTCACTTGCACGAGGCCACCCAATCTCTCCAGGTCTCATGAGCCCTGACCAAGAGTTTCAGATTCTGTCACGCGGCGCCGAGGAGATCCTTCCCGAGGGTGCTCTGCTCGACCGCTTGCACGCCTGCCGGCGAGAGCGTCGTCCGCTCCGCGTGAAGCAAGGGTTCGACCCCACGGCGCCCGACATCCATCTCGGTCATACCGTGGGGCTCCGCAAGCTGCGGCAGTTTCAGGATCTGGGACACCAGGTGGTGCTCATCGTGGGCGACTACACGGGGCGGGTGGGGGATCCGAGCGGGCGCAGTCGGACGCGCCCGCAACTCACCCAGAACGAGTTGGAAGCGAACGCGCGCACCTACCTGGCCCAGTTTTTTCGCGTGCTCGAGCGCGACCCCGAGCCGCCGCGGCTGCCGGTGGAGATTCACCGCAACGGCGAATGGTTCGAACGCATGAGCTTCGCGGAGGTCTTGGCGCTGGTGTCCCAGTACACGGTCTCACAGCTCCTCGAGCGGGACGATTTCGCCAAGCGATTCGAGAGCGGCCAGCCGATCGGCGTGCACGAGCTGCTCTACCCGCTGATGCAGGGCTACGACTCGATCGCGATCCAGGCGGACGTCGAGTTGGGGGCCACGGAGCAGAAGTACAACCTGCTGGTCGGCCGAGAGCTGCAGCGGATTCACGGTCAGCCGCAGCAGGTCGTGCTGCTGCTGCCGGTGCTTCCCGGCACCGATGGGGTTCAGCGCATGAGCAAGAGCCTCGGCAACTACATCGGCGTGGCGGATCCACCCGGCGAGATGTTCGGAAAGCTGATGAGCATCCCGGATGCCCTGATGATGACGTTCTGGAAGCTGGTGACCGATGCCACCGATCACGAGCTGGTCCAGATCGAGGGCCGGCTGAACGCCGCGGGCGTGAATCCGATGGAGATCAAGAAGCTCTTGGGGCACCGGCTCGTGCGCCTCTACCACGGCGAAGAGGCCGCGGACCGTGCCCAGGCCGACTTCGAGATCCAATTCAGCCGTCGAGGGATTCCGGCGGTGCTGGACGAGTTCCACCGCGAGCGCCTGCTGGAGGTGCCGAGACACAACGACTCGCCTACCATCGTCGATGCCGTCGTGGCGGCGGGTTTTGCGGCGTCGAAGAGCGCGGCTCGCCGGCTCACCGAGCAGGGGGCGGTCAGTATCGACGGCGAACGGGTGACCGACCACGCCAGGGCCGTTGATCCCGACGCCGATTGGGTCTTGCGGGTGGGCCGAAAGATGGCCCGCTACCGGCCGGGGCCGACGCGTGCCAAGCGCCCGGAACCGAGGCACGGTTGAGCCAGACCACCGGCGGGCGGCCATCGAAGCCCGGACCGCGGGGCGGGACAACTCGCCGCTAGGGCTGCAATCGCTTGTCTCACAATCACTTGGTTTACGAGGGGCGGCGGGGTTGACAGAAACATGAGGCGCACCTATATTGTGATTGCTGCCGGAATGTAGCCCGCTTGAAGAAGTTCTTTTGACTTTCACTCAGGTCCATGGCTAGATTCCCTGCCCGCCTCTTCCGCTCGGGAGAGGCGATTGACTGTACGCTCTTTGAAAACCGAATAGCGCACGTGACTACGAAAGCCCGGCGAGGCCCCGGTTTCGCGTCGAGGTTCGGCGTGAACGGGGGTTCCAATTCCTTGCAAATGATCCGCGCGGGGCGGGCGCAAGCTCGCACCGCGTGATCTCCGTTTTTCTACCACGGAGAGTTTGATCCTGGCTCAGAACGAACGCTGGCGGCGTGGATTAGGCATGCAAGTCGAACGCGAAAGAGGGGGAAACTCCTCGAGTAGAGTGGCGAACGGGTGAGTAACGCGTGAGGAACCTGCCCTCAGCAGGGGGATAACACTCCCAACGGGGTGCTAATACCGCATGAGACCACGAGTCTGCATGGACTTGGGGTCAAAGGTGGCCTCTGCTTGCAAGCTACCGGCTGAGGATGGCCTCGCGTCCCATTAGCTAGTTGGCGGTGTAATAGACCACCAAGGCGACGATGGGTAGCTGGTCTGAGAGGATGGTCAGCCACACTGGGACTGAGATACGGCCCAGACTCCTACGGGAGGCAGCAGTCGAGAGGCTTTGGCAATGGGGGAAACCCTGACCAAGCGACGCCGCGTGGAGGATGAAGGCCCTTGGGTTGTAAACTCCTTTTGTTGGGGAAGAAACACGATCAGGTGAACAATCTGGTCGTTTGACGGTACCCGGCGAATAAGCTCCGGCTAACTCCGTGCCAGCAGCCGCGGTAACACGGGGGGAGCAAGCGTTGTTCGGAATCACTGGGCGTAAAGGGCGTGTAGGCGGTCAAGTAAGTGGAATGTGAAATGCC
>DASXTP010000039.1:0-32991 GCA_036505355.1 Candidatus Eiseniibacteriota bacterium | reverse complement strand
CGCGCTCCGGGCTCTATTTCGTCCGCTTCGAGGCCGACGGGCGGAAGTTCACCAAGGCCCTGGTGCTGATTCGTTGAGGCACCGCGAGGGGCCCGTTAGGGCTTCACCGTCGAGCCGGCCCCGGTGAAGCGGCGGCCCAGCAGCTCGAGGTAGCCGGCGATGTTGGTGTCCTGACCGTCGTCGCCCGCGAGCGACTCGACCAGGTTGAAGATCAAGGGCGTGCCGGCCGGCTCCATCCCGGTCGTGGTGATGATCCTGGGGTTGGTCGGGATCCCGGCCGAAGGCATCGGCATCGTGCTCGGCGTCGACCGCTTCCTCGACATGTGGCGCACGACGCTCAACGTCACCGGGGATCTGGCTGCCGCAGTGGTGGTGTCACGGGGCGAGCCGGAGCTCACGATGCACGGCTAGAACGGTTTCCCGCCGGTGTCGGCCGCTGCGGGAACGCCGGCTGGTCAGCCCGAGCTCGAATAGCGCGCCATCGCCAGGTCCACGATCTTCCCGATGGTCTCGGCGTAGGAGCGGCCCGACTTCTTGGCCGCCATGGCGAACTCCGCGCTCGGCAGCAGGTAGGGATTCGGGTTCACTTCCAGCACATGGATGGTGCCGTCCTTGGCGAGGCGGAAGTCGATGCGCCCGTAGTCGTGGAGCTGCAGCGCCTGGAAGGCCTGCACGGCGGTCTCGGAAAGCCGCTTCACGACCTCCTCGTCGAGGTCGTCGGGGAAGAACGGCTTGGTCGCCTTGTAGGCTGGAGTGTCTTCCTCCCACTTGACCTCGGCTCCGGCGATCTTGGGGATCCCGGCCGGGAGCTTGGAGAGGTCCAGCTCCACCACCGGGAGCGCCTCGGCCTTCTCGTTTCCGATCACTCCCAGGTACAGCTCGCGGCCCTCGACGTACTCCTCGATCAGGGCGGGCGTGTCGAACTCGGCGTGGATGTAGTCGATGCGCTCCATCAGCTCCTTGATCGAGTCGCACACCGCCCCGAAGTGGATGCCGATCGAGCCGTCCTCACGGGCCGGTTTGACGATCACCGGGAACTTGATGTCGTGGGAGTGCTCGGTGCGGCCGCGGTAGACGGTGCTGAAGTAGGGCGTGTGGATGCCGTGGAAGGTGAAGATCTTCTTGGCCAGCGCCTTGTCCTGCGCGAGGTAGAGGCCGCTCGAGCCGGCGCCGGTGAAGCGGCGGCCCAGCAGCTCGAGGTAGCCCCCGATGTTGGTGTCCTGGCTGTCGTCGCCCCCGAACGACTCGACCAGGTTGAACAGCAGGTCGGTCTGCGATCGGGCCAGGTCGATCAGGCTCTCGGGCGTACCGTCGAGTCGCACGAAGACCGGGTTGTGCCCGATCTTCTTGAGTGCCTCGTACACCGCCTGGACATCCTGGTCCGGCGACTTCTTCTTGGGACGCTCCCCCTCGACCCGCTCCTCGTCCTCGTCCCACCAGTAGTCGTACAGGACACCGATACGAAGTTTGGCCATGGCGATCCTCGCCGTTCCGCCTCTCGCCCGTTCCCTCGGGTCCGGCCTGGTCTACTTGTGAACGAACCGACCCCGGGTCAGGTAGTTCATCGCCAGCGTGGTGCCGTAGGCGGCCAGCTCCACCAGGTACGCGGCTTCGCGACCGCTTTCGGCGTACAGCTCCTGTTCGCGGCAGCTGCGGATGATCCGCTCGACCAGCGCCCGCACCAGGGGGCGCTTGACCCCCGTCCAATAGGTGATCTTGTCGGTCAGCGTCTTGCGATGCTCTTCGAGCATCTCCGCCGCCAGCCGCACCCCCTTGCGCCGGCGCCCGCGCGCGAAGAACAGGTCGGTCAGGTCGGCCTCCAGCGCCACGTTGACCGCCGCCCCGTTCTGCCGCATCAGCCGGCGGTAGAACTGCTCCACCGTGACCTTCATGTCCTCGACCGTGACGTCGAAGTCCCCGGTCCTGACCACCGGATCCTGATCCCGCACCGATCGCGCGACGCCGTCAACATAACGCAGCTTCCGCAGCGCGGGCCATCCTTTATATCGCAGCCTCCACTTCGAGCCGGGGGTCAGCCACACGGCGAAGGTCTCGGCGAAGTCCTCGTCGGGGTGCTTTTGCGCGTACCAACCGGCGATGTGCCGCACGAACTTGCGGCTGAAGGGGACCGGTCGGTAGTGGTCGCGGTAGCGCCGATTGTAAGGCCCGAATACGCGGCGCCATTCGGCGGTGATGAACAGGCGGTACGCGTAGTTGAACGCATGACCCGCCTCGTGTCGCAGGTACATCATGATCTCGCGCTCGTCCTCGAGGTCGTTCATCTCGCGCTCGAGGCGCGCGAGGTGCGGGTTCGCGAGGTAGAACGGAATGCCAATGACCGGCTGCCCGTCGGGACATCCCCACTCGTCGGTCAGGTAGCAGACCGGGCGAAAGCGCTTGAGTCCCTTGCGCTCCAGCTCCCGGTGGAGCTGGTGCACGAAGCGCTCGACCGGAGAGCCCTCGAGGCGCAGGCCGAGCTGGCTGATGCGCTTGTCGAGCAGCTCCCGGACGTCGGATGGGGTCTTCTCGAAGTCGGACATGGCGGACGATGCTAACGGCTCGAAACACCGGGGCACAACCGAGCCGGGACCGCTCCCGGGCCTCGGCTGGGCAGGGCCGTCAAGGCCGCGTCAAATGCAGCTTCGACCCGGGCCTCGAAGCCCCTTGGCGAATCGAAGGAAGAACTTCGCGCAGCGCCCGAGGCCGGTGGTCGCTCGAGTCTCAGCACCTTGTTTCTCGGCATCCGCCAACCGAACTTGAGGAGCCGACGGGCCTGGGTTTCGCCTCAAGAAAGGAGTACGTCGATGACTCGCACACCCCTTGCCGTGATCGTCGCGGGCGCCGCATGGGCTGTCGCGGCGGCTACCGCCTTGGCCGAGCCGGCACCGCTCAAGATCGATCCTAACCACTCTCAGGTCGAGTTCACGATCCGCCACTTCTTCTCTCGGGTTCAGGGGCGGTTCAACGAGTTCGCCGGAACGATCCTCTACGACGACAAGAACCTGGCGTCCTCATCGGTCAACGTCACGATCCAGACTCGGAGCATCTTCACCAACCAAGATCGGCGGGACAACGATTTGCGGAGCCCGCGTTTCTTCTGGGCCGACAGCTTCCCGACCCTCACCTTCAAGAGCACCAAAGTCATCCCCGGCGAAGGGACCAAGTTCAAGGTCGAGGGGAATCTCACCATTCGGGGCGCCACGAAGCCGGTGATCCTCGACGCGGAGTTCCTCGGCATGGGAGCCGTCGGCATCGAAGGGCAGTCCATGGGGACGCGGGCCGGTTTCGAGGCGACGACGACCATCGACCGCAAGGACTTCGGCGTGGTGTGGAACCAGACCCTCGATCAGGGGGGCACGATGCTCGGCGACGACGTGAGCATTCACCTCGCGATCGAGGCGGTGAAGGCAGAGAAGCCGGACAAGGCCCCCGCTCCGGGTAAGTCCGGCAAGTTGAGCGGCGGGGCGGGAAACTGAGGGTAACCGCTCTCGCCTGGAATCGACGGCCGTCGGCCGCCCCGGGCTCGGGCAGCCTCAGCACCGTGGGTCCGCGCGCTACGGCTTGACGGCCTCCCCAGAGGTCGACGCACCTGTCGAGTCCGAAGCCGCCGCCGGGTGAGCCGCCTCGTAGGTTTCGATCGCCGTCCGCAGCGTCTGGGCGTCGGTCGAGCCGGGGTTAATTTCCTCCAGCCGGGCGAGCTGCTCTCGTGCCTTTTTCGCGTCCCCGCGTTCGAGCCACGCCTCGCCCAAATACTCGCGAGCTGGCGCATAGTCGGGGTCGAGGCTCAGGCACTTGTCGTAAGCCGCAAACGCCTTGTCGTAATTCCCGAGCTTGCGGGCCGCGTAGCCCACCAGGTTCCAGGCTTCGTGGTAGGTGGAATCCAACGCCACCGCCCTTTCGCCGCGATCGAGCGCTCGCTTGAACTTCTTCTCGGCGTTCTTGGTCTTGCCGCCGGCGAGATCCTTCTTGGCCTTGGCAATCTCCTCGTACGCGAGCGCGTAGATCGCCTCGGCTTCCTGATGCGGTCCCGATGGATTGGCCGCGCTGCTCGACGGGAGATTCGGGTTGGCGGGGGGCGGTGATTCCGGCTTGCTGCCGCCACCCATCGAGGCCAGGCCGAGGCTGGCCCAGAGAGCGGTCACGAACACGGAAAGCAGGGTCGAGCGGGCTTGCATGTCTTGGCTCCTGTAGGTTGGGTCGCGATGGAAGCGGCTGGATTCTGCACGAGCAGGGTGGATCACCGCAAGATGCCGATGACGCACCGCCAGGTGATCGCCGGCGCTGGAGACCGTGACCCCGTTTCGAGCGCCGGCCCCCGGCTCCAAGACCCGGGAAGAACCGGGGCCCCGACTCCCGACGGTCTTTGGAGTGCCCCTTTCTCCGGCAGGTCCACACTTCCGGCGGCCGGCCGACAAAATTAGGCTAGGCCGCCAACGACTGCCGGATCGCCTCCAGTTCGATGGTGACCCACACCTGGTCACCCAGCACGAAGCCGCCGTGGTCCAGCGCCTGGTTCCACACCATGCCGAAGTCCTTCCGGTTGAGCGTGATCGACGTCGAGAACCCGGCCCGATTTCCGCCCCAGGGATCCCTGGCGGCGCCAAGGTAGCTCACCGGAAGCGTAATCCGCTTGACCACGCCGCGCAGTGACAGCGTGCCGGTGACCTCGTAGCGGTCCTCCCCCAGTGGGCGGACGCGGTCGCTGCGGAAGACAACCTCCGGATGGCGCTCGGCGTCGAAAAAGTCCGCGCTACGCAAATGCTGGTCGCGTTGCTCCAGATCGCTGTCCACGCTCGCCGAACGCACCCGGAACTCCACCGACGAAGACTCGGGATGGATCGCGTCGACTTGAATCACGCCCTCGAAGTCGGTGAAGCGCCCGCGGGTTTTGCTGAGCATGTGCCGCACCTGGAAGCTCACTTCCGAATGGGTCTTGTCTACGACGTAGGTTTCGGGCGACGCGGCGGTCGCAACGGCGATGGAGCGCTGCATGACGATCCTCCTGGCGCTTCGTTCTCGTGACCAATGAGCGGCATATCAATAGTCGACTGATCAAGTATTGTCCCCGACCCTGCTTCCCCTACCCCACCTCCTTCCGAATCCTCTCGAGCAGATCGATGAGCCGTTCGACGTCGCCCTGAGCGAGCCCGCCGAGCGCGGACTCCTCGGAGCGAGACAGCGGCTGATCGAGCCGCTCCAGCAGCTCGAGACCCTGTGGGGTGATCCAGCAGGTGACCTGGCGGCGATCGGTCGCGCACCGCTCCCGCTGGACCAACCGCTTGGCCTCCAGGCGGTCCATGAGGCGGGTGATCCCCGGCGTGCGCTCGATCATGCGCCGCGCAATCTCGAGTGTCGGCAGCCCTTCCTTTCCGACCCCGCGCAGGATCCTCAGCACGTTGTACTGCTGTACCGTGATCCCGAGCGGCCCGACCAGCCGCGCCATGCGCCACCGCAGGCGGTCCGCGGTCCGGACCACGGCGATCGCGGCCTCCTGCCGCAGGGACCCGAACGGCTTTCGCTGGCGAAGCTCCCGCTGAAGGCGGCTCTTTCGGCGTGGCATGGTGGTTATCATCACCATCAATAGATGACTAGTCAATCAAATGGCTTCCAGAAAAATCCGCTTCGGAGCAGGGACTCGGGACCCAGCCGCGAATCAGCCGCCTCCCGCGGCTCGCTCGACAAACCCGTGTCAGCGGCTCGAGCGGCACTGCGCCGGGCCATCTGCTTCGCCCCTATCCTGTTCCCATTCCTTGTGTTGCGTGCCAAGCAGCGGGCCTAGTTCTTCGCGTGTCAAGCGCCACCCAACAGGGGAGAGCGAGCTTCGATGCGTGGCTGGAAACGGCCCAGGCGAAGGCCGCTCGTGTGGGCAACGACTGGGTCCTGGACAGGTCGGCTGTTCATCCAGGAGGCACGTTCATGGAAATGCGTTCCGCTTGCGGCCGCGGGCGGCCGGGGTGGTTGGTTGTCGTGCTGGCTCTGACCCTGATTGGCCCCGGTCGCGCCGCCGCGTGGACCGACCAGAACGCGAACCGGATCGACGACGCCATTGACCGCGTCGACCTGCTCGGGTGGCCCTGCCCGACGTGCCCGGCGGCTCCACCGGAACGACGCTCGTCACCACGAGCGTCAAGCCCCAGCAGACCGTGGAAATGAACCGCACCACGTTGTGGATTCCCGAAGCGTCGATCACCGCTGTCGAAGCCGCACGCATCGAGGCGGAGGGCGCCCGGAGGGCGTGCTCCTCCGCCTCGAGTTACGGGGCGAGGCCGACGGGGCCTTGGCCGAAGTCTTTCGCTCGCAGACGCCCGAGTTCGACGCCAGCGTGCGACTCACCACCGAGCCCGAGCGCGTGCGCGGCACGCGTTTCGAGTACTTCGATCGTTCGGCCGAGCCAGCGGCCACCTACTACTACTGGATTCGGATCAAGGACCCGCAGGGCGGGACGCTCATGAGCGGGCCGGTTGCGGGTGCTTCGGGCCTGATCGCCCACACGCGAGCGGCTGCGCCGTGGCCCAACCCGGCGCGGAACGTGGCCACGCTCGATTACGCGATCGGCCAAGACGTCGCCACGGCAGGGCCGGTCGACGTCAGGGTCCGGGTGCACGACTTGCTGGGCCGGGTGGTGCGCGACTTGAAGCGCGCCCGCGAAGGCTCGGGGAAGTATCGCGTCGCCTGGGACATTCGCGACGATCGAGGGCGGCCGGTTCCGGCCGGCATGTACTACATGGACCTCAGGGCCGGCTCGGTGAAGGAATCACGGCGGCTGGTCGTGGTGCACTGATCGGGCCGGTCTCTATAGGGCTGCGGAAGGAATGTCGCACGGAGCGGGGGTCCGCCAGCCCAACGCGAGGGGGTTTCCAAGACATGTGGCCCGGAAAGCAGCTTCCGCTCCCCTACCAGCGTCAGACGCCGAATCGCTCCGGCTCCCACTCCAAGCCCAGCTCGCTCGGCGGACCCATGTAGCCGAGCAGCGCCGAGGCCGCGACCACCGCCGGGCTCGCCAGGTAGCCTTCGCCCCCGACCCCCATGCGATTCTGCCAATTGCGGTTGAACGAGGTGATGGCGCGCTCACCCGGCTCGAGCGCATCCGGACCCTGGCCGAAGCAGGGACCACACCACGAGCGGCGGATCACGCCGCCCACCGAGCGGAACACCTCGGCGATCGATTCGCCGCCCAAGCGTGGGTCGGCGCCGCCGATCTGCTGCGCTACGCCTCCCGAGCCCGGGAAGATCACCAACGGCTTGGTCGCGCTCCGGAAGCCGAGGTCGCGCGCCGCCTTCAAGACCAGCGCCGCCGACAGCAGGTCGTCGTAGCCGCCGTTGGTGCATGAGCCGATCAGGGCCTTGTCGAAGCCGAGGCGCTCCCGCGCCACCTCCTCGGCTGGAAACGCGTTGCCGGGGCTGAAGGGCTTGGCGATCATCGGCGCCACCTGCGACAGCTCCAGCGTCTCGTCGATCTCGTAGGTGGCGTCCCGGCCCGGGCCAAACGGCGGGTACGGCAGCGCGGTGATGCCCTTGGCTCGATACCAGGCGTCGGTCCGCTCGTCGGGGGCGAAGATGCCGTTCATCGCCTCGCCTTCGGCCATCATGTTGGCGATCGTGTTGCGGTAGGCGATCGGGAGCTGGCGCTTCGCGTCCACGAACTCCACCGACATGCCCTGCGACTGCTTGGCGCCCCAGCGCTTGAGCAGCGTCAGCACGATGTCCTTGCCGCCAACCCACGGCTGCAGCTCGCCAGCGAACACCACGCGCCGCTGCTTGGGCAGGGTGAAGTAGATGTGGCCCGTGGACCAGCCGAAGCCGAGCGTGGTCGAGCCGACGCCGATCCCCACCGCGCCATAGGCCCCGTAGGCGCGACTGTGCGAATCGGCCCCGGGGACGAACTGGCCGGGCAGCACCAGCCCCTGCTCGGGGAAGTAGAAGTGGAAGATCCCGTCCCCCGGCGTGGCGTAGTAGGGCTTCTCCAATCCGTGCCGCCGCGCGAACTCGCGGCCAATCGCGGTCTGTCGCTCGTCGGCCTGCTTGCCGGTGAAGACGAAATGGTCGTTGGCGATCGCCGCCTGCCGCGGGAAGATCGCGTGGCCGCCAGTGATCTGGTCGAAGGTGTGAATCGCGAAGGGCGCAGTTCCATCGGAGGCCGGCAGCAGGTCCGCCAGCACGCGGAGCGTGGCTCCCGGACGCACTTCGGCGTCCCGGTCGACGCGATGGGCCCACACGATCAGCTCGGTCGAGGTCAGCCGGCGCGCGGTTTCGGGATCGGGCCATTCGATCTCCGGCGGACGCTCGACCGAGCGGCGAAACTCGCGGCGCCCCACCGCGAAGATGCCGCCGCCGCGGCGGATCTCGTTTTCCTTGGGCGTGAGCGGCAGCGGCTCGTAGCGCTTCCCCCGGGTCTCGTTGGTGAGCCCGCGGCTCACCGGGTCGAAACCGAAGGTGTCGCCGTCCTGGGCGTCGGCCACCGCCGCCGCGCACTGGACGACGTGCAATCCCAGGTTGAACGCGTTGCGCCGGAAGATATCGCCCAGGTGGTCCCCACACACCACCACCAGCTCGAGCCCGACTTCTTCGGCCACGCCCTTCATGCCGGCCGGGCTCATTTCGCGCGACGAGCCGATGGCGAAGCGGTCGCCGGCGATCACGAACGTTTCCCCGCGGTGGACGCGCTCCCGGAAGTCCGGCATGAGATAACGGAACGAGCCGGCCTTCCAGCGCTCGTCGAGCGTCTCGAGGCTTTCGGAGACGCAGTCGGCCGCGGGCGTGATCTGGTCGGTGTCGATGGCGTCGAGTTTCTTGCCCGGAACTTTGGGGTCCCAGAAGATCAGCGCGCGGCCGCGAATCGAGCCTTGCCCGCCACCGCGGGCGCCGGAGGCGCGAGCGTCACCCAGCGTCTCGATCGAGACGCCGGGCTTGAGCCGTGCGGGCTGGATGACGTGCGCCAAGGGGGCTCCCATCGATCGGAAGACCATCGAGTGCGGCCTTTCGGATGCTAGCGTGGTGAGAGGCGACCGCGCAAATCGGAGATCCGGAAAGGCGGGGAGGGTTGCGCGAGGGCGGAACAGCCCCCGCGATCGCCGACGATCAGTAGCCGGTCTCGCCGGCTTCCGGGGCGACCGGCAGCGGCGAGGACTGGAAGAGCCGGGTCTCGAGCACCCGCGTCTTGTTGACGAGATAGATGCCCTGGACCGTTGCCAGCGGGAAAAAATCGTCGGCGCCGTTGAGGAAGTCGGACGCCCGGTTGAGCGTCTCGGGCAGCTCCATCTGGATCAGCCCTTCCATCTCGCCCCCACCCGAGAAGCGGATGCGCACCCGTTCCTGGTGGGTCACGAAATGGCTGGGAGGCACGCTCAGGTCGCCCTTGCCCCGGCCGGCCACCACCCATTCCAGGTCGAGCCGCGTCAGCAGCAAGGTGGTCCCGTCCGAGCGCCGATGAAACGGGATCACGCGATCGCTGGCGTTGAGCCGCTCGAGGATGGTCTCGGGCCCGGGGCGAAAGTCGGATTCGGGCGAGAGCAGCAGGAAGCCATCCATCGGCTCCTCCCCCGATAGACGAACCCGCACCGCCACCCGCAGTTTGGGGCTGAACTCCGGCATGGAACCCTCCGATGATTCCGCGGCCCAGTTATCGGCGGCCCAAGCCAAGGGCTTGAGCCCCTTGCACCTCGGGGGCTTGGTCGGCATCGAAAGGCAATCCGAGGCTCGGATCCCCACCTTCGAGGAGGCAACCCATGGGCGAGACGAACGGCGGCCCACCGCGCCACGAGGCGCTCTTTCTGGGCGCTGGCCCCGGGGCCACGCAGGGGGGCCCGCCGCCCCCGGCGGCTCGCGACGGCACCGACGACGACCTGATGGATGCCTACTCACGCGCGGTGACCCAGGCCGTCGAGCAAGTCGGCCCGGCGGTGGTCAAGATCGACGTCCGCCTATCGCCGCGGGCCCGCGGCGGCGGAGAGCGCCCGGGCGGTAGCGGCTCGGGGTTTCTCTTCACCCCCGACGGGCTGCTGCTCACCAACAGCCACGTGGTCCACGGCGCGGCGTCGATCGAGGTGACGCTCCCCGACGGCCGCCGGCTGGCCGCGGATCTCATCGGTGACGATCCGGACACCGACCTGGCGGTTCTTCGGATCACCGTGGGTGACCTGGTCCACGCCGTGCTCGGCGACTCGCAGGCGCTCAAGCCCGGCCAGCTCGTGATCGCAATCGGCAACCCGTTCGGCTTCCAGGCCACGGTCACGGCCGGCGTGGTCAGCGCGCTCGGCCGCTCGCTGCGCTCGCGGTCGGGCCGGCTCATGGACAACATCATCCAGACCGACGCCGCGCTCAACCCCGGCAGCTCCGGCGGCCCGCTGGTCGACTCGCGCGGCCAGGTGGTGGGAGTGAACACCGCCGTGATTTTTCCGGCCCAAGGCCTGTGCTTTGCGATCCCGGTCAACACCGCCCGCTTCGTGGCGACCCACTTGATCCGCGACGGGCGGATCCGCCGAGCCTATTTGGGGATCGGCGGCCAACACGTCACGCTCAGGCGTCGCGTCGCCCGCCAGCACGGCCTCGAGTCGGGGAGCGCGCTGATGGTGGTGCACGTCGAAACCGGGAGCCCCGCCCACGCGGCGGGACTCATGGAAGGCGACGTGCTCGTGGCGCTTGAGGAGCACACGGTGACGGGGGTCGACGACCTCCACCGGCTGCTGACCGAGGCTCAGATCGGGGTCAAGTCACGATTGACCGTGCTGCGCCGCGGCGAGAAGCGCGTGGTCGAGATCGTGCCCATGGAGTCGAGCCGGCAAGGCTGAGTGCGGGGCGTACCTGCGGCTTCTCTGCCTCAGGCGCGGACTTCGGCAGGGAGTCGCGCAGCAATTGCGCCGCACACCTCCCGCGCCGTAGCCAGAGCCGCCCTCGCCTCTTCGATGGAAGGGCCATCGGGCTCGCCTGGATAGCGAAACCTCCAGGCATACTCGGTTAGCGGCCCGGCTTGCCGCAGGACCGGCTCGAGCTCGGCGGCCACCGACACGCACGCCCGACCCAGCTCCACCAGATTGTGCGTCTTTCCGAAGGGACGATCGTGCCACGCGAGAAAGCCCTTCTATGGCCTTTTCGCAAGCCTGCTGGGAATGAAAAACGGTGTCCGCAAGGTATGGAGGGTTGCCGGAAAGTTGGTGGGCGCCCGCGCGAAGGTCTTCATCAGCCTTGAGAAGCCATGCTCGGGCGTCGGCGACACGCGCGGGATCATGCAGCATGGAGTAGCTTGCCCTCTCGGCAGACGGTCGCTGGCAGCGAAGCGGGAAGGTGAAGCCGGCTCTCGAATGGAGTGCGTTTCCAGATCAGCACGTTGGCCGCCGTTCCCGTGTCCCACAGGCGCTCATAGGCAAGACGACTGCGAGTCAGCTCCGGCGGAGTTTGATCCGGGACGACGAGGAGCAGGTCGTAATCGCTATCGGGAGCTGCGTCGCCTCGTGCCCGCGAGCCGAACAAATAGATCCGCTCCGGTCGATAAGCTTCGACCAACCGCCGGACGACCTCCGACAACCGGGGATCGTTCAAAGGCTCCGGCGTCATCCGCTGGCTTCTCCGTTCGGGAAGCGACGAATCCGCATGGCAGAGGGCATCTTGTCAGAAAACCCGATGGGCAACCAGCTCGGGCGCTCCGTCGGCCCGCGCGATGCATTTTCCTGCACTCGGCACTGGATCCTGCGCAAGATCTCGATCACGTCTGCCGATAATTTCGGCGTTCGGATGGCCCCCAACCCGGAGATCGGTCCTTGAGCACATCGATCATCGTCATCGCGGTAGCGCTGGATATCGTCGTCACCGCGGTCATCGTATGGCTCTTCCTCGCCCGAAGGAAGGCCGGCGGCGCCCTGTTGGGGATGAGCCTGGGCGAACTGAAGCGGTTCGCCGACAGCTCCCACGCGCTGGTGGGCGAGTACATGCGAGCCAACTACAGCGGCAATCCCGAGCAGCTTCCCGAGGTCCTGGCGAGCTTGATGACGCGTCTCGAGGATCAGGCCAAGGCACAGGGCCTCACCCTGGACCGGGATGTCTTGCGCGCCCTGCTCCAGCGCTCGGCGGAAAGCCACCGACTCGCCAAGCCCCGCGAGGTGCAGGCGGCACTGGCCAAGGTGGCTTGAGGCCTCGGGTCTCAGCGCTTTACTGGCGCCTGGGCCCGCGGGAGCGCGCGAACGTCACCCGCCGACCCGGATAGTCGAACGTCACGACGTAGTTCCGCATGAAGCCGTAGCCGATGACTGAGGTCGTGACCCCAGTCATCCCCCTCGAGCTGCGGCGGCGCCAGCATCAGGCGAGGCGCATCGACTCCGAACGAGCCCACGGCAACCCGTCCCACCCGCGCGAACTGCACGCGCTGCACAGTGGTGGGGCCGAAGTCGGCATGCTGAGCGACGGAGCGGTGCGGATCGGGAACACGGGGGCGCTCTACCGACCTCGCGCCATCTGCATGCCCTTGAAGAGCGTCAGCACGTGCTCGCGCATCGTCGAGTCCTTGACCGCCAGGCCGATCACCCCGTCGAGCGCGGTCTGGTCGTGCGCGATGTGCTCCATCAGCGCCTGCATCGCGTCGCGGCTGCCGATAATCTTGTCCAAGACCACCTGACGCGTCTCCAAGCCGCCCATGAGCTTGTCGACCATCCGGCCCGCGGTCTCGGTGTCACCCCCGATCCGGTTCATGACCTTGGCCTTGAGATCCGGGTCCGACATCATCCGCTCGACCACGTCCCCCCCGCAGCCGAACAACACCGCGAGGGATCCGCCCACGATCCACATCGTCCAGCGACGTTTCATGGTGGTCCTCCATGCGTCCAACGGACCCGGCCGGCCGAGCCAAGGGCTGCCCGAGCCCAAGGCCGCCGGCCTCAGCGGGTCTGCACCCCGCGCATCAACCCTCGACTCACCCACTCCGTGAGCTCGGGGCATCCCTGCGCCATCAGGCGAGCCCCGGCCCTTGCCACGGCGTGCGGCGCGCCGGGCGGGCCTGGTCGCACGAAACGCGGCGAGTCGAGCACCGCCGCGGCCGAGCCCGAGACCACGAGAAACGGCTGCTGGTCGCCGTGGTGCATCTCCCACCAGCAGCTCCTCAGCGCATGCCCGCTGTCCGCCGCCAACTCGACCCAGGGTACTCGGCGCGCGCCCACGTCGGTCTCGAAGGTGCAGTTCTCGAAGGTCGTCTGCAAGCCCGCCGAGTACGCGAAGTAGCCGCGTTGGTCGGTCATCTTGCAGCCGTCGAAGCGTACGGTGGTCGAGCCGAGACCAACGAAGGCACCGCCACCCTGGTATTGGCCGCGGCACCACACGCGCTCGAAGTTCACCCAGTAGGAGAGCGTGCTCTCGGCCAGGGGATCTTCTTCCTTGGTGCCGTCGGGGTAGCTGCCCACACCACCCACGCAGAGACCCCACGAGCGAGTGTCGGCGATCACCACGTCCTCGATTCGGATGTCGCGCAGTGCCCGCGGATCGATCGCCGCATCGGCCGCGCGCCGGCCGATGTAGATGCCACGCCCCGAGCGGTTGGGCCGACTCGGGATCTTGCCGTCGCCCGAGAGACGCAGGTTCGAGATGCGTTGGCCGAACCCGCGTACGTGGATGCCATCCGTGTCGCCAATGGCGACAAGCAAGGTCCCGATCGGGCTTTTCCGCGGCTCGCCGTCCCAGGCGCCTTGCCCTTGGAGCGTCAGCGGCCGATCGAGAGGCAGGAGCAGCGGCGCCGTCAGGTCGTACTGTCGGGCGGACAGCAGCACGGTGCCGAAGGGCGGGCACGCGTCCACCGCCGCCTGCAGGCTGGGAAAGTCGTTCGCTCGGAGAACCACGTCTCGATCGGTGTTGCTCGAGGGCCGAACGGGAGCAGCGGCCGAAGGCTGCGAAGCGAGCTGCTTCGAGCCCGGGCGTGCCGGCTGGGCCCGGGCGAACCGCGGACCCAGGATCGAACCCAATGCGGCACCGGCCGCCGAGGCGACACCGGCGATCCCGAGACGCCTCAAGAACGAGCGGCGATCCGGAGCGAAGCTCGAAGGCATGTGGTTCTCCTCGTGATCGAGCATGGTGGTCGGGCCCCGTGGTCGGGCCGTGAGGCCTTGCGGTCGGGCGGCGCGCTCAGGCCTCCGGCGGTCGTTTGAGATGCCAGTCGGTCGCGGCCTGAAAGGCGTTGCCAAGCGCCACCAGACGGTGCTCCGAGAAGGCCGGGCCCAGGAACGCCATCGAGGTCGGCAGCCCGTTCTCGCCAAAGCCGTTCGGCATGCAGAGCGCCGGCAACCCGCACAGGTTCCCGGCCGGGATCAGGGCAGGACCCGCGCTCACGTTGGGGTAGGCGTCGTCGAACTTGCGGTCGGCCGGATAGGCCACGCTCGCCCGCGTCGGCGAGACGATGGCGTCGAATTTCTCGAACAGGGCCCAGACCGCGCGCTTCATCGGCCGTCTCAGCCGCATCGCTTGCAGGTAGTCCACCGCCGGCATCAGCAGCGCCGAGTATCCGCCGGTGCGATCGGCCGGGCAGCGCAGCTCCTGGACGCGTCCCGACTCGAGCAGCTCGCGGAACGCCGAAGCACCCTCGGCGCCCACGATCGCACCGACCGCGGGCCCCCAGGGGAAATCGGGCCACTCCACGTCGCGGGTGACGGCGGCGATCTTGGACAGCACATCGAGGGAGCGCTCGAAGTTCTCGCGCACCGCGGGCTGGACCTTCTCGGTCGAGCCCTTGGGCACCGCGAGCCGCAGGCGGCGCTCCGGCCGCGCGCGGTCCACGTAGCGGAAGTAGCGAGCCATGGTGCTCTCGTCCTGCGGGTCGGGGCCCGCGATCGCCGCCAGCACCAGTGCCCCGTCGTCGGCGCTGCGCGCCATCGGGCCCAGCTTGTCGAGCGTCCAGGAAAGCGCCATCGCCCCGTAGCGGCTGACGAGCCCATAGGTGGGCCTCAGCCCGGTGACGCCGCAGAACGCCGCGGGGGTCAGGATCGAGCCCGAGGTCTCGGACCCGATCCCGAACGGCACCAGGCCCGCGGCGACCGCCGCGCCCGGGCCGCTCGATGAGCCCCCGCTCCAGAAATCGACGTTCCAGGGCGAAAGACCTGGACCGGTGAACGACGCGTCGGCGTGGTTGTAGCCCATGCCGCCCGCCAGCTCGACCATCGCGAGCTTGGCGAGGAGCACCGCGCCCGCGTCGCGCAGGCGCTCGATCACCGTGGCGTCGTAGTCGAAGACTTGCTCGCGGTAGGGCGCCGCACCCCAGGTGGTCGGCACGCCCTTGGTGGCGAGCAGATCCTTGGCGCCGTAGGGAATGCCGTGGAGAGCCCCGCGATAACGCCCGCCCCGGACCTCGGCCTCGGCCCGTCGCGCCTCGCCGAGGCCGCTCTCCCGCATCAGCGTGACGACGGCGTTGTAGCGTGGCCCCAGCTTTTCCAGGCGCTCGAGACAGCCTTCGGCCAGCTCGACCGGCGACAGCCTTCGCTGCCGGATGAGCACCCCGAGCTCGCGCACCGGCAGGAAGAACGTAGCGGCGTCGAGCATCGTGGCGGACCAGGCCCTGGGTCGAGGCTCAGGCCTTGAAAGTGAAGTCCGGCTCCTCGCCGTTTTCGAGCTTCACCTCGCGCATGCTATGGGCGGCCTTGAGGTCGCCATCCACGTCCGAGGTGATCGACTTGAGCTGGTCCGGATTCCAGTGCTCGCCGTAGCGCCGTTTGAGCACGGCGGCGAGCGCGCGCGCGTCCTCGGAGACTTCGGGGCTCTTGGCAGTTGGCGCGGGCGGCTTCGAGGCCGAGGCCCGAGTCGCTGCCGACTCCCTCCTCGCTCTCGCCGCGGCCGCGAGGGCTGGCCCCCCCGGCGCGACCGCGACCGCACCCGCCCATCCCAACAGGCGCACGAAGCGCCGGCGACTTTGCGAATAGCGATGAGCCGCGGACATGGAGCCACCTCCCTGGTGAGGACGACTCGACCTGCGGAGGTCGGCAGAGTACGACGATAGACGCGCGGGGGCAAATGGCGGGTTGGGGACAAGGCTCTGCGCTCGAGCGGTACCACTGGAAACCAAGACGCAAAACGGGACAAAGATGTCCCGATCCAGGGCCTGGGCTAGTCAGCCTGCGCTATTTTCTTGGCCGGCACCGCGGTCAGACGTCGAGATGTCAACCTTCTGGCCAAGTGGGACATTCAGAACGTTCTCAGGTGGAGGTTCACCCGCGAGAAGTAGCTCGCGCTCTGTCGGAATCGCTGTGCGGCGCGTGGGCAGATTCGTCACCGGGCCGCTCCCGAGCCGTACTTTGCCAGCAGCGCCTTGAACCGCGGGTGGTCGCGGATCGGGTCCCAGAGCGGGTCGAGCCGCAGCTTGTGGACGGTCAGAAACGAGGGCTCCGCCAGCAGCCGCTCGATCTCGTCGAGTGCTGCCCCGGCGTCGCCCGCCTGCGCGAGAATGCGGGCACGATCCTCCGCTAGGACCGTGCCGCCAGCGGCGTCCTCGCGGTAGACGACCGACTGCCGTAGCCAACGGGCCTCCCGCAGCGCCTCGTCACGACGCCCGAGCCCGGCCAGCGCCAGGCCGCGGGCCGCATGCACGCGCGCGTCGTCCGGGAGTTCGCTCAGCGCGGAGTCCAGACGCACGCGGGCCGACTCGAACGCTGTCCGAGCCGCCGCGTGGTCGCCGCGCAGCTGGTGCGCCCAGGCGGCATACAGCGCACTGGGCAGGAAGAACTCCTGTGCCACGAAAACGTCGCCGCGCGCGATCTGTGGCATCTGCAGCAGGCTGTCGGCGTTCCGTTCCCAGAGCAGGAGCGCGGCACGCTGAGCGGGAACACTCCCTCGTTCTCCGAGTTCGGCGTCCCTCGGGAGTCGGCCCAGTACCGTCCGCAACGTGTCGAGCTGCCCCTGCCAGAGAGCGTAGGTCAGCCCCCTCCAAACTGCTGCAGGAGACAGGTCCGGCGCGAGACTCAGGGCCCTGTCGTACGCGGAGACCGCATCGGCGTAGCGATGCATCGTGAGGTAGGTTTGGCCACCAAGATCAAAGAACAGGTTCGCGTCACGCGGGTTGAGCTGTGCGACCTTCTCGTACGCGGCGACCACCTTGTCCCAATGGCCCAGCCGACGGTGGACTGCACCCATCAGCCACAAGAGCCAGGTGTCATTGGGCAGTCCCTTGAGCGCAATCGCGAACTCGTCCAACGCCCGGCGGTAGTCGCGGCGGCCCCAGTAGTGCGCTAGGCCCATGGCACTGTGCGCCTGCGGCAGGTCCGGCGCGAGCCGCAGCGCGGCCTCCGCTTCGTTGCGCTGGCGCGCCGCGCGTGACGCCGAGGGATCGTAGCGGAACCAGTACATCACGCCATGCATTTCCGAGAGCGCCCCATGCGCGAGCGCGAAGTTCGGGTCCAGTGCCAGCGCCCGCTCGTAGAGTTGCTGGGAGGCTTCGGCGGTCTCTCGGAGAGAGCCGGGCCGGGCCGCGTATTCGCGCCCCTGGAGGTAGAGCCGGTAGGCCTCGGCGTTCGTCGTGGGCGCCGCCGTGAGACTTCCCTGCTCGGCGCTGGTCAGCGCCACGCCCACGGCCGTCACGATCTGTTGCGCCACTTCGCTCTGGATCGCGAAGGCGTCGGCCAGGGTGCGGTCGTAGCGCTCCGCCCACAGATGCTCGTCCGTTGCCGCATCGATCAGCTGCACGGTCACCCGCAGTCGCCCACCCACCACCTGCACGCTCCCTTCGACCACGCTCCCCACCCCCAGCTCGGTTGCGATCTGCTTGAGGGGTTTGGATGTGCCCTGATAGCCCATCACCGAGGTCCGGCTGATCACCTTGAGCGCCGCCACCTTCGTAAGCTGGGTCAGCAGCTCGTCGTGCAGCCCGCCCGCGAAATACGCGTGCGGCCCCTCGCCGCTCAGGTTCTGAAATGGCAGAACCGCGATCGCGCTGCGCGCATGCACCGGCCGGGCGGGCGTGGGTCCCTGACGGCCGGGGCGCAGCACCAGCAGTGCCCCAACGGCGACCACCACGGCCGCGCCGCCGAGCCAGGCGAGCCGCCACGGTCGGCGGGCCGCCGGGAGGGCCACCGATTCAGGACGCGCGAGCGCCTCGGCGAATCGGGCCGCCGTCTCGAACCGGTCCGCCGGTGCCTTGGCGAGCGCCCGTCCCAGCGCCCGTGCGATTCCTGCCGGCACCCCGGGCCGATGGCCAGCCACCGAGCGCGGCTCGACGCTCAGGTGCTGGTGGACCACGCTCTCCGCGGTCGCTCCCGTGAAGGGAGGTTGCCCGGCCAGCATCTCGTAGAGCACGCAGGCGAGGCTGTAGAGATCGCTGCGCCCATCGACGTGGGTGTCGCTCAAGGCCTGCTCGGGGCTCATGTAGAGCGGTGTTCCGAGCACCAACCCGGTCATCGTGAGCTGCTCGCCTCCCGCGGCCACGACGGCGCGCGCGATCCCGAAATCAGCCACGACGGCATGGCCACGGGAGATAAGAATGTTCTCGGGCTTGATGTCGCGGTGCACCACGCCCTGGCTGTGTGCGTAGTCCAGCGCATCTGCCACCTCGTGGGTAATCCGCAGCGCATCATCCAGTGGGAGCTGTCTCTCGCGGCTCAGCCACTCCCGCAGCGACTCGCCCTCGACGTAGGGCATGACGTAGTAGAGCAGTCCCTCCGCCGCGCCTGAGTCGTGAAGCGGCAGGATCTGGGGATGATTGAGCCGGGCGGCGATCTCGATCTCGCGCAGGAAGCGTTCAGCGCCGATCGCTGCGGCCAGCCCCGGATCCAGGACCTTGATCGCCACCGAGCGGTGATGCTTCAGATCCTCAGCGAGGTAGACCGTCGCCATGCCGCCGCGGCCGAGCTCGCGCTCGATCCGGTAGCGGTCGGAGAGAACGTCCTGCAGGCGATGTGGGGCTTCGGCCACCGGGGATCCTCAGGGTCAGGAAACCAGAGGAGGCTACCACGACGACGCGGCTGCGCCCGACGCCGCAGGAAACCCGCGCTCTCCGCTCCTTTGGCCCTTCGCGCAGTGATAGCTGGTCGCGCAGAATCCATCTCTCGAGCCCCCGGCTGCTCGCAAGATCGCCCGCGTGCGGAGCGCCGCGTTCCCGCTGTTTCGGCGGCCGGGCCGAAAAGCTTCTCGCCAAGTGGCTGCCCAGCGGGTCAGGATTCAAACGGCATCGCCCACGAGGTGACGCCAGGGTGGGCCGGTCGCGTTTTGCCGGCGCGGCTTTCTGAAGCTCGGCACGCGAGCGTGGACAAGGTGCCCGGATCAGTTCCGGTCGCAAGAGCTGCTGCCTCTTAACGCATCGTCGAGGGCCGGAGGTTCCGGAAAGAGGCCCTTGCGGCACGTGCACGGGGCGGGCGCAAGTCCTTGTCTCTATCCCTCCGCAACGGCAGGATGGGAAAACCCTTTCTGCACAGGGTGGGCTTCGTCACCGAGAGCCTCCGCACGTCGGAAAGGGGCCCTGCTCCGCCATGTCCCGAGCCTCACCCCTTCATCAAACTCCTCAGCACCGTCTGCAGGATCCCGCCGTTGCGCCAGTAGTCCACCTCGACCGGTGTGTCGAGCCGCGCCACCGCCTCAAAGCTCAAGACCGAGCCATCGTCGCGGCGGGCCTTTAGGGCGACGCGCTGACGCGGCGAGAGCCCAGAAGCCAAGCCCACCACGTCGTAGGTCTCGCGCCCGGTGAGCCCCAGGCTCTCGGCGCTCTGGCCGTTCTCGTACTCGATCGGCAGCACCCCCATGCCCACCAGGTTCGAGCGGTGGATGCGCTCGTAGGACTCGGCCAGCACCGCACGCACGCCGAGCAGCAACGTGCCCTTGGCGGCCCAGTCGCGCGACGAGCCGGCGCCGTACTCCTTGCCCGCCAGCACCAACAGCGGCGTGCCGGCCGCCCGGTAGCGCTCGGCAGCGTCGAACACGCTCATCGTTTCACAGCTCGGGAAGAACAGGGTGACGTTGCCTTCGGTGCCGGGCATGAGCAGGTTCTTCAAACGAATGTTGGCGAAGGTGCCGCGCACCATCACCAGGTCGTTGCCGCGGCGAGAGCCGTAGGAGTTGAAGTCGCGCTTCGTGAGCCCGCGCGACTTGAGCCAGCGGCCGGCGGGGCTGTCCTCGGCGATGTCCCCGGCCGGGGAGATGTGGTCGGTGGTGACCGAGTCTGCGAGCATCACCAGCACCCGGGCACCCTGGATGTCGGTGATCGGGGCGGGCTCGGGCGTCAAGCCCTGGAAGAACGGCGGCTCGTGGATGTACGTGGACGTTTCGTCCCACGGGTAGAGCTCGCCCTCCCCCACGGGAATCGCGTTCCAGCGCGGGTTGCCGTCGAAGACACTGGCGTAGCTCTTCTCGAACATCTCGGGCTTGAGCGAAGTGGCGATCGTCTGTGCGATCTCCTGCTGGTTGGGCCAAATGTCCTTGAGGTAGACGGGCTGCCCATTCTTGCCTTTGCCGAGCGGCTCGGTCTGAAGATCGATGTCCACCGTGCCCGCCAAGGCATAAGCCACGACCAAGGGCGGCGAGGCAAGATAGTTGGCGCGCGTGTACGGGTTGATCCGCCCTTCGAAGTTGCGGTTGCCGGAGAGCACCGCCGCCGCGACCAGCTTGTTCTCGTTCACGGCACGCGCCACCGGCTCCGGCAACGGCCCGGAATTACCGATACAGCTAGTACATCCGTAGCCCACAACATGGAATCCCAGCGCCTCAAGGTCCTTCAGCAGTCCCGACTCACGCAGGTACTCCGTCACCACCTTGGACCCGGGAGCCATGCTGGTCTTGACGTAGGGCTTGACCTTGAGCCCCCGTTCGACCGCGCGGCGCGCCAAGAGCCCGGCGCCCACCATGACCGAGGGGTTCGAGGTATTGGTGCACGAGGTGATGGCGGCGATCACCACCGCGCCGTGGCCGATGGTGGCGCGGTCGCCGTCGAGACCGACCTGGGCGGTGCGCGTCGCCTCGCCCTCGGCGAGCCCATAGCCACGCTCCTTGACCGGGGCCATCAGCGAGCGCCGGAAGGCGCTCTTCATCTCGCTGAGCGCCACCCGGTCCTGCGGCCGCTTGGGCCCGGCCAGGCTCGGCTCGACATCGCCCAGGTCCAGCGCCAGCGTGTCGCTGAACTCGGGATCGGGCGTGGCGTCGGTGCGGAAGATACCTTGCTCCTTGCAGTAGCGCTCGACCAGCCGCGCCGCGTCGCGGCGTCCGGTGCGCTCCAAGTAGCGCAGGGTCTCGTCGTCGGTCGGGAAGAAGCCCATGGTGGCGCCGTACTCGGGCGACATGTTGCCGATGGTCGCTCGATCGGCAACCGACATCGCCGAGAGCCCGGGGCCGCAGAACTCGACGAACTGATCGACCACGCCCTTCTTGCGCAGCATCTGCGTGACCGTGAGCACGAGGTCGGTGGCGGTGACGCCGTCGCGCAAGGAACCGCTGAGACGAAAGCCCACCACCTTGGGCAGCACCAGGTACTGCGGCTGGCCCAGCATCACCGCTTCGGCCTCGATCCCTCCCACGCCCCAGCCGACGACCCCGAGACCGTTGATCATCGTGGTGTGGGAATCGGTGCCGACCAGCGTGTCGGGGAACGCGAACGTCCCGTCCTCCCCTTTCGCCGTGAGCACGCCGCGCGCCAGGTATTCGAGATTCACCTGGTGCACGATCCCGGTCGCGGGCGGCACCACGCGGAAGTTCGAGAAGGCCTTCTGTCCCCAGCGCAGGAACTCGTAGCGCTCGCGGTTGCGCTCGAACTCGATCTCGGCGTTCCGCTCGAGCGCCATCACGTTGCCGAACACATCCACCTGGACCGAGTGGTCGATCACCAGGTCCACCGGGACCAAGGGGTTGATGCGCTCGGGATCGCCCCCCAGGCGCTTCATCGCGTCGCGCATCGCCGCCAAGTCGACGACGCAGGGCACGCCGGTGAAGTCCTGGAGGATGACGCGGGCCGGCTTGAACGGGACCTCGACATCCTCGGGCTGCTGGGTCCAGCGGGCGATCCGCTCGACGTCGCGCTCGGTGACTTGGTAGCCGTCGCAGGTCCTGAGCGCCGCCTCGAGCATGATCTGGATCGAGAACGGCAGGCGGTGGATCGCCACTCCGAGCCGTTTCTCGAGCCGGTCGAGGCGATGGATTTGGAACGTGCCGGAGGGGGTGGAAAGCTCGGCGCAGGTGCCGAACGGATCACGAGGCGAGGCGTTCATGGCTCGTCCTTTCCGGTGCGAGGGCGCACAGGGCCCTCGAGGAGAACGGGGGGACGCACAGGGTCCCCTGGTGAACGGCGCCAGTATAGCGCACCGCCGGGGAGTTGCACTCAGGGTGGCCTCGCGCGGTGGCCGTGCGGGGGCCGCGCGGCCTGGACCGGCCTCTTCCACCAGGCTGGCGCGATGCTCACGCTTCGACAGGTCTTGAAATAGGTCCTAAATTGGGCCGAGCCGGCTGGGTCAGGCGGCTTCTCGAAGGGGGTGGCCGAATGAACTGGGAAACGATCGCGACCATCAGCCAAGCCTGCGGATCGTTGGCGGTGGTCGTCTCCCTGGTCTACATGGCAGTTCAGGTCCGTCAAGGCACACGCGCCATCAGGGCCGAGTCTGCCCGGGCCGCGGTCGCCGCGATGCGTGACTTCAACAAAGCCATGATTCAAGACCCCGTGGTGGCGAGGATCTTCCGGCTGGGCGCCGAAGATCTCTCGAAACTGAGCGACGACGAGCGCGCGCAGTTCGGCCACCTGCTGTTCAGTTTCTTCAAGACTGCAGAGGAGCTGCACTATCAGTTTTGTCGGGGGGCGCTTGCCGCGGACATCTGGCGGACGTGGCAAACCGTGCTTGCCGTGTACGCGACGAGCCCCGGGTTCCGGGAGTACTGGTCCAGGAGGTCGATCCTGTTTACACCGGCTTTTCGTGCGGAGTGCGAGTCCTGGAAAGACCCAGGCTTGGATCGATCCGACCACTTCGCCAGGGGAGTGACACGCTCTCCATCGGAAGGGCGCGCCGCCCCGGCGATCACGAACGTCGCGCCCGCAGCGTTGCCTGAAGATCCCGCATGAACGACAGGAAGAACTCCTGAAACACGCAGGCGCGCTCTGGCCCCCCGGTCCCGAACGTGAAGAGGATGTTCCCGGTCCGGCGCGCGGCGATCCCGATCTTCAAGATCACCACGGTCTCCCCGGCACGCGTCGGGCTCCGCAACAGCCCGCCGAACGTCGAGTCGCGTACCGCGATTCGAAGCACCTGGGGCGTCGGGGCGTGCTGGGTGAAGATCCGCTCGACCGGCGTGTCCAGATCCGCGGCCACCCGTCGGAGCGCGCCCGCCGTCGCCTGGACCACTTCTCCGATGTTGTGTCCGACATCGACCCTGTGAGTGCCCTCGGGCAGGGTCTCCGCGCAGTAGTTCATGATCCGCTTCTGTGATTCCACGCCGCGGCGGTACTGCCACGGCACCAGGGCCGCGCCCAGATTCTGCAACGTATGTTTCGCCGCCTGGGTGACGGACACCGGAACTTCCTGCCCGAAGAACCGCCGGTTCACCACCTGCACCATGGCGTATGCCAGCGCGTCGTCCGAAGCGCGGGCCGCGACGAGCTCGGCGATGCGGAGCACGTCATCGCTTTCGTACCCGAGCTTCGCCTGGTCCTCGAGGTAGGCGCGTCGGGGACGGTAACTGGGGGCCGACGCCGGCTCCATCGGGCAGAACCAGAGGTCTCGCGTGTCGTCGTGGAACTTGGTCGCCCGGAAGAAGCGTCGCACCCACCACGGCAGGGCCGCGGTCTCGTACCGGTGCAGACGGTCCACGTCGCCCGAATGCTCGACGCGCTGGATCTGATCGGGCTCCGATACCACGACGACGTCGCAGACCAAAGGGATCCGCAGTCGCCGAGGAGCGGGAGTCGCGGTCATCAGCTAACGATAGGCGCTGCCGACCCACGGGTCGGGCTTCAACGCCTTGTCGAACGCGCGCAGCGGATGACGCGCGGGATCGAGCCGCTCGTCCCCGTCCCAAGGCTCGAATGCGTTCTTCACGTTCGCGAGACCGGTGCTCGCCAGCTCGGGGCAGTTGCGCAGCAGCACGCCCTTCAGGTCGGCCTTGTCGATCCACCGGAGCCCCTCGGGCGTGTAGTACTCCTCCGTGTAGCAGTCGGTGTAGAAGCGATCCGCCTGGAGCCGGCGCGTGGCATTCAGGATGAAGATCTGGAACATGGTTTCACCGAACCCGAAGCCCGTGGGCCGGTGACCTTCCGCCAAAGTGCCGATCATGAGGTCCAGCTTCTCCACGTCTTCGGGCCGGTCCCCATAGATCTTCCGCAGTTTCGCCAGGTGCGTCTGATCGTCGGTGAGGTCGTCGAACGAGCGGATCGGATTGAGACCGAGGTGCCGGCGGAATTCGTTGTAGCGCGGAACGCCCCGCTCCCGAGCGCGCAGGATGTCCACGGCCCCCATGTCGAACAGGGGGTTGCCCGGAATGCTCATTTCTTGCATGAACGCGGGGAAGTTGTTGAGGACGAGCTGTCCGGGATGCTGCGTTCCGAAGGAATAGAAGAGATCCCCCATGCCGTACTCGCGAGAAATCTTCCGCGACCCGACCTGGCGCGTCTCCGGGAGGTAGACCTCGGCCCCGTCACCGTTTGACGCGATCCGCCGCAGGTGCAGCGCCTCCGGCAAGAGCGAGTGAAGACGGTAGACCTCGACGAACTCCTCGGTCAGCCCAAACGGCGCCCCGTGCTTGTCGATGGGATTGCCGACGACCCCACCCAGCTCCGGATTGCGAACATTGATATCTGCGACGGTCTTCCGTTTGTCGGGTGCCCGCAGAAGGTTGGTGAGCAGCCCGTACCAGTTCGCATGCAGTCCTTCGCTCAGTCCGTGGTTCGGGAGGATGGCCGGGGTCCACTCCACGCTGTGGATCTTGGCCATGACCGCAGCGTTGATCATACGCGCCACGTTGAAGAGCCGATGGTCGTCCCATTCGAGATAGGCTGCCTTCAAGTGATCGCAGATCGCGTTGTGCTCGCGGGCGAAGAGCGTGTGAAACATGCTCAGCCCGATCCACCAGTTGCGGACGAAGCCGGTTTCCTCGATGCCCTTGCGGTCTGCCGGAAGGTTTCCGACTTCGTCGAGCCGGAGCTTGCCGTCGCGATGACTTCGCAGCCGGTCTACGGTCTTCTGGTCGCTGCCGTAGATCTGCGAGCCGTCCCACCAATGCGTGACCTCATTGATGAAGGTGAGGGGCGGTTCATCCATCCCAGGCATGCGGGTGGGATCGGGTTGGGTCTTGCCCACGAACATCTTCGACTGCCCGTGCCGCCGGCGCGCAGGGTCGTCCTCGGCGAGCGGAATCTCGAACACGTCGGCCTGGAGAGCCTCGCCGTGATTGACCCAATCGTGGTTCTGGAACTGGATCCACGTTGCGGCGAGCAGGTTCAGGAATGGCACCTCCAACATCTTCCCCTCGCGGGTCAGCAGCACGCGGCTGATCTCGCGCGGATTGGGGGACAGAAGCGGCATGGCCGCGGCGGTGTGGATCGCCTGCGGCGGCACGTTGCGGCAGAAGCGGGTGCCGGCCGCACCCTCTTTGGGGTTCTCGAGGTTGTTCCAGGTGCCGTCGGCCGTGCGGAAATGAGTCACCCCCGGAGGGACGGGAAGCCCCTCCGGCACGAAACCCGTGAGGCTCCCCGGAGGATACGTATTCTTGAGGTTGTGGTGGTTGAGCTGTTCGCGCATGTAGGCGAGTGTGAGGACGCCCAGGAGGAGCGGGCGGCGGTACCAGTTCGTCCAGATCTCGTCGCGATATCCCGCGATGCGCCCCCACAGCCGGGTCCCGGAGGTGAGCACGATCGAGGCGACTTCCCCCACCACCGTGCCAAGAACGACGCGGATCGCCCCCAGGAACCCCCGGCCCCGCGGACGGGGCCCCGGTGTCGGAAGGGCGCCGGGCGGGACGACGGGGGCGGCGAGGAGCGGCTCACGCTCGAAGAAGATGAGATCGGGAACGGGGACGTGCACGTCGGCAGCGACGTTTGCGCGGGCCGTGCGGAGGAGGGCCGCCCAATCCGCATTCGCCGGCTGGCTGGCGACCGCCGCCTCCAAATGGCGGACGGCCTGATCGTATGCTTCCTTGTGGAAATAGGCCAAGCCAAGAAGCGCGTCGCGCTCACCGTTCAGGGACGACGCCCCCGAACGCGAAAGCTCCTCGATGACGCCGTCGAAGTTCCTGGCCTCGAAAAGGCGACGGCAATTCGCCGCGACCGGCGAATCGAGTGGGTCCACCATGGCCTCCCCCTAGCCAAGTGTAGGAATCTCACGCTCCAGACTCCATCCTATGACCGCCTGGACGCCCGGCTCCAGCACGATCTGGCCCGGCGGACCCGGTCCTCGCGGGCCCCCGGGCCTGCGCCCGAGCCGGTGGGGGCCGGCCGAGCCGCTCCAAGCGTCGGATCAGGGCCGAGCGGGACGCGGCGCCGGGTGGTCCTCTGGCAACCGCGACCCGATCCCGCGCGCTGCGAGCCAGGCCGTCAGCAGTTCCTCGTAGCGGGCCCCGTCCCAGTTGGCGCTCTCCACGTGGTCGGCGCCCTCCACCCGCACCAGCGTGACGAGGTCGGGCCGGGCCGCGGCGAAGCGCTCGCTCACGTCGATCGGGACCGTGTGATCGGCCCCGCCGTGGAAGATCAGCATCGGGGCGGCGAATTCGGCGGCATGGCGGGCCTGCGTGAGGTCGTCCCAGCGGATGCCGGAGCGGAGCCGCGCGACCCATTTCCCGAGCTCGGCGATCGGCGCCGCCACGTGACGTTCGGCGGCGCCTTGCGCGAGCACCGCGTTCCAGTCGAGCGCCGTCGCGTCGAGCACGGCGGCGCGCGCGGCCGAACGCAGCGGCGACAGGCGCAGGAACTGCGCGACGATGCCGCCGCCCATACTGCAACCCACCGGCACGACGTCGCGCGCGCCGTGCGCGAGCGCGAAGCGAACCGCGTCCTCGAGATCGAGCCACTCCCCGGCGCCCATCCGATAGCCTCCGCCCGCGACGGGCGGGGCTCCCGGGTCGCCGCGGTAGGAGATCAGCAGGCACGGCAGCCCGAGCGTTCGGTAGCCCGCAAGCATGCGCAGCAATTCGGCGCGCGAGGCCCCGCGGCCGTGCACGAAAACCGCCCACGTGGAATCCGCCCCGGGAACCAGCCAGCACGGCAGCGGGCCCGCCGGCGTCGGCACAGCGACCGTCTGGAACTCGATTCCCAGCCAGCTCCCGGGATCGGCGTCGAATGCGAACCCCGCGAGCCGCGCGGTGGCCCCGGGGAGCGTGCCTGCCGCGAGCCGGAAGCGCCGGGTGACGCGATCGCCCGTCCGCGCAACGATCGGGCCCACCTCGCCGTAGCCCCCGTTCCACTCGATCGCCCAGCGACCCGGGCGCAACGCCTTCGGCGTCACCGCCAGCACGATCGTGGAGTCGGTGTGCCCGTCCACGCGCTGGCTGTCGCGGGCGGGCGGAATGTCGGGCCGAGAATCACCTTCGAGTAGTGCCAGCCCACGCCGGCGACGGCTACCACCAGCGTCACGAGCAGGGCGCCGGCCCCGAGAGCGAGCCGTCGCCCGAGCCGCCGGGATCCTGGTTCGCTGCCCGCGAGCGGCATCAGCTGCCGCGGGTGCACCACCCGTACCCTGGCGTGTGCCAACGCTTCATCCAGCCAAGGATGGTCGCTGTGGCAGCATGGAACTTGACGCCGCGGGGACAGCGTGGAATTTTCATTTGGCAAGTGCTCCTTCCTTGGAAGAGGAAGCGCCGCCGAACCGCGCTTCGTTACCACGGGTGGAGCCCTTTTTCTATGCCTCTCTTACCCCGCGCGGCGAGCGAACGTCGCGCTTACCGGCGCATCTGGGCTAAGCTCCGGGCGGGTTGGTAAGAGGCTCTTTCCGGAGCACGGCTTCCGGCGCGGGAGGGCTGGGCATGGCAGACCGCGGCAAGCTGGCGATCCTGGTGGGCGGCGGGCCGGCGCCCGGCATCAACGCGGTGATCGGCGCCGCCACCATCCGCGCGCGCCTCGAGGACGTCGAAGTGTTGGGCGTCGAGGACGGCTTCAGCCGGATCATGCGCGGCGACGTCCAGCACGTGCGGCCGCTCACCATCGAGAACACCAGCCGCATCCATTTCCGCGGCGGCTCCTACCTCGGCATCTCGCGCGCCAACCCGACCTCCTCCCCCGAGCTGCTCGAGAACACGGTGCTCTCGCTGGTCAAGCTGGGCGTGACGCAGCTCGTCACCATCGGCGGCGACGACACCGCCTTCTCGGCCATGAAGGTGGAGGAGAAAGCCGCCGGTCGGATCCGCGTGACGCACGTCCCCAAGACCATCGACAACGACCTCGACCTGCCGCCGTCCGTGGATACCTTCGGCTACCAGACGGCACGCCACATCGGGGTCGAGATCTTGAAGAACCTGATGGTCGACGCCAAGACCACGTCGCACTGGTATTTCGTGATCGCCATGGGGCGCAAGGCGGGCCATCTGGCGCTCGGGATCGGCAAAGCCGCGGGCGCCACGCTGACGCTGATCCCCGAGGAGTTCACGCGCCGGCCGATTCGGCTCGAGACCATCGTCGACACGCTGGTCGGCTCGATCATCAAGCGGTTCGCCGAAGGCCGCCGCGACGGCGTGGCGGTGATCGCCGAGGGCGTGGTGCTGGCCATCGATCCCGATCAGCTCTCGGGGATCGAGGCGGCCGAGCGCGATGCGCACGACAACATCGTCATCTCCGACGTCGACTTCGGAGGGATCCTGAAGAGCGCGGTGCAAGAGCGCTTGAAGCCGCTCAAGGCGAGCGCGCGGATCGCAGCCAAGGACATCGGCTACGAGCTGCGCTGCGCCGACCCGATCCCCTACGACATGGAGTACGCGCGGGACTTGGGCTACTGCGCGGCCAAGCTGCTATTGAGCGGCGGCAACGCGGCCATGATCTCGATGCAGGCCGGCCACTTCGTGGCCATCCCCTTCCGCGATCTCCTGGACCCGGAGACCGGGCGCGCCCGGGTGCGGATGGTCGACATCCGGTCGGCCCGCTACGCGATTGCCCGCCGCTACATGATCCGGATCCGCCGCGACGACTTCGAGGACGGGAAGGAGCTGGCGCGGCTCGCGGCCACGGCGGGCTTGAGCATCGCCGAGTTCCGCGCCCAGTTCGAGTACCTGGCCGGGGACGAGCCGCCTCCGCTCGAGTTGGGCCCGGCGACCGAGCTGGAGAGCGAGCAGCTCGCCGGGCCCTCGTCCTCGAAGCGCAGGTCCTAGCTCGAACCCGTCACGGCAGCCCGCTGACGAACTCCCGGGACTCGGGCGGGCGTTTGGGCGCGTGGCTGCCAAACAACAGCGACTGGGCCGAGACCGGTGCGCCGTAGTACTCCTGGTTCGCCTTCTCGTCTGGCGCCAGGCGAGCCCCCTCGAGCGAGATGCCCGCGAACAGGCCCTTGGCCTTGGCGTACGAGTAGATCTCCGCGTCGAGCCGAATGTCGGTGCTGGCCTCGGCGCTGCGCCCAACCGGTCCGGCCGCCACGCTGGCTTTGCCGCCCAAGGTGAACTTGCTCGACAGCAGCGAGTGGGCGCTGCGATCGGTCATGAAGAAGAGCACGAAGTCGGAGCTTTCGCCCCCGATCTGGAAACCGATGCTCCCCCCGGAGAGGGTGATGAAGGAGAGCGGGCTCCAGTGGCCGGCGCTGTCCCGGCACGAAATCACGCCCTTCCCGTAGCGCGCTCCATAGCCCAATGCGCCCTTGATCACGTGCGGGATCACGGCAACGCATCGACAGTCGTTGAGCAGCGCCTCGGGCACCGACTTATCGGGCTCCTTCATCAGCTCCCGGTAGACCTCGGTGGAGTTACGGACGCGTTGTTCGAGCTTGGTGTCGGCCCACAACGGCGATACGAGCGCAGCGGCCGCCAACGCGGCCGCTGCGCAACCCATCCAGCTCCCCCTGGACATTGGCGCTTCCCCCCTGTCCACGCACAAGGTCGGAGTCCCGAGACCCCGCGCTAGTCGTCGTCGTGGTGCCCGTGCCCGCGGCTGCGGTCACGGCCATGGTCACGATCATCGTCGCGATCATCGTCGCGATCATGGTCGCGGTAGACGATGCGGTCATGGTCGCGGTACCGCTGGTACCGACGATCGTGATCGCGATCGCCCCGCCACCGGGCGTAGTCCATGTGCTTCCAGCGATGCTTCCAGTGCCGATCCGGAACGTAGAGTACGGAACGGGGCACGTAGCGCACGTCGACGACGCGGAACGGGCCGCGATAGCCACGCGAGCGATACCAGAAGCCGTCGTCGCAGACGTAGTAGTACGGGCCGTAGCGGAAGATGTCGTAATCGTATTGAGTCCGGACCACGTAGACGCCCACGCTGGGCACGAAGACGAAATCCGGCTCGTCGTTGAACACGACCACCGGAGGAGGCGGAGCACTCGAGATTCCGATCTGGAAGCCAAAGTACGTGTGGGCGTGAGCGGACGTCGGCACCGAAAGCGCCCACGTCACGAGAACGCTCCATAAGGCGGACCTTCTCATGGTGACCCCCTTTCCCAGAACCTGACATGCCTGAACAGCCGGCGGCGGCGTCTTGTTCCGCAGGATGCGTGCCAGCCGGCGACGCGATACAGTGGTCGTCAAGCGGCGGCACAATCGTGAAGTTAGAGCCCCTCGACGGTGCCAGCGCGGTGATGGATGTCCTGGTTTGAACAAACGACATGGGACTAGGTGTGGCAATGACGCGTCACTTTGCCCCGATCCCGGCATCGTCCCAACCGCTCGACCTGCGCCCCCGGTTCCAGCGCATTGCGGTTCGTTGCCTGATGATCGGGCTGATTGCTGCGGGGCACTCGGTCGGGAGTGGGGCCGCCCAGGCTTCGACGCGCGTCGGCGCGCAGGGTCCAAGCACTGCCCAAGCGCCCGGCACGCGCACGATCTACTTGATTCGGCACGGCCACTACCACGAGGACGATTCCCGCGACGCCGAGGTCGGCAAGGCGCTCACGCCCCTGGGTCTCGAGCAGGCCGGTCTCGTCGCCCGCCGGCTCGCCGCGCTTCCGGTGCCGATCACGAGGATTCACTGCAGCACCATGACGCGCGCCCGTCAAACAGCGGCGGTGATTGCCCGGGCCTTGCCGGGGCGCGCCCTGCTGCCGTCGCGGGACCTGCGCGAGTGCACGCCGGCAGGCGTGGGCGAGACTCCCTCCGGGTCTTCCCCCGCGGAGATGAAGGAATGTCGTGAGCAACTCGAGCGTGCCTTCCGGCGCTACTTCCGGCCCACGTCGGGGCGCGACAGCAGCGAGGTCATCGCCTGCCACGGCAACGTGATCCGCTACTTCTGGTGCCGCGCGCTCGGTGCCGATCCCAGGCTATGGCGCAATCTGCGGATCGCCCACTGCAGCTTGACCGTGGTCGAGGTGCGGCCCGACGGTGTCATGCGGCCCATTTCCTTCAACGATGTCGGGCACCTGCCGCCGAAAATGCAGACCTATGCCTCGCCGGCGGCCATCGCCCCAGAGGCCATCCCTCGACGGTAGTCGGCAAGGGCGCGTTGCGGCTTGGTCGTCTCCGGCTCTCCCCCTGGCCTACTTCGCCGCCTCCGCCTGGGCGTAGTACGCCTCGACCTGCTGGCGCAGGATCGGCAGGGCCACCGCGCCGTTCCTCAGCACCGCGTCGTGGAAGGCCTTCAGATCGAAGCGGTCCCCGAGCCGCCGCTTGCCCTCGTCGCGCAGCTTCAGGATCTCGAGCTGACCCACCTTGTACGCCAACGCCTGGGCGGGCCAGGTGAGGTAACGGTCGACCTCGTTGACGATGTTGTTCTCGGCCAGCACGCTGTTCTCCACCATGTAGTCGATCGCCTGCTGGCGGCTCCACCCCATGGCGTGAAGCCCGGTGTCCACCACCAGGCGGCAGGCGCGCCAGGCGTCGTACGAGAGCATGCCGATGCGGTCGAGATCGCTCGAGTACAGTCCCATGTCGTCGGCCAATCGCTCGGCATAGAGCCCCCAGCCCTCGACGAACGCAGTCACGCCCTGGTGCTTGCGGAACTCGGGGAGCCCCTTGAGCTCCATGGCGATCGCAATCTGCAGGTGATGCCCGGGGATCGACTCGTGAAATGCCAGGGCCTCGGCTTCGTAGCGAGGCCGAGTCTCGGGCTGATAGGTGTTGATCATGTAGTAGCCGGGCCGCGATCCGTCCATGGCCGGATTCCGGTAGTAGGCGATGGTCGAGTACGGCGCTTCGTGCATGCCCATCACCTTGACCTGGCAATCGGCCTTGGGCTGGATGCCGAACCAGTTCGGCACGGCGGCCTTGGCTCGGGCGAGCGCCTCGCGCGCCTTGCTCTCCACCTCTTCGGCACTGCCGAAGTGCATCGCCGGGTCACTGCGTAGCTTCTTCTGGATCTCGGCCACGTCCGAGGTTCCGAGCGCCTTGGCTCCGAGCTCGCTCAGATCGTGCCGGAACTTCGCCACCTGCTCGAGCCCGAGCCGGTGGAGCTCTTCGGGGTCCATCTCGAGCGACGTCTGCACCCGAATCATCTTGCGATAGCACTCGACGCCTCCCGGCAACGCGGCGAGCCCGGCCCTCTCGGGAACCCGGGCCGCCGGCAACACCTGCGTCTTCAAGAAGTCGCGATAGCGCACCAGGGCGGGCCGTACCCCGTCGCGCACGACCGCCGTGAGGTCGCCGCGAAACCGGGTCCGATCGGAAGCGCTCCATCTTGCGTGCTCGGCTTTGGCCGGGCTCAGGATCGCCCACTCGTCGATCGAGCGCGAGGTGAGCGCATCGAGCTGATCCACCGTCTTCCGCACCGCGTCCCGGCTCGACGTCTTGCCCTGGGCGAGGCCGGTCTTCAAGTTGGCGATGTGGTCGTCGAGGTAGTGCCCCATCAGCCGGCATCGCCTGACGTAGCGGGCTGCATCCTGCGGCGAATCGATCGTGGTGTAGTCGGCGAGGTTCATGAACTCGACCTGCGGCCCACCGAGCGGATCGACGACCCACTCCTGGAAGCCGCACGACGCTCGCGCGAGCTGACCTTCCACTTCCTCGATCAGCGCCGCA
>DASXTP010000038.1:0-1866 GCA_036505355.1 Candidatus Eiseniibacteriota bacterium | reverse complement strand
GATCTTGCCGTCCTCCAGCCGGAAGATGTCCGCCGCGGCGGTGCCGCGGTCGCTGGGCGAGGTCTTCAGCAGGCTGTGCGTCATGACGAAGTCGCCCTCGGCGATCGCGCGCTTGACCTCGACGCTCAGGTCTGGGAACTGCGCGGAGAAGCCTCTGACGAACCGGATGAACGCCTCGGGGCCGTCGGGCGCCTGCGGGTTGTGCTGGATGTAGCGCGAGCCGATGTACTTGGCGACCGCGTCCTCGGGTTGCTTGTCGTTGAACGCCTCGGTGTAGAAGGCGAGCACCGTCTGCTTGTTCTGCTCGTGGTCGGCCATCCAGTACCTCCGTTCCAGCGGCGGGCAGGCCGCGGGGGGCGGTCCGACTCGGTCAGTTCCAAGTGTCGCCGATCGGCGCGGTGCTCGCCTCGTTGCCGAGCGCCGACAGGCCGTGCATGGCTTCCAGGGTCCGCAGCAACCGGTCTGAAGGATCAGGCGGCGCTGCGCACGCCGTCGGTGCGCGCCAGCTCCGGTGCCTCGAACGTCCGCACGGTCAGCCCGTGGGTGGCCCGGTAGGTCCAGATCTCGTGGAGGGTGAGTCCCGTGAAGGCGAGCAGGACGAACCCGAGTCCTGCCGCGAAGGACAACCACATGACCGCGGGACCGACGAAGACCAGGCTCGCGATGATGGCTCCGACCGCGAGCAGCCCCGTCACGCCGTCGAGGATCCGCTGGACGACTCCCCGTCCCCGCTGCAACTGCGACACACCGGCCACCACGAGGATCGCGATGGCGATCGCGAACGCCAACCAAGCGGTGAGGTCTCAACGATATTCCTGTCAATGATCGAGGTGTTCAATAATCCCCTCGTGAAATTCAATGGCGTGAGATCCCTCGCGTCGCTCCCAGATTGCGATTGGTGGCTGGAACTTCCGGAGGGAGTGGCTAGACTGCTCTCGGCATGCCGTGGCCACGGGGAGCATGGATGGGGGCCACAGGATGAGGGAGGCAGGTGGGTCCGCACGCGGACCGAGCGGCCCCGTGCGCGAGCCGGGTGGGTCGGCAAACGGGCCAGGCGGTCCCATGCGCGAGCCGGAGGGGTCTGGGCCTGAGCCAGATGGGGCTGGACGCGAGCCGGGCGGGCCCGAGCATGAGCCGGGTGGGGTGCTCGACAGCCGTCCGGAGCGGCGCGGGCTGAATCGGCTGGTGCGAACGGGCTGGCGCCGGGCGGCGCGGTCGCAGCCCGGCGCGCCGGCGGGTCTGGCGCATGCCCAGGCCTCCGCCTCTGGAACGACGCCGCTCCGGCTCCGGGTCGAGCTGGTCCCCAAGACGAGCTGGTACGCGGATGTCCGCGAGCTGCTGGATGAGGAGACCTGGGAGCGGATCAGCGCAGCGGTGGCGGAGCGGGCAGGCGCCCGCTGCGAGATCTGCGGTGGCCGCGGCCCCAGGCACCGCCCCGTCGAGTGCCACGAGCTGTGGCGCTACGACGACCTGGTGCGCGTGCAGGCGCTGGTGCGGATCGTCGCGCTGTGCCCGGACTGCCATACCGTGCAGCACATGGGGTTCGCCAACCTGCACGGCGGGGGCACGCAGGCCCGGGCGCACCTGGCTCGCATCAACGGCTGGAGTCTCGCGCGGACCGACGCCCACATCGCCGACGCGTTCCGCCTCTGGGCCCAGCGGAACCATCAGCCATGGATCCTCGACCTGGAGGGGCTGCGCCCCTACCTGGACGTCGCCGAGTACGCCCGCGTCGCCCGGCGGGCGGCGATCCCGCCGACCGGCCGGTCCTGAGAAGCAGCGGTCCGGTTATTCGAGGTAGTCGCGGAGCTTCTGGCTACGGGAAGGATGCCGCAACTTCGACAACGTCTTCGACTCGATCTGCCG
>DASXTP010000037.1:0-10397 GCA_036505355.1 Candidatus Eiseniibacteriota bacterium | reverse complement strand
AGGCCGAAGATCTCCACCACCGAGCTGTGCTTGCCGAGCGAGATGATGTAGCCGGCCTCGCGGTAGTCGAACGGCTCGACCGGCTGGCCCTCCGCCTGGCGCACCAGCAGTTCGCCCAGGTAGTTGCCCATCTTGACTGCGGTCTGGGCCAGCCGCGGCTGCAACGCCCCGTCGCCGCGGGCTGCCGCCGCGCAGTCGCCGATCACGTAGACGTCCTCGCGCGCCTTACCCTGCGGATCGACGGCGCGCAGGTACTCGTTCACGCGCACGCGGCCGTCGGGGGCGTGCTCGAGCGGCAGCTCCTGGACCCAATCGGGAGGGCATACTCCCGCCGCCCACACGATCGTGAACGCATCTACGACCCTGCCGTCGGCGAGGCAGATCCGCTTGGGCTCCACGCGCACCGCGGGGACACCGAGCCGCACCGCGACGCCGCGGCGTTCGAGGAAGCGCTGGATGTAGGCCGAGTGCTCGGGGCGCGCGGTTCCTACCACGCGGTCGATGCCTTCGATCACCGTGACCGAGAGGTGCGAGGGGTGGAGGCTCGGGTATTTGGGCAGCAGCGTCTCGCGCGCCATCTCCATCAGCTCGGCGGCCACCTCGACGCCGGTGACGCCGCCGCCCACCACCGCGAACGAGAGCAGACGCCGGCGCTGCTCCATGCTCTCGGCCTGCTCGGCCATCTCGAACAGCTCCACCACGCGCGCGCGCAGCGTCATGGCATCGACCAGGGTCTTGAAGGGACGCGTGTGCTCGGCGGCCCCCGGCACCCCGTAGTGGTCGGTCTGGCTGCCAACCGCGACCACCAGCACCTCGAAGGGCTCGACCAGGTTGTTGTGCAGCAGCACCCGGCGCCGCTCGAAGTCGATGCGGATCGCCTTGTTCTTGAAGAAGCGGATCCGGTGGTGGCGGGCCATCTCTCGGAAGGGGTAGACGATGTGGCGCGTCTCCACGGCCCCGACCGCGACCGCCGGCAACAACGGATTGAATTGGAAGAAGTTTTCCTTGTCGATGAGCAGGGTGTCCCAGTAGGCGCGCGCCACCGGCGAGCGCCCGATGGCGCGCGCCACGCCGAGCCCGCCGAATCCGCCACCCAGGATCAGCAGTCGTCTGCCTGCCATGCGGCCCGCAGCATACCACGCCAGTGCGGCTCGTCCCGGCGACCCGCGGTCCTGACGCTCTGTAAATGCCTGAATCGGCTCCAGGGCTCGGCGACGGGCAGTGGGGGCCGCGCTCCGTCGCGGGGTCCCCATAAATGGCCCCACTCGTGCGCCCCCGCTGCCCGTCGCCTGATGCACAACCACGCGAAGACATTTAGTCTCCGCTGCCGTGCCCGAACTCTCCGTGCTGCTGCCAGTGCGAGACGCCGGCCCCTATCTCGAGCCCTCGCTCGGGTCGCTGTGGCGCCAGAGCTTTTCCGATTTCGAGGTGGTGGCGGTGGACGACGGTTCTTCCGACGGCTCCGGCGAAGCGCTCGAGCGCGCGGCCTCGCGCGAGCCGCGCCTGCGGGTGCTGCGGCAGCCGCCGCATGGCCTGCCGGCGGCTTTGAACCTGGCCCTCGCGCATGCCCGGGGCTCTCTGGTGGCCCGACACGATGCCGACGACCTGTCGTACCGGCGGCGCTTCGAGCTGCAGGTCGCCTTCCTCAAGGCCGATCCTCGCACCGACGTCGTCGGCTCGCGGCTACGGCTCTTCCCCGCCACGCGGATCGGGGCCGGGATGCGCCGTTGGGCGACGTGGCACAACGGGCTCCTCACCCACCAGGCGATGGCTCGCGAAATGTTGATCGACAGCCCGCTCGCCCACGGCACCGCGATGATGCGCCGGTCGCGCCTGGAGCGGGTCGGGGGCTGGGCCGAGCACGACTGGCCCGAGGACCTCGATTTGTGGCTGAGGCTGCTGGAGTCGAGCGCGCGCTTCGCCAAGCTCCCCCGCGTGCTCTACGCGTGGCGCCGGCATCCCGGGAGCGCCACCCTCTGCCAGCCTCGGTACGGCCGCGAGCGCTTCGATGCCCTGCGGCTCGAGGTGCTGTGCCGCGGCCTGTTGAATGGAGCGCGCCGCGTTACCCTGGTCGGGGTCGGATCGAGCCTCGAGCGGTGGGACCGCCTCTTGCGGGAGCGCGGGTTTCAGCTCGGCCTGATGCCCGCCGGGCGGCCCTCGGCCGGCGGGACCGCTCCCTTCAGCCCCCCGGTGCTGCTGGTATTTGGGGCGGCCGCCGCGCGCGGACGGTGGCGCGACTGGCTCACCCGGGCCGGCCTCACCGAAGGCCGCCATTTCCTATTCGTTGCCTAGCATGGGATTCCATGCCGGTCGCGGCCATTAACATCGTGGTAACTAATGATTGACGTTTGACCCTCCCTATGGCCTAGTAGTGCGGTAGTTCCCCACTCTCTCGCCATCTCGATATCGTCTCCCATGGAGGCTCTCATGGCCAAGCCACGCCGCAAGCGCCGCACCTACACAATTGGTAAGCGTAGCAGCATCCTGGCCGCTGCACAGAAGCAGGGCCTCACGGCGCTCGAAGTACAGAAGAAGTTCGGCGTGACCCCAGTAACTTTCTATTCGTGGCGCAAGAAGTACTTGCTCGCCGGACGCCGCCCGGCCCTCTCGACTCGGGGCGCCGCCCTGACCGATCAAGTACGGACCACGGTGCAGGCCAGGGTTCGACAGATCCTGCCCAATATCGTCCGAACCGAGGTGAATCACTATCTGAACTCGTTGTTCGGTGGCGGCCGTGGCCGCCCCCGCAAGGTGTGACGGCGAACGTGCCGAACCGCGCACTGCGGCCCGGGCCCCCCGCTCGGGCCGCATCGGCGTGGGAGGACGTCCCGGGGTCCGACCGACCGCCGGTCCGCCTATCGATCCCGCACCGGTAAACTCTCGGTGAGCGCCGGCATCACCTCGGAGCCCACTCCCGGGCCCCACGCCGCGACGGCTTCCCGCTCCCGATTGTGGAACCCCCTTCCGGCACCCTGGGTCTGGATCGCCCTGGTGGCCTTGGCGGGTGCGGCCGCCTTCTACCGCAGCGACGACAGAGCCTATTGGTTCCACCTCGCCGCCGGCCGCTCGATCTCACAGCATGGCCTGCCTGCCCGCGAGATCTGGAGCCTGGCTGCCCGGGGCGAGAAGCCCTGGCTCTCCGAGTGGCTGTTCGACGTCGGGCTTTACCGGCTCCACGCCGTCGCCGGCGACTGGGGGGTCTCGTTGTGGCGCGTCGGCTGGGCGGCCTTGGCGATGACCCTGGCGGTCTGGATCCTCCATCTCCTCGGCGCCGCCACCTGGGGCGGCATGCTGCTGGCCGTGCTGGTCGTGGCCGTGGCCCGCGAACGGTTCGAGCCCGCACCCGAGCAGGTGTTCACCGTGCTGGTCCTTCTGTCGGTGGCGCTGTTCGAGTGGGCCCGTCGATCGGCGAAGGATCGCACCCGGTGGCTGGTGCCGGCCCAGGCCCTGTGGGCGAACGTCCATGCGGCCTGGGTGTTCGGCCCGATCCTGGCGTGGCTCTATTCGGCCATCGAAGGCCTGCTCGAGCCCGGTGCGGCGCAGCACCACCGAGGGGCGGCCCTTGAGCCCCAGGGCCCGGTCCCGGGCGCCAGTGGCGCCGCACCGGGACCAAGACCCGCGTCGCCCAGCCCCCCTCACGCCGCGCCCCGCGGCCAATGGCTCAGATGGTTCTTCCTGGCGCCGATCCTGGTCGCGGCCTCGGCCGTGGTCCCGCGGCCGATCGAGACCTTGACCGGGGCGCTTCGCTTCTTGGATCGGCCGAGCAGCGATCTGCTCTTGGGCTCGCTCGACGAGCTGCGCCGTTGGTCGTGGGATACAGACCGCTGGACCCCTTTCACGGCCCTCCTGCTCGCGGCGGCGGCCGCCAATCTCCTCGGCGGTCGGCGAGCCTGGCGGTCGTCTCCGGCCCTGTGCTTGTTCGCCCTTGCCACCTTGGCCCTCGGCATCCTGGAGGCTCGCTTTCGCGGTCTCGCCGCATGGGTGTCCCTAGGCCCGTTGGCGGCGGCCCTGGCGCCGATGGGACGCTGGTGGCGAGTCGCTCCCAGCCTCTTGGTCGGCATGGCGGCGGCGGTAGCCGGCGGGACCTGGCTTGCCCGGACGCCCGGCTTTTCGCCCGGCACCGAGCCTCGGCTTTCCTCGGTCCCGGTGCGGGCCACGGCGCTGGCCGACTCGCTCGGGCTCGAGGGCCCGATGCTCAACTCCTTCCGCTACGGCTCCTACATCTTATGGGTCCGCGGCGACGCCCACCCGCCGCTGGTGGACGAGCGGCTTCGCGGCCGCCCAGGCATGCTGTCGCTCTATGCCCGCGCCAGCATCGACCCGGTGGCGCTGGACTCGCTGGTCCGGGTCTGGGACTTCGCCTACGCGATCGTCGAGCCGCCGCCGCCGGGCGAAACCCGGCTGTCGGTGCAGCTCGGACGCCAGCTCGACTGGGGGCTCTTGTCCTACGAGGACGCGGGCCTGCTGTTCGTGCACCGCAAGCGCTACCGGCAGCTCGATCCCTTCGCCTACCGGTTCCTGTCCCCCGAAACCCCGGTGATGGCCGACCTGGTGCAGCGGTCGCTCGTCGACCCCGGCCTCGCTCGATTGCTTGCCGCCGAGCTCGAGCGCGCGCGTCGCGAGTCGCCCTATCACGCGCAGGCCGACCTGTGGCTCGGCCAGCTTTCCCTGACGCACGGCGACGTCCGCCGGGCGGTAGCGCTGCTCGACGAGGCCGAGCGACTCAAGCCCGACTTGCCGGGCCTGGCCTTGAAGCAGGGTCAGGCCCGGCGCCAAGCCGGCGATCTCGCCGGCGCTCGCGCCGCCTTCCGGCGCGCCCTGCTCGAGCCCGAGGACGCCGGCGATGCTCAGGTCGAACTGCAGAGCCTGCCGTGATCGGAGCGTTCGAGCCCCAGGTTGAGCATGCGCATCGCAGCCCTCTATGACGTCCACGGGAACCTCGACGCCCTGGACGCCGTGCTGGCGGAGATCGATCGGCTGCGACCGGACCTGATTTTGCTCGGCGGCGACATCGCCTTGGGGCCGATGCCGCGGCAGACCCTGGATCGCCTGATAGGTCGGAAGGACGCGGTGTACATCCGCGGCAACGCCGACCGCGAGCTGGTGGAGGAGTTGGACACGGTCCCAGATCCGGGCGATCTGTGGGCGGCACGTGGGCGCTGGGCCAGGGATCAGCTCACACCCAGGCATCGGGCATTTCTGGCCCACCTGCCCGCGACCGCCGAATACCAGATCGACCCGCTTGGGGCCATTCTCTTCTGCCACGGCTCGCCGCGAAGCGACGAAGAGATCATCACTCGCCTCACCCCCGAGAGCCGCTTGCAGGAGATGTTCGCCGGCGTGGCCCAGCCGCTGGTGGTGTGCGGCCACACCCATGTCCAGTTCGATCGCCAAGTCGCCGGCAAACGGCTGGTCAACCCGGGCAGCGTCGGCATGCCGTACGAAGGGAGCCCGGATGCCCGCTGGGCGCTGTTCGGCCCGGCGGTCGAGTTGCGGCGCACGCCCTACGACTCGAGCGGCGCCGCGGCCCGGCTGCCCGGCGACTTTCCCGGTGCCGAGGAGTTCGCGCGCAAGTACTTGCTCCACCCGCCAACGGCGTCCGAGGCCAGCGAGTTCTTCGAGCGCATGGCCGAGCGGCGCGGGCACGGAGAGTAGACCGGCGACATTCGCGATCAGGCCGGTCGCCCGCCCACCGCGCCCGACGCGGCCTGGTCGATGAGCCAGGTACGTCCGCGCAGCAGGCACGCCGGGACTCGATGGGGATCGGAGGCACCCACCAGGGCCCCCGCGACGGCGGCGGCCTTGTCCTCGCCGGTGGCGAGCACCAGCACCTGGCGCGTTTCCTCGATCACCCGCGGCGTTACGGTGAGGCGCCGGCTCGGCGGCTTTGGGCTGTCGAACACAGCCGCCACGCGCCGCTGCCGCTCGTCGACCAGCGGCGAGCCGGGAAAGATCGAGGCCGTGTGCCCGTCCTCGCCCACCCCCAGCACCAGCACGTCGAGCGGCCCGGTGAGCAGCACCTCGTACTCCGCCGCCACCGCGGCGAGGTCGAGCTGCTCGGCTCGCATGCGATGCACGTTGGCCATTGGGACCCTGGCCGGCTCGATCAGCGTCTCGAGCGCCAGACGGAAGTTGCTGTCCGGATCGGTGGGCGGCACGGCGCGCTCATCGGCGAACCACAGGCGCGCCCGCGACCAATCGATGCCGAGGTCCGGCTCGGCGAGCCGGCGGTAAGCCCGGCCCGGGGTGCGCCCACCCGAGAGTCCGAGGTCGAACCACCCGCGGGCGCGGATCGCATCGGCCGCCGCGGCCGCCACGGCTTCCGCCGCCGCGCGGGCCAGCGAATGGGCATCGGGGAAGATGCGCAAATCGCTGGCGCCTTTGGGCTCGATCGAGCGCGGGCCGGTCCATGCCCGATCAGACACGACCGTGCTCGCGCTTTATCCCCTCGAGCCACTTCAGAATGTCGTGCCCCTCGCCCACCGGGTCGGATTCCAAGATTCGCCCGCCTCGGTGCGCTCCCAGCAGGTCAGCCCGTCCGTCGAGCTCGAAGTAGCGGGTCGCCATGTCGTCCATGCACCACCAATCCTGGTCGAAGGCAAGCTCCCGGACTCGACGTTTGGGATCCCGCACCCATCCACAAATCGAACGCAACCACCGCTCGTCGACGAAGGCCCCGCCGCACAGCTGCATGAGCATCCCGTGGCCGTCCGGTTCACGACCCGTCTCTTCAAGCAGGGTAATGATCCCCATGGCGTTGCCGATACAAACCAGCCTCTCGAACTCGGCCGTGCGGACCGCCCGCTCGAACGCCCCGCGGGCAAGCGCGTTTTTCACGTTCCCGAAATTCAGGTGGATCAGCGTGCCGTCCAGGTCGAAGTACAGTATGCGCATCCAGCGACTCCTGTGTACGCGCCTTTCCCTGGCATGTCTCGAAAGGCGCGCCTCTCCCGCGGGGCACTACGGTTCCCGCCAGGCACGGCGATCGCGACGCAGCCAGTCGTCGCAGCAGCCCGGTCCCCAGGAGCCGGGCTCGTAGTTGGGGAAGTCGCGCGCCGGCTGTCGCTCGAAAAACTGGATGATCGGGTCGATCCAGGCCCACGAGGTCTCCACCCAATCGCGGCGCGAGAACAGCGTGGCGTCGCCGCGCATGGCGTCGAGCAGCAGGCGCTCGTAAGCCTCGGGCGGCTCGCCGCCGAAGGCCTCGGTGTACTTCATGTCCATCACGGTGGTGCCCACGCTGAGATCATCACCGGGGACCTTCGAGGCGAACTCGAGCTGAATCCCCTCGTCCGGTTGGATCCTCAGCGTGAGCACGTTGGGCCGGATGTGCTCGCTCACCCCATCGCGGCCGAACAAGCTGAGCGGAATCGGCTGCAGGTGGACCGACAGCTCGGTGGCCCGCTTCGCCAGCTTCTTGCCGGTTCGGAGGTAGAAGGGCACTCCCTGCCATCGCCAGTTGTCCACGAACACGCGCAGCGCGGCGTAGGTGGGGGTCAACGAGGTCCGCGAGACGTCCGGTTCGTCACGGTAGCCTCGGTATTGGCCGAGGACCACGTCGCGCTCGATGGTGTCGGGCCGCGGGTCGCGGAGCGCGTTCAGCACCTTGAGCTTCTCGCTGCGGATGTCGTCGGCGCTGCCGGTGGTCGGCGGCTCCATCGCGGCCAACGCCAGCAGCTCGAGCAGATGGTTCTGCACGATGTCGCGCATCACACCGGTCTGATCGTAGAACTTGCCACGGGTGCCCACCCCGACGGTCTCGAGCGCGCACAGCTCGACGTAGTCCACGTATTTCCGGTTCCACACCGGCTCGAAGATGCTGTTGGCGAAGCGGAAGACCAAGATGTTCTGGACCGTCTCCTTGCCCAGGTAGTGGTCGATGCGGAAGGTCTGCGACTCGTCCAGCACCTCGGCCACTAGCCGGTTCAGCGCCCGCGCCGACTCGAGATCGCGCCCGAAGGGTTTCTCGAGGATCACGCGGCTCCACGGCGTCCCGCCCGAAGGCAGGATCAGGCCGGCTCGCTTGAGCCCCTTGAGGATCGGTCCGAACTCGCCCGGCGGAGTGGCCAGATAGAACAGACGGTTGCCGCCGAGGTCGCGCCGATAGTCGAGCTGCTGCAGGCGTACCGCCAGGCGCTCGTAGGTCGCGTCTTCGCCGAACTCGCCTGGCTCATAGTCGAGCTCACGGGCGAAGTCGACCCAGCGCGAGGGATCGAGCGGTCGGCGCGAGAACTCGCCCACCGCCTGGCGCATCTGGTTGCGGAACTCCTCGGCGGTCTGAGCCCGACGGGCCACGCCCAACGCCGCGAAGCGCTCGGGCAACGAGCCCCCGACCGCCAGGTTGTAGAGCGCGGGCAGGAGCTTGCGGCGTGTGAGGTCGCCGCTCGCCCCGAACACCACCAGCGCGCAGGGCGACGCTTCACGAACGCCGCGTGTCAGCATGGGGGGCGGGACCACGGCGATCCGGGTCGCCATGTTAGCCCTCCCTCGGCAGCGGCCCGGTCATCGCGGCTTCACCGCATGGCCGCCGAACTCGGCACGCAGCGCCGCGATCACGCGGTCGCGAAACGAGTCGGACTGCCGGGACCGAAAGCGGGAGAGCAGCGACAGCGTCAGCACCGGGGCCGGCACGTCGCGGTCGAGCGCTTCTTGCACCGTCCAGCGCCCTTCCCCCGAATCCTCTACGTAGCCGCGGATCTTCTGCAGCTCCGGATCCTTCTCGAACGCCCGCCCGGCCAGCTCGAGCAGCCACGACCGGACCACGCTTCCCTGATTCCACAGCCGGCACAGCGGACCGAGATCGTAACCGTAGTCGCTCGCCTTCAGGATCTCGAAGCCCTCGGCATAGGACTGCATCATGCCGTATTCGATGCCGTTGTGGATCATCTTGGCGAAGTGCCCTGCCCCGGACGGCCCGACGTGGAGCCAGCCCTCGGGCGGGGCCAGGGTCTCCAGGGCAGGCCTGAGCCGCTCGATCGCCTGGCGATCGCCGCCGAGCATCAGGCAATAGCCCACCTCGAGTCCCCAGATGCCGCCCGAGGTGCCGGCGTCCACCCAGTGGACTCCCTTCGCCCGCAGCGCGTCGTGTCGTCGCCGCGAGTCCTGGTAGTTGGAGTTCCCTCCGTCCACCAACAGGTCGCCGGGCTTGAGATGCGGCTCGAGCTGCGCGATCAGCTCGTCCACCGGAGGTCCGGCCGGGATCATCGCCCACAGGGCGCGGGGTGCCGTGAGCGCTTGCAGCGCTGCCACCGCGTCCGCGACTCCTTCGGCTCCGTGACGTCGGGCTTCCTCGATCGGGCCCGGGCTGCGATTGGTTGCCACCACCCGATGCCCGCCCCGAAGCAGTCGGGTGGTCATGTTGAGCCCCATGCGTCCCAGGCCTACGAATCCAAGCTCCATCGCCGCTCCTTGGTCAAAGGTCCGCGGGCATGAAAGCGCGCCCGGCGCGCCGACGCAACCCTGCCACCGAGGGAGCCTCCTGGCGGTGAGCCCTACAGCCCCGGACCCGGTGCGCTCGCCGCCTCCCCGATCCGGGCCGAAATGCCGAGCCGCCTCAGATCGGGCAACCCGAGCGCACCGGCCAGGCCGACCCCGAGCACCCCCGCCAGGGCGAGCAGCGCGGTGTGCAGCCCGCGCGCGTCGGCCAGCACCCCGATCGGGCCGATAATCAGCGCTCCCATTCCCCAGGCCGCCCCCATCAGCAGGCTCGAGATGGTCGAGGCGTGGCGGGGCGACAGCTCCTGCCCCATCACCACGTTGACCGGCAGCGAGGTCTGCAGCACGAAGCTCCCGAGCACCAATGAAGCCAAGCCCACTGGATCCGGCAGCAGCAGGAATCCGAGGTAGAGCGGCGCGCCGCCGAAGAACGAGGCCACCACGACGTTGCGTCCGCCCCAGCGGTCGGCCAGCCAGCCGCCCAGGAATCCGCCCAGCGCCCCACACAAGAGGTAGAGGGTGACGATCATCCCGCTCGCCGCGAGGCCGTAGCCGCCAGCATGGAGGTGGATGGGCAGGAAGGTCATGAAACCGTACGACACCGCCGAGCGGCACACCACCGCGAGGTAGAGCAGCGACAGCGGCCTCAGAAAGGGCCTGAGCTCGGCAAGCTCCGGCCGCACCCCGGCGTGGCGCAGTTGCGGACGGACGCGCGAGAACCACGCCAGCAGCAGCCCCGAGACCACGAGTCCCGGGATCGCCGCCAGCCAGGTGCGTTCGAGGCCGAACCGGCCAACCACGGTGACGGCGAAGAGCGGCCCGAGCGAGAAGCCCAGCGTGCCGCCGGTGATATACACCGACATCGCGAAGCCGCGCCGTTCGCCGCCGAGCCGATGGGCGAGCGCTGCCGCGGGCGGATGGAACGCCGCCGCCCCGAGGCCGCCCGCAACGAGAATCAGGGC
>DASXTP010000036.1:0-6080 GCA_036505355.1 Candidatus Eiseniibacteriota bacterium | reverse complement strand
GCCGGTGAACCGGGAACGGTCTCGAGCGTGAAGGCCACGCCGGGATACCCCACGAAGTGGTACAGGTTCGACGGCGCAGTCGGCGCCATGCCGATGTCGCGAAGACCCAGCTCGGGCCAGCCCACCGACGTCGCATAGGCGACGGGGTGACCGATCGCGCCACCGCGGCTGCGGGCGATGCGCTCGAGGGTCAGCAGCCCCAGCGGCACCGAAAATCGCCCACACCAGGTCCAGCGGTAGTCGTCGGGATGCTCGGGGTCGACGAACGTGCCGTAGAGGGTCCGAATCTTCCCGATCGTGAGCGGGCCCTCGAGCGGCCCGTTCATCAGGCCGCGGTCCTTCTCCACTGCCTTCTGGTAGGCGTCGAGGCCGCCCGGCCCGAACGCCTCCAGCTTGAAATCGGGCCCGTAATGAATGGCATCCGCCGAGATCGCGATCGCGACGTCTCGTGCCAGGCGCCATCCCCGCGCCCGCAGCTCCGACTCGAGCGCGGCGCCGAGGTGGTCGCCCAGCTCCCGGAGCCGCTCGAAGCGCGCTCCCGGCACCAGGATCGGGACCACCTCGAGGTCGGGCCGTGCGTGCCTGAGCCACACCACCAAGGGCTCGACGGAATGCTCGGCGTCGTGGGCGATGCTGTCCTGCTTCCAGTCCGCACGCGGCAGGCGATGGAGCAGCGCCTCACGCAGCGACGAGACCGGGACCGGGCCGTCGGGAGTGGTCCACTGCCGGTACGAGTCGAACACCAGCCGGTCGTACTCGCCGAACTTGTAGTAGCGGTGGAAGACGCCGATCACGAGCACCGTGCGCGCGCTGACGAGGGGGATGACGCGCCGGTAGACGCGGCCGGCAAAGCTGAAGTCATCGTGCGGGCAGATCACCGCCGCCACGGCGGTCGTGGGACTGGGGGCCAGCGAATCGGGGGCCGGCGGGCCGGCGGAAAGCTCCCACACCTTGGCCATCTGCGAAGCATGCAGCGCATATCCGGTCGAGTCGATGCGTCCTCGCACGTCACCCCGCGAGGGCACGACCATCAGGCTGCGGATGGAATCGGCCGGGGGCCGCACGATCGGCGGCTGTGTGACCGGGCTCGGCAAGGCTTCCGGCCCGCTCGGCGCCCAGATCGCGAGAGGGATCGCGAGCAGCGGGAGAGGAATGCATCGGGGGAGCCGCACGACCGGGATTCTCTCCCCGTACACCGGAGGGCACAAGGGGTCCCCGGGACCCGGAAGCCGACCCCGCGTTGGGGGGCCGGTCTCGGAATCAGTATCTTGGGCGGTATGGAGACCCGGGCCGGCTTCGCCCCCGTGGACGGCACCTCTCTATTACGAGGTGGCCGGGGCGGGCATTGCGGCGCCCGCGCTCGTCATCGTCGGCGAGCACGACATGGTGGAACTTCCGTGACATCGCCGACGTCTTGGCCGGGTGGATCCCCGGGGCGCGCAAGGTGGTGATGAAGGGCCTCGGTCACCTTCCAACCATGGAAGTTCCGGAAGTGTCGAACCGGGTGATCCTCGACTTCCTCGACTCGCTCGCGGCGTCTTGAAGAGCGCGACACGGGTGGTGGGCGGGGGTCGGCCGAGGGGAGCGGCGAAGATCGCCGCGTGACTTCGATTCTGGTTGACAGCGCGCGCCTGATGTGGGTGTATCAACACCATGCGAATGGATCAACAACCACGAGGCCTGCTCGCCGGCGGCTGAACCCGGAGGCCCGATGCCCAAATCACTCTCCGATCTCGGCCGCCGCGAGCGGCAGATCATGGACATCGTCATCCGCCGCGGCCGCGCCACCGCGGCCGAGGTGCTGGACGACCTGCTCGATCCGCCCAGCAACTCCTCGGTGCGCAGCATGCTGCGGCTGCTCGAGGGGAAGGGCTTCTTGCGGCACGCCTGGGAGGGACCACGCCACGTCTTCTATCCCGCCGGCGACGCCGAGCGGATTCGCCGTTTGGCGGCGCGCCACGTGCTCGAGACCTTCTTCAACAATTCGGTGGAATCCGCCGTCGCCGCGATGCTGCGCGCCGCCGAGACGCCGCCCTCGGACGACGATTTGAAGCGGCTCGCCAAGCTGATCGCGGAGGCGCGGCGGAAACGAGGGCGCTCATGAGCGGTTCGTTCATGTCGCTGCCGGGTGCCGTGCTCATCCTGCTTTGCAAAGTCACCGCCGCGCTGGCGGGCGGTGCGCTGGTCGCGGCCTTGGCTCGCGGCCGACCGGCGGCCGCACGCCACTTCGTCTGGCTGACCACGCTGGCGAGCGCTCTGGCGCTTCCCTTGCTCGCGCCGATCGCTCCCCGCGTGGCGTTCCCGGTGCCAACGCCAGAGCGACTCGGGGCGCTGCAGAGCCCCGCGATCGGAATGGGATCCGAACGGATCGAAAGGGACCGAGCAACCGACGCGAGCGGCACCGGTCTCGGTCGCCCGGGCGCCCTCGCCACCGGGGGTCTTGCCGACCGACCGCGCCCGACATGGGCTTCAAGCATCGCTTGGGGATTCGGTCTCCTGTGGCTTGCCGGCTGCCTCTGGGTCCTGCTTCGCTGTCTCCTCGGCCATTGGGTGCTCGCGCGCCTCCATCGCGCCGCCGTCCCGGTGGAACGCGGCCCGTGGTGCGCGCTGATCGGCGATGTCTCCTCGCGGCGCCTCCTCGAGCGCGGCGTGCGTCTGGCGATGAGCGGGTCGGTCGCCACGCCGCTCACCTGGGGCTGGCCGCGGTCGGTCATCCTGCTGCCACGGGAGGCCGATTCCTGGCCCGCCGAGCGACGCCGGATCGTCCTGCTGCACGAGCTGGCGCACGTCGGACGGGGCGACTACCTGGCGCAATGGGTCGCGACGCTCACCTGCGCGGCCTATTGGTTCCACCCGCTGGTGTGGCTCGCGGCCTCCCGATTGCGATCCGAGGGCGAGCGAGCGTGTGATGATCGAGTGTTGGCCGGCGGCGTTCCGGCGGATGAATACGCCTCGACCCTGCTCGATGTCGCCCGACGGTGGCGCGCGCTGCGCCGTGCCGAGCTGGCCGGTGTGGCCATGGCGCGCCCGTCTCATCTCGAGGGTCGCCTGCTGGCGGTGCTCGACGAGCTGCGACCCCGTGGCACCGTGTCGCGGGGTGCCGCCGTCGCGGCGCTCGCGGCGGCGGCGCTCCTGGTGGTCCCGTTGGCGGGGCTTGTCCCTCGGCGGGCTTCGGCCAATCTGCGCGTGGATCCCTTCGGCAACGTCGCGAGCCATGTCACCCGGGCCGTCACCCGGACGGCGAACCGGGTGGTGACGCAGGCCGCGAGCGAGGTCGCGATCCAAACCGCGGTCCACGCCGCGAGCAGGACCGACCCGGCATCTACCTTCGAGCGCACGGTTTCGACCACCGCGGGTCGAGAGCTGAGGCTTGATCTGGAGACCGGCGGTACCGTCGAGATCCGCGGTTGGGACCGGCCGGAAGTGCGGGTACGGGCTCGACTAGCCGGCAAGGACTGGCGCGACACCCGCCTCGAAGCCGACCGCGGGCCGGGCGGCGTGGTCATTAGCTCGCTGCAGGCCGGCGAGGATCGATCGTTCTCCACCTCGCACGCCTTCGAGATCCAGATTCCCAGGCGTTACGACATCTGGTTGAGCTCCGGCGGTGGCGCGGTCACGATCGCTCATGTCGAGGGCACGTTCCGCGGCCAGACCGGGGGCGGAGAGATCGTGCTCGAGCAGCTCCGGGGACGCGTCCGCCTCGCGACCGGTGGTGGGGACATCCAGGTGTCCGACTCGCGGCTGGACGGCTCGGTGTCGACCGGGGGCGGAATGGTGAAGATCTCCAACGTGCGGGGCAACCTGCGCGGATCGTCAGGCAGCGGACCGGTCATCACCTCCAGGGGTGAGGGGGAGGACTCGGACGAGGACCTGGCCTCGGGAGATCTGAGCGGGGTCGAGGTGGACGACGAGCACCGGCACATCGGGATCGCAGGCGACGCCCGCCCCGGTTTTCTGCGCGTCCGCAAGGCCGGTGGAGACGTCGATCTCGAGGAGGCGCCCCGGGGTGCGCGGATAACCACCGGCGGCGGCGACATCCGCGTCGGTCGCGGCGCCGGAATCGTCGAGGCGCAGACCGGCGGCGGCGACATCGAGATCGGGCCTGTGGCCGGGTCGGTGCACGCCGGAACCGGAGCGGGCGCGGTGAGCGTATCGCTCATCGATGCGGGCGGTTCCCCCCAAACCGTTGAGATCACATCGGGCACTGGCCGGGTGGTGGTCGAGCTACCGCGTGATTTCGAGGCCCGGTTCGACCTCGAAACTGCATACACGCGATCGTTCGGGCGCCCGACCCGCATCACCAGCGACTGGACGCTGGATCGGGAATCGACCGTCCGCTGGGAAGCGGACGAGGGCACCCCGCGGCGCTACGTGCGGGCCAAAGGAGTCGTGGGAAGCGAGCGCAACCGGATCCGAGTGCGCACCGTGAACGGCGACATCGAGGTGCGGCGGGCTCATCCCTGAGCGGTAGGAAACGGGATGGGATCACATTTGGCTGCGAAGGAACGGGAGCACAGCCTCCGATTTCTACGTTGCGGCGGGTCTTGAGGCGCTGGAACTGGGCGCGCAGATACGTTCCGCGAGCACTCGCGGCAGGCCCTGCCGCCATCACCAGCGTGGTCTTGAGCCAGGGAGCACCCTGGCGCACCCGGTTCGAGCGGCGCTTGCCGGCGCTCTCGTCCAGGCGTGGGCACAGTCCCGCCCACGACACCCGATGCCCGGAGGTGGGGAACCGCGTCATGTCCAGGCCGATTTCGGCGATCAGCACCCGGGCGACGATGTCGCTCACTCCGGGGAGGGTGCAGAGCTGTTCGACTCGCTCTCGAAAGGGACGCAGCCGCTTCTCCATCTGGCCTTCGAGTTGGCGGATGCCGCTCTCGAGCGAGTCGATCTGGCGCAGGTGCAGCCGGAGCATGAAGCGATGGTGATCGGTCACGGTTCCACGCAGTCCCTCGAGCAGTCGCGGGCGCGGCGCCTGGAGTTTGCCGGTGGTGTGCTCCAGCCACCGCTCGGGGTCGGTCTCGCCCGCGATCAACGCCTGGAGGATCGCACGTCCGCTGGTGCCCAGCCGGTTGGAGATGACTCCCGTGAGCTTGAGGTTGGCGTCTTGGAGTGTCTTCTGGATGCGCAGCGTATGACGCGCGACCTGCCGGACCAACGGTTTGCGTGTCCGGGTCAGGTCACGCAGTTCCTGGATCGGCGCTGGCGGCACGAAGCGGGCGCGGATCAGGCCGTGGGCCAGCAGGTCGGCGAGCCAGTGGGCATCGTTCAGGTCGCTCTTGCGCCCCGGCACGTTGCGCGCGTGCGCCGGGTTGATCAGCACCAACTCGAAGCGACCCTCCAGCACGTGCCACACCGGCTTCCAGTACACGCCCGTCGCCTCCATCGCGACGGGTTGGCACTGGTGCTCCTCGAGCCCATCGGCCAGGGCCATCAGCCCGCTCGTCGTGGTCGAGAACTCGGCCTTCACGTGACGTGCGTACTCCCGGACCTGGATCCGTGCGCACGCCACCACGATGTCCTTGTGGACGTCGAGACCTGCGCATCTCGGATGAAGCAGTTCCATAGCGCCTCCCCCGCCACGCGCTCGTGGGTGCCGGCAGGGGAGCCTGGATCGCGAGAGTCTGCGAAGCGTGCTCCGGGGCTCATGCCCTTGGCCACCGTACGGGGTACTTCTGCGGCTCCCCGGGTCCTACTTGACGATGGGCTCGCGGCACCAAAGCAAATATGTCGACCTCGGGCCGGCACCTGGCCCCAGTCTACCGCCCGTTCCATCCGTCGGGGTTGGCCGAATGGCCAATAATCACTTGACACAAGAGGGGGTACGCGCGCTTATATCACTCGGCAACGCCTAGGGGATCACTCATGCATCCTTGCGGGATTTTCCGGCGACGGGTTCCCAGGAGTTCCGAGCCTCGGGCCGCCCTGACGCGCCGCATCGTCTGCGCGGTGTTCGTGCTTGGCGTCCTCAACCAGGGCGGAGCCTTGGTCCAGCCTTGCCACGCGCAGGGCGGCGTCCCCTCCCAAATCACCGCCAATCCCTCCCTTCATACGTCTCCGGTCAACAACGACGCGGATGA
>DASXTP010000035.1:0-16960 GCA_036505355.1 Candidatus Eiseniibacteriota bacterium | reverse complement strand
GTCGGCGGCCAGCCGCGGCAGCACATCCATCCCCTTGCCCTGGAGGACTTCGACCTTGTCGGCCACGTCGGAGCGCGCCACCCAGCGCCGTGCGAAGTCCACCCGTGCCGGGTCGAGCTCGATGGTCGTGACGCTGCCCCCTTTGGGGAGCGCACGCGCCATCGCGATCGCCGAGTATCCGGCCAGCGTGCCGATCTCCAGCACGCGGCTCGCACGGCCGAGCGCGAGCAGGATCTGCATGAAGCTCGCCTGCTCCGGTGAGATCCAGATCGAGGGGACTCCCGCCGCCGATGCTTCGCGCTTGAGCGTTCGCAGGAAGTCGTCCTCGCCGGTGGTGCGCTCGGCGATGTAGCGGAAGTGCTCCGCCGTGACCTGCGTGGATACTTCAGACATGGGTCCTCCGATCTTGCAGACGGTCAAACGCCCCGTCGGTCGCGCATCAGGACGGCACCGAGGTGGGCCCCCACGAAGGCGAGCACCACCATGCTGCCGATGTTGTGAGCGGCCGAAAGCAGAGGAGGGTAGCGTACCGCGTCGTTCGCTGCTGGCCCGAATCGGAGGTGCGGGCCGAAGCGGTAGCTCCACCACAACGAACCGAGGATCAGGCCGGTGAGGTTGGTGAGCGCCATGAAGGCGGCCGCAAGGACTCCCATCGCGTAGTCGAGCTGCGAGCGAAAGGGCCGGACCCGCGACCAGTGTCGCCACTGGTAGACCGCGTACACCACCGTCAGCAGGAGTCCGGCCACGACGTGCAGCGTCTCGCCGGGCGTGGTGCCGAAGGCGAGCCGTGACCAGAAGATCACCAGCCCTCCCACCGCTTCGACCGCGAGCAGGACCCCAAGCCCCAGCAGCAGGGGGGACCTTAGGCGCGACGCCCTAGGATTCTCGGGGGACCGACGGGGGCTCGGTGCCAATGGTCGAATCGGGGGCGGGGTCGGTGGAGTTCGGGTCTGCGTTCGTCTAGGTCTAGAGCAGGTACCGCTTCACGAAGAGCGCTTCCCCCGAGATGATGCTCACCCCCCACAGAACCGCGAAGGACCAGGTGACCAGCGGCCGCTCGGGGAAAAAGTAGCGGCCTTGCCGCTGGTCCTGATAGGCCATCACTCCCAGGATCACGAAGACCAGGTAGGCCAGCAGGGACAGCATGCCATGCCCGGCGTAGATCAGCCGCATCGTGGGCGAGATTACTTCCGCGCCGGGGCCCGAGAGCTTGGCGGCCTTGGTGGCCATGTACATGACGTTCACGAACGCCTCGAACAGCGCCACGCCAACGAAAGCAGCCAGCGGGAACGAGCGGCGCGTCCAGTTGCGCCTGAGGACGTAGATCACCCCGGTGGTGACGAACAACTCGCTGATCGCGGAGAACAGACTGAAGGGGGGGATGTTCATCTGCCACCCTCGGGTTCGGCGGAATCCGACATCAAGATGGAAAGACCTGAGTACCAGTGAAGCCGGGTAGCTTAGAAGGTCGGGCCAGCGCCGACAAGCGCAGGCGTGGGTGGGTGGGCATGCAACGATGTGGCCTGACCTCAATTCCGCCGGACCCACCGCCCGGCTCCCCCCGAGTGGCGCGCCAGGTCCCCTTTTCCAAGCGTGCGGTCCTGCCGCTGCCGCCATGACCCTGCCAGACTGTCAGACCTCGATCTCGGCAGCGCAGTTCGACGGCGAATCATCCAGGACGGCAACTCACTGCGCTCCAAGCGGATCCACTACAGCGATTCCTCCCAGGTTGACGGCACAGGCGTTGCAGCCCCGTACAAGTGCGGAGCTTCAGATCCGCGCGAGAGCCCCATGAGCCGCAAGCCAATAACGCTCGAGAACCCCGGCCATCGCAAGGTCGCCGCCACCTGGCTGGCGACGGTGCTGACCTTGGCGTGCTCATCCGCCGCCGGCGGGGCTCCACTCCTCAAGCCCCGCCAAGTCATCTGGGGCTACGGCCAGGGCGAGTCCTTCACGCGCCCGAGCGGCGTGGCCTTCGATCCCGGCGACGGTGCGCTCTACGTCGGCAACACCGGCGAGCACCGCATCGATGTGTTCTCCGCCACCGGGCGACCGTTGTGCCGGTTCGTCCATCGCGTGGTCCGTTCCGACGGCTCGGTGGTGGATGGATCCCCTTGCGCCCTGGCCTTCGATCGCTCCGGCCGGCTGCTGGTGGTGGATCAGGTGGCCACCTACGTCGACGTGCTCGACCGGCGCGGCCGCTTCATCGCGCGCCTCGACATCGCCGCTGGCCACCCGAACGCGGTCGCCGTCGCCGGGGATGGAACGATCTTCGTGGGGACCACCGCCGAAGCGTCGAAGATCTATCGCTTCCGCCCCGACCTGACCCCGGATGGCTCGTGGGGCGAAGCAGGCACGGACCTCGGCCACTTGTTCAACGTCACCGGGCTGGCCGTGACCGCCGACGGCGCGATCGCGGTGGCGTGCGCGCGCACCGATCAAGTGATCCAGATCTTCACGGCAACCGGCCAGTACCTACGCGGTTTCGGCCTTCACGACGTCGGCGACGGCAACTTCTCCCTACCTTCGGGTGTGGCCGCCACCGCCGATGGACGCATCTGGGTCGTCGACGAGATCCGGCAGACGCTCCAGGTCTTCGACGGGGAAGGCACCCTCGTCGCAAAGACGGGGGGACGAGGCATTGCCCCGGGGGAGTTCGCGCATCCGAGCTCTCTCGCCTCCGATGAGAGGGGGCTCATCGCCCTGACGGATCGTGAGATCGGACGGGTTCAAGTGTTCACCGTTGCGGACCAATAGGAGGATGGGAATCCGGCCGACCTGGGCGTCGGCCTTCGAACTTCACCTTGTTGCTTCTTCGTTTCTTGGAAAGGAGGTTGCAGTCATGAAGCGTCTCACACTCGTCATCGCGGCCCTGGCTGCGATCGCCGGCCTGACGAAGCTCGCCACGGCCGGCGACTACCATGTCGGTCGGTTGCTGATCTGCAGTGACTGCCACATTGCTCACGGCAGCCAGAAGCACGGCTATGGGAGCGATGCGGACACGACATGGCTGGGCCCGCACACGACGGATCCCCCGTATGAGAAGTTGCTCCGCGGCGAGACGGTCAACAACGCGTGTCTCAATTGTCACGACGGCAAGACGGACATTCCCGACGTCCTCGGTCCCAGCCCCAACCCACCGACCCACGGCCGTAGCGCGGGCGCTCTGAACGTTCCCAACGGCGGCGCGCACGGCTACACCAACACCTCGCCGTACACGCAGGGAAACGGCCATACCCTGTGGTCGGCGGACGCACCCCCCGGTGTCGCCGCGGGAGCGCCGCCGATCGGCGCGGAAGGGCTCGAGTGCTCGGATTGCCATCGGGTGCACGGCGGCAAGTACTTCCGCAACATGTTGGGGGACGTGGCTACCAGCACGGCGACGTTCATCGACCCGTCGTGGCGCAGCAAGGAGGTCACCTACGAGATCGGAGCCGCCCCGAGCAGCCCGACACCGTCGACGTGGGTGCTGGAGAAGGCCCCGCACAACTACGACAACGACAACGTGCAGTACCTGGAGCACGCCGGACAGGACTCCAGCATGTACGGCGCCTGGTGCGGCAACTGCCACGGCAATTTCCACGGCGGTCCCACGGCGGCCAACATCAACGACGGCACCGACTTCATCCGCCACCCGACCGCGGGCGTGAACCTCGCCTCGACCAGCGCCTGGGCGGTCTCCGACCCGACGCGCCGCGTCAAGATGATGAGCCAGTCGGGAGCGTGGGCCCTTACCACGGGCGTTCCCACGGACATGACGCCCTCGTGCTTCAGTTGTCACAAGTCGCACGGGAACGAAAACAAGTTCGGTCTGATCTTCGTCATGTCGGCGCGGACCGGGGGGAGCGCTCCCGCGGGGTCCGATCCCCGCTTGATTGATCCCGTCGCGACGGCGATGACGGAGGAAGGAACCGGCGGTCAGTATCGGGACCTGTGCCGCAACTGCCATGGCATGGGCTCGTGGCCGGCCGGGAATCCGACCAGCATCCTGCCGTAGGTCCGCATGTTGTCGATCCGGCCGGCTCCGCATCCGGGGCCGGCCGGATCTGCCGGTGGCCCGGCACGGCCGAAGGTCACACCCGGAGCGGCATGAGCTTCCCTTCGCGGGAAGGTGGCCCTAGCATGTGGCGGATGCCGCGCGTCGTATGGAGTTTGGCGGGGCTGGTTCTCCTCGGCCTCATCTGCCTCGGAGCGAAGCCGCTCCACCCCTACCGGACCAGAGCCGGCATCACGAAGACCCTGGCCGAGAGCGCCCATGCCGGCGACTGCGACCAGTGCCACACGCTGCATGGCCAGGGCCCGGTCGCCTACAAGCACGCCCTCCTCGGGCCCAACGAGAACTCGCTTTGCGATCGCTGCCACGATACGCCGTGGGCAGGTGGCAGCTATGCCGGCACCGATCTCTATCTCGGCTCTGCGCACAGCGGCGGGCCCGGGACGGTGTGGCCCGGTCCCACGCCTCCGCCGCGCACCGAGGCCGGGGCCGCCGGGAAGTGCCTGAACTGCCACGACCCGCACGGCTGGGTGGACGCGACCGGCCTGATCCCCATGCTCGCCGTTGCCCGGGAGGAAGCCCTTTGCCTCGCCTGCCACGACGGGGCTCCCGCGGCCACCAACATCGGCGTCGATCTCGCCAAGCCGTACGCGCACCCGGTGACGATTCTGAGCGGACGCCACCAGGGACCCACCGAATCGCTGCCGGCCGACTTCGCCACAACGCCCCAGAACCGCCGCCACGCCGAGTGTCTGGATTGCCACAACCCGCACCTCGCGACCTTCGATCGCGGCGGAGTTCCGCCCGCGCCGGAGCTGTCGCGGGCGAACCTGGGCGTGAGCCGCCTGCGAGTGCTGAACGGACCCGCCGGGGCGCCGCCGACCTTCACTTTCGTACCGGGATCGGACACCCTGAGCGCGCCGCGGGCGGAGTACCAGGTGTGCTTCAAGTGCCATTCGTCGTGGACGACTCAGCCGACCGGCCAGACCGATCTCGCGCTCGCGCTCAACCCGGCCAACGCCTCGTACCATCCGGTGGAAGCCGCCGGTCGCGACCCCAGCATCGCCGCGGCCGCCTTCGTTCCGGGCTGGAGCCCCGCCAGCCTGACACGCTGTGGCGACTGCCACGGCAGCGATTTTCCCGGCTCGCCGCGTGGACCCCACGGTTCGTCCTATCGCTACATCCTGAAGCAGCCCTACGAGGCGTCGTCCGAGCCCCGGCAGATGACCGCGGACGAGATGTGCTTCTCGTGCCATGCCTACGACGTCTACGGGAACCCCGCGTCCCCCGACGCCGTGCGCGGCAACTCCCGCTTCAACGCGCCCGGCGCCGCCAAGGGACACGTCGAGCACGTCGGGGGGCTGAACGTTCCTTGCTCCGCGTGTCACGTGACGCACGGCGCGCCCTCGCAACGGCATCTGATCGTGACCGGGCGCAACCCGGGAATCACGGCCTTCATCGAGGCGCCCGATGGTGGCACCTGCCAGCCGACGTGCCACGACCCGAAGTCCTACACGATCAACTATGCGCGATGATGCCGGCAGATCTTTGTGGGCGTGGTGGGTGGTGGTGGCGGGACTGAGCGTCACCGCACCGGCGAGTGCCCAGAAGCTCTACGGCGCGGCCGAGGTCAACTACAACAGCGTCGATCGCGTCGGCCCCGCGGCGCCGCTGGAGTCCTGGGTCAAGACGTTCCGGGTGAACTACGCCGAGCGTCTGCGCGGAGACATCGACCTTTCCTCGCAGTTCCAGTTTAGCGAGCAGACCATCGTCGGGCGGCCCGATCGGCTGCGAAACCCCCAGGGCAGCCTGCGGCTCGCCCACCGCTACTGGGGGGTCTCCTCCGCCTACCAGCCCAGCGAGACCCGCGATGCCCGGAGCCTGACGACCCGCCAGCAGAGTCTCTCGCTGACCGGATACGCCCAGAAGCCCGGCCTTCCGAACTTGGCGGGCTCCTGGATCCGCAATCACGTCGACCCGACCCAGCAGTCCCTGGAGTCCGCCACGATCACGCGCGGCCTTTCGAGCGTCTACACCCTGCCGAACCTGGGCCTGCGCGCCGCCTACGGAGATCGGTTCAGCGAGCTGCCGGTCGACCCCCGGCCGCGGATGGTCGAGAATCACCTGAACCTGGGCGCCACCACCCAATTCCAGGTCGGCAGGGCCCCGGTCGGCCTGCGCTACGACTTCGGTCAAACGCGGGCGAACCCGACCAGCATTCGCGAGCAGCGTTCCCGGGTGCACACGGCGGGCGCCAACAGCAGCTATCCGTTCTCCCCGCGCACCTCGAGCACCCTGTCCTACACCTATCGCCGAACCGACAACTCCTCGGGCGGCGCCCTGCTCGAGGATCACAACGGCGCCTTGTCGCTTGGCCACACCTTGAGCCGGGCGGTTCAGGTGTCGGCCGGAGGGGGCGTGCGGAGCGTCACGTTCGCCGGCCGCGATCAGACCGAGAGCTTCGTGGCCGGGTCCGCGTCGGCCCAGGGAGAGGCACGGGCGGGGTGGCGGATGGCCGCGGCGGCGAGCCGTTCCTACAACTGGCTGCCTGGGATCAGCGCCCGGCCGGTCGACAGCTTTCAGTCGAGCACGACCATGCGGCTGGCGCGCGGGCTCGATGCGCGCGGAGATCTCACGCTGTCGGCCGCCCGCGCCCCAGACGGGGCGGACACCACGAACGCCGTGAGGCGGAGGGCGCTCCAGGCCGGGGCCGGAGTCACCGCCAACCCCCTCCGCACCGTCTACCTGGACGCCGCCATCCATCGCAGCCGGGCCGGTGAGTTCTTCCTCCGCGGGGGCGTCGCGGCGACCTCCTATACCGCCAATCTGCGGCTCACACCCTCTCCCAGGCTGAGCCTGAGCGGCGCGTGGGGCCTCAACCGAGGCTCCGGCAGCACCGGCACCACCGCGCAGGCCAGCGCCCAATGGGTGCTCGGCTCGTCGTTCCAGGCCTCGGGGGCTTACACCCGGGCGCGGCAGGAGATGTCGGGCCCGGGCGCGTCTCCCCCCGTTCAGGAGAGCTACTCGGGCTCCGTGGCCATGGCTCTGGGCTGGGATCTGAGAGCGGCGGTTCGGTATAGTGAGTCGAACCCGGGACAGGCCAGCGAGGTCCGTCTGCTCAGCGCGAGCATGAGCCGCAACTTCGGGAGGTAGCGTGCCGACCCCTCGTCTCTCCGCAGCCTGGCCGGCCTCGCTCCTGTTGATCTCCCTCACCCTCTCGTGCGCCTCGGGCATCCGCGTATACGTGAATCCCGAGGCCGACCTGGCCTTCTACAAGAAGATCGCGGTACTGCCGTTCGCCGATATGAGTTCCCAGCCGATGGCGGGCATCCGCGTCACCCGGGCGTTCGTCACCGAGATGATCATGACCGACCGCTTCCAGGTGATTCAGCCCGAGGAATTCCTGGGCACCCTCCACCGGTTGGGGATCTTCCAGGCCCAGGACGGCACCTACGATCCCGACAAGCTCAAGGACGCGGCGGCCCAGATGGGGGTCCAAGGCATCCTGCGGGGAGCGGTCACCGAGTATCAGATGGCGCGCTCGGAGGGCGGCGACGTCCCGATGATCGGCTTCGACGCGGAACTGGTGGACGTCGGAACCGGAAACGTGGTCTGGCGGTCCTCGATCTCCAGGCGCGGCAAGGGCCGCCTGTCGGTGGTCGGCAGCGGCACGCGGTCGCTGGGCCGGCTCACGCAGGATGCCTGCGTCGAGCTGGTGGCGCAGCTCCGCAAGCGGGCGCTCTAGATGACCCGCCCGCGGTCGCTTCGCGCGCGCGGTCCGTCGCTCGCGGCGGCGTTGCTGCTGGCGCTCCTCTGCACGGCGGGCGCCCCGGCGGCGCGGCGCTCGGTGGGCGGAACGGTGCCGTCGGATCACCCACGCGCCGCCCTCCTGCCGTTCGAGAACCTGGCCGGCCGCGAAGAGCAGAGCCAGCTCTTCACCAAGATCTTCTTCGCCGATCTGGTGGCGGGCGGCGCGTTCGAGATGGTGGATCCGACTCGGGTCGAAGCGGCGATGGACTCCCTCGGCATCCGGGCCTCCGGCGCGATGACCCCCACCGAGGTTCGCGCCGTGGCCGACACGCTCCACGTCCGCTACCTGCTGCTGGGCAGTGTCCTCGAGAGCGGCACCGTCCAGAGCGAGAGCGGACCCCTGCCCTCGGTGGGCGCGACCCTGCGCCTGGTGGAGGCGGAGAGCGGTCGCGTGCCGTGGGCCGGGGTGCATTTCCGCTCCGGAGAGGATCGAGAGACGGTCTTCGGTTGGGGGCGGGTGCGAAGCCTGGAACGGCTGATCTCGGAACTAGCCTCGGAAATGCTCGGCGATTTCAGGGATGCGGGTACGCGCTACGCCCAGAGCCTCCAAACGGAGAAGAAGAAATGAGACGCGGCATCGCATTCGGACTTCTGATCAGCCTGGTTGCGGTCACGCCGGCCCACGCGGCGACCCGGCCGGCCTCCGCCACGCGCGGCCCACGACTGAGCACCGTCACGTTCGGGATCCGGCACCGAGTGTTCCACGACTTCAGCGATCGTCAGATGGTGAAGCTGAACCAGGACTTCATTCTCGGCGACACGGAATTCTCGGCCCGCGTGGTGCAGTACGTGCCGGATTTCCAGATGGATCTACGGCGCCACAAGATCTTCTCGCTCACCGACCAGCCGAACAATCCGGCATTCAAGATCGTCGTGCGCAAGAACAAAGTGCCCCACGACACGACCTGGGCGTTCCTGAAGAGTCCGCCGCATTTCGGCGCGCGCTCCTACTTCGCGTTCCAGGTCCTGCGGGTCGATTTCGTGGACCGGCCTCCGCTGGCCGCGGACACGCTGGCCACGGACGCTCCGGCCGCGGCGCCCGGCGCGGGCACCGCGGGGGCGACGGGCGGATCGCCCGCCAAGCACGCGACCGGGGACTCCCTCCGGAAGCCGTGATGCGACTCTCGTGGCTTCCACGGGCCGTCGCCGCCACTGCGGCGCTGGTCCTGGCGTCGGCGCTGCTGCTGGCGCTCGCCGAGGCAGCGAAGCCGAAAGCGAAGGTCGCGTCACCCTCTGCGGGGCGCCCGTGCTACGACTGCCACAAGCAGGCGAAGCAGGAATACCTGTCGCGGAAGGTGGTTCACCCGCCGGTGGCCAAGACCGACTGCGCCGCCTGCCATCAGCGGCACGGCTTCGCCCAGAAGCTGATCCTCACCCGGCCGGTGCCGGAGCTGTGCTTCAGCTGTCACCAAGCGCAGCGGACGGCCGCCAAGCCCGAACACCAGCACGCCGCCTTTGCGCAGGGACAGTGCCTCGGCTGCCACGATCCTCATTCCAGCAACCAGCCGCACTTGGTGCGCGACGGCGGCCCGCAAGCCTCCTGCTACGCTTGTCACAAGGACGCCGCCGAGCAAGCCAAGAAGCCCCACGTCCACGCGGTCTTCGCCCGAGGCACCTGCGACGCGTGCCACGATGCGCACGGATCGCAGAACGCCCACCTGCTGCGGGTCGCGGGCGATGGAGCCTGCGCCGGCTGCCACAAACCGGCGGAGACAGTGGCGCTGCACGCGAAAGTTCCGACCGGGAGCCTGGCCTGCCTCGACTGTCACGACCCTCACGCCTCGACCCGGGAGCACCTGCAGCGCGAGCGCGCGCACGCTCCGGTCGCCGAGGGCAACTGCGAGGCCTGTCACCAGATCGAGGGCGGCAAGCCGATCGCCAAGCTCACGGCGGCCGTGCCCGAGCTGTGTCTGACGTGTCACTCGGCGGTGGCGGACGCGAGCAAGAAGGCCCATCCGCATCCGCCGGTGGCCGAGGGCGATTGTCTCCAGTGCCACGACCCGCACCGCGGCGTGGCGAGCGGGCTGCTCAAGGCGAAGCCCGTGGAGCTCTGCGGTCAGTGCCACGACCGGATCGCGGAGGGACTGAAGCAGCCGGTGGTCCACAAGGCGTTCGCCGCAGGCGAGTGCGCGAGCTGTCACGAGCCGCATGGTTCGGAGCGCGAGCACCTGGTCAAGACCGAAGACGGCACCATGTGTCTCGCCTGCCACAAGAACCAGGCCCAGCAGGCCGCGGCCGCCACCGGCACCCACCCACCGTTCGCCAAGAAGGACTGCCTGCGTTGTCACACCCCGCACGCGGGGACCGAGCCGCGGCTGCTCAAGAAGGACCTACGCTCGGTGTGCCGCACCTGTCACGCGGACCTGACCCAGAAGCTGGCGGGACTCGAGGTCCATCCGCCGTTTCGTTCCGGCCAGTGCACCGCCTGCCACTCGCCGCACCAGTCGAACCAGGATCACCTCTTCCGCGACGTGCCAAGCAAGGTCTGCACCCAGTGCCACGCGCTGGTCCCGGGCCGGGTCGAGCATCCCCACAAGCCGGTGGCCGATGGGCGGTGTCTGAGCTGCCATGGTGCCCATGGAGGCGTCACCTCCGGGTTGCTCGCGACCGCCGGCCCCACACTCTGCACCAAGTGTCATGCGGCCATCGCGGCGAAGATCCAGGGACGCAACGCCCATACTCCGGCCGCCGAGGGCCGCTGCTACGCGTGCCACGAGCCGCATGGCGGCAACCGCGAGCACTTGCTGCGCGACGAGCCCAACGCCTTGTGCGCGACGTGTCATCCCCGCGCGGGCAAGGAAGGCGAGAAGGTGCACCCGCCGGTGGAGCAAGGCGAGTGCCTGGCGTGCCACGACCCGCACGGGGGCGCGGCGGCACCGGCGCTGGTGAAGAAGGCGCCGGCGCTGTGCGCCGACTGCCACGACCTGGCCGATCAGGACCTGCGGTCCAAGCACGGAGGCGCCGCTCTCGTCGAAGCCAAGTGCCTGGGCTGCCATACCCCCCACGCCTCGGCGTCGAGCGGCCTGATCTCGGGGCGCGAGCACCCCGGTTTCGCCGAGAAGGATTGCTCGAAGTGCCACGTCGCCGGACAGCCTCCCGGTCCGAAGACCACGCTCGCCCCGGTCGCCCAGCTCTGCGTCCGGTGCCACAACGTCTCCAAGCCCAAGACGGCAACCGCCACGGTCCATCCGCCGGTCAAGCTCGGCGCGTGCCTGACCTGCCACACCCCCCACGCGTCGCCGCGGGCGGGCCTGCTGCTGGCGGAACCGCAACGGCTCTGCAGCACCTGCCATGCGGGAGTGGCCCGGGAGGCCGCGATGTCCCATGGCCATCCTCCCGCGGCCAAAGGGGAGTGCGCTCGCTGTCACGAGCCGCACCAATCGGCCGTGGCGGGGTTGCTCAAGCAGAAGCCGACCGAGCTGTGCGGCAAGTGCCACGCCGACCTGCTCGAGCGCATCGCCAAAGGGAAGCCCCATGCCCCGGTCGCGATGGGCATGTGCTTCTCGTGTCACGCCGGCCACGGGTCGGAGAAACGTGGCATGACGCGCCAGGCCGGTGCGGCGCTGTGCACCCGCTGCCACTCGATCGAGAAGTTGGGGCTGGTGGCCAAGCACCAGGGCTTTTCGCTCGCCCAGGCCGACTGCTCCGACTGCCACGATCCGCACGTGGATTCGCGGGGCAAGGCGACCTTGCTCAAGGCCCGGGAGCACGTTCCCTTCGCCCAGGGGAAGTGCGCCGAGTGCCACGGCCAGAAGCGGAACGGGAGCACGGTGGAAGCGGTGCCCGACCTGTGCTTCCGCTGCCACGAGCCCAAGCGCGCCTGGATGTCGGCTCCGGTCGTGCACGCGCCGCTCCAGAGCCGGAAAGCCTGTCTATCCTGTCATCGACCCCACGCCGCGGGATCGGCATCGCTCCTCGACCGGCCGGGCGAGCAACTGTGCTTCTCGTGCCACGATCGAAAGGGATTCGAGCGCAAGAACGTCCACGCCGCCCTCGAGTCGGGCTGCCTGACCTGCCACAACCCGCACGCCGCTGCGAAGAAGAAGTTGCTGCTCGACGACGTCAACGCCGTCTGCCGCCAATGCCACGAGGACATGAGCAAGCACTTCCACAAGGTTGAGGGCGTCACCGATCCGCGCACCGACGAGCCCCTCACCTGCGTGGGGTGCCACCTGCCGCACTCGAGCGACGAGAAGGCGCTGCTCGCCCACGAGCCGACGCGCGAGCTCTGCATCCAGTGCCACGATCCTTCCATGGTGCCGCCCAAGAAGTAGTCGGGGTCGATGAGGGACCGCGGCCGCCCGCTGTCCTCACCGCGGGGCGTGGGCGGGCCGCGGGCGCGCGGGGACCGATCGTGGACCCGGAGGCTCCGCCGGTTCCCAGGGTTTCCTCATCTGCCAGACGATCGGAACCGTGGGATCGAACAGGATCACCGGGACCCGGACTCGCTCGTTGAGGGCGCGCACCAGGCGCTGGCGAGATTCGCCGATGATCTTCCGTTCCTCCTCCGGCGCCCGGTAGGGGAGGCGCGGCGGGCGGAACCCCTCCACCGGATCGACACCGAACCGCTCCCGGATGGTGCGCCGCATCGCAGGGGCGAACAGCAGGTCGGGGGTGACGATCAGCAGTGCCGGCTTCTCGCCCCGCAGAAGCTGGTACTCGACCAGACGATCGAACCGGTCGTCCGTCCAGGACACGATCGCGGTGTCGGGTGGGATCGCCGACCACATCGAGCGGATCACCTTCTCGAATGCGATCGTCGCCGTTCGCTCCTCCCACCCACCCCGCAGCCAGGGCGCGATCACGAACCCGCTGGCCAGGCTCGCGGCGGCGAGGACGAAGGCCCCCGAGCGCGAGCCCGCCCCCGGAACGCTCGCGATCGCGGGGACGGCGGCGGCCACGCCCAGCGCCAGGGCGGGTAGGAGGTACGGTGCCGGATCCGGAACTCCATATTGAAAGATGAACGCCGTCACCGATCCGGCCGCGGCCGTCAGCGCCGACCACGTGATGCGACGATCGCGGTCGCCGGCCCTGAGGAGGCCGAGAACGAGCAGCGCCAGCCCTGGGAACAGGAACGGGTAGGCCGCGGTCGCCAGCAGCTCGCGCTGCGAAGCGGAAGGGGCGAACGACCCGAAGAACGAGCGGTACTGGCCGCCCGTGATGTGGGTGACGACGCCGGCGAGGCTCGGCACGAGCCATGCCCATTGCACGCGGGCCGGGTGCCAGGCGCGCCAGGCGATGATCCCGTAGCTGGCCAGCGGTACCAGGGCGCCCCCGACTGCGAGCGGCAATCGGGGCCAGAGCCGCCGCCGCAGGGCCAGCATCGCGACCAGTCCGGCCGTGAGCGGGATTGAGATCAGCACCGAGGTGAGGTGGTGGGCGAGTCCTGCGCCGACCACCAGCCCCCAAGCCGCCGCGCCACCGGCGGCGCGCGAAGCGGACTCGGCTCGGCCGCCACGGATCGCGCCGGCGAGACGCACGAAGGCGAGTGCTGCTCCACAGGCCCAGGCGAGGCTCCAGATGTTGACCTCGGCCCGCGTCGCCTCGCCCAGCACGATGGGCTGGAAGGCGAACAGCGAGAGCGGGATCAACGCGGCCAGGAATCGCGTCGCGGGGCTCCGCGGTGACGCCTCGTCGATCAGCGCCGTGCCGAGCGCATGGAGGAAGAACAGCGCCAGACCGCCACCGACCGCGCTCCACAGGGCGGCGGCCAACGGCCAGGGCGTTCCCACCCCGTGCAAGAGGGTGCAGAAGAGGTGCCCGAACAGAGTGTAGAGCGGATACCCCGTGGGATGGGCAACGCCGTGAGTGGCGAGCACCAGCGTGAACTCGCTCGAATCACCCATGCCCGACGCCGGCGGGCAGAGCAACCCGTAGACCGCCAGACCGGCCAGGCCCACGAGCGCGGACCCGTGCCACAGCGTCGGGCCGTCGCGGACGTTCGAATCGTTCGTGGCCGTTCCCATCGGGGCGCCCAGTGTGTCACAGAAGACGCGCGCGGACGTGGGAGCCCTTGTCACTTACCGGAGCCGTCCCGGCTGCCACTCTGTCAGTCCCGCCTGTCTGGATGGCGGTTCGGGAGAGGAGCTTCAAGGCTCGACTCTCAGGCGGAGGCTCCCTGGCCGGTGGCCGGCGCGGGATCATGGCCGTAGAGTCAACCGACTCGGGCGTGAATCGGGGGGCAAGGCGCCGGCGCGATGCGAGCCAGGAACGGGGCCTCGGTGTCGATCGGGTGTCCGGGACGGGCACGGATTTCGCTCAAGCGCGTGCGCGGGCCGTCCCACAGGCCGAACCCCAACCCACGAGGCTCGTCGTGAATCTCGGCAATTGGCTGGTCCGGATCGCGTTCGTGCTGGCGCTCGTCGCAGCGATCCGTCTGGTGCCCACCCTGCGGCGACCCCAGGTGGGGTCCCCCCGCGGTGCGGGGTGGATCCTCGGACTCCACGCCTGGACGGTGGTCGCGGCGTTGCTGCTGCTGGTTTCCCATTTTGTCGGACACCGATTCGAGTACGACTACGTGGCGCAGTACAGCTCGCGCGCGCTGTCGCCGGCCCTCAGCCTGGCCGCCGTCTGGGCCGGCCAGGAAGGCAGCATCCTGTTGTGGGCGGCCTTCGGCGGGCTGGTCGGGCTCGCGCTCTGGCGCCAGCCGGGCTCGCTGGCCAAGCCGGCGTTGTTCTTCGTCAGCATCGCTCAAGCCTGGCTGCTCGGACTGCTGCTGATCCGGAGCCCGTTCGTCCGCCATGCGCTGCCGCCGGCCGAGGGCATGGGCCTCAATCCTCTGCTCGAAGATCCGTGGATGGTGTTCCATCCGCCGGTGCTGTTCGTGGGCTACGCATCGCTGGTCGCGCCGTTCGCGCTCGCCGCGGCGGCCCTGGTGCGCCGCCAGCACGCCGACTGGAACCGCATGGTCTGGCCCTGGGCGCTGTTCGCGGTGGTGAGCCTCGGGACCGGGATCGCGCTCGGCGGCGTGTGGGCGTACAAGGTGTTGGGGTGGGGCGGCTACTGGGGCTGGGACCCGGTCGAGAACGCCTCGCTGGTCCCCTGGCTCGTCAGCGTGGGCCTGGTCCACGGCCTGTTGATCCAGCGCGCCACGCGGGCGTTGGTGCGCACCAACCTGCTGCTCGCGCTGCTCGCTTGGATCACGGTGGTCGGCGGGACCTATCTCACCCGCAGCGGAGTGCTGCAGGCCTTCTCGGTCCACTCGTTCGCCGATTCGGGACTCAATGTGCCGCTGATCGCGTTTCTGGTCGCCGCCACGCTGGCCTCCGCGGGCCTCCTGATCGCCCGTTGGCGCTCGTTCGAAACCGGCCAGGAACGGTGGCTCGAGCTGTCGCGCGAATCGGCGCTGTGGCTCGGCCTGATGACGGTGCTGGTGCTGGCGGCACTGGTGGCGCTCGGCACCACGGCTCCATTGCTGACCGCGCTGGCTGGGCGCCCGGCTTCGGTGAACGTCAAGTACTACGAGTACGTCAGCGTGCCGCTCGGGGTGGTGCTGGTGCTGCTCATGGCGCTGGCCCCGGCGCTGCGGTGGTCGCGCCAGCAAGGCTTGAGCTGGGTGGGAACCCTGGCTCCCGGCCTGATCGCCGGGGTCGTCTTGCCGCTCATCGCGGTGCTCGCCGGGCTGCGCGATCAGACGGCGATGGCCCTGACCGCGATCTCGGGGCTCGCGCTAGGTGTGAACGCCAGCATGTCGGCCCGTCTGCTCAAGCGCGGCTGGACCTACGGTGCCGGCTACCTGGTCCATGTCGGCATCGCGGTGATGGTGCTGGGCATGGTGATCTCGAGCGTGCTCGGCAAGACCGAGCGGCTGCGCCTGCTGCCGGGCCGGCCGGTGTCGTCCCTGGGCTACACGCTCACCTTCCAGGGCACCAGCACGGGGGCCCGCGGCGAGCGGACGCTCCAGGTACACGTCGAGCGCGGACCGTGGCGATTCGAGGCGCGGCCGGTGCTGGTCAAGGCTCCTCGCGACGAAGGACTGATGCGCAAGCCGGCGATCGATGGCTGGAAAGACCTCTATTTGTCGCCCCTCGAACTCCAGCCGGTGCAGAGCCACGGGGAACCGATCTGGCTGGCCAAAGGCCAGGAAGTGACGCTCGGCCAGGCCGGTGTTACCTTTACCGGCTTTCGAATGACGTCGCACGAGGACTTGGTAGTGTACGCCGATCTGCGCGTCCGCAAGGACGGACGGATCGTGGAGGCCGCCCCGGGCGTCCGGGCGGCGATGAGCGGCAGCCAGCCGATTCCGGTCGAGGTGCCGGACCTGGGTCAGATCTCGCTGGCCCGGATCGACGCGGACAACAAGCGCGTCGCGGTCCTGCTCTCGGGCGGACTCGGAGCCGGCCCGGCGGCGCTCGTGGAGCTCAGCACCAAGCCCATGGTCAACCTGGTATGGATCGGTGCGTTGCTGGCCTTGCTCGGATCGGGCCTCGCCGGCTTGCGCCGAGCAGTGGAGAAGCTTCCCGCACGGTCCCGTCTCAAGCATCCTCTGCGGCCGGGTGTCGCAGAGGCCACTCACTGAAAGGGAGGACCCCATGCCTCGCAAGTCTTCGATCCCGACGGCCTCGGCCCTGACGCGGCTCGGGATCGGGATGGCCGCCACGCTGGCCCTGGCCTTCGCGCTCGGCGCGCCCGGCGTAAGCCCGGCCCAGGGCGACGAGACCGCAGCCCCGGCGAAGCCGGCGTCCGCGTTTGCCGACACCTCGAAGCCGGTACTGTTCCTCAAGGAGACGGTGATCACGGGTGCCCGCTATCCGCGTGCCTACTACGAATCGCCCCAAGCCCTGTCGTTCGTGTCGCGGCTTCAACTGCGCGAACAAGCGCCCACGGTGCTCGGCGACGTGCTCGGAGCGATGCCCGGGACCGACAACAGCAAGGACAGTCCGTGGGAGCAGCGCCCGGTGCTGCGCGGGTTGGGGGGTCAGCGGGTGCTGGTGTTGGTCGACGGTATGCCGATGAACAGCGCCCGGGGCAACGGTCCGCATCCCTCGTTGGTCGATCCGGCCCAGGTCGAGCGCATCGAGGTAGTGCGCGGGCCGTCGTCGGTGGCCTACGGCTCGGACGCGCTCGGCGGGGTGATCAACATCATCACCCGCGAAGCGTTGTTCACGGCGCCCGATCAGAACTTCCGCGGCTCGGCGTCGGTCGGCGGCAGCTCCG
>DASXTP010000034.1:0-11631 GCA_036505355.1 Candidatus Eiseniibacteriota bacterium | reverse complement strand
AGGCGCTGCGGCTCAGGCAGCTCGTGCTGGCCGACCCGGAACTGGAGGGGCGGCGCCGGGTCGAGCGACGCACGGCGGTCGAGTTGGTGGCCCACGAATGATGACCGCAGCGGTCAGCGCGTCGGGCCTGTCGCGGACGGCGGGCGACGACTCGTGGCCCGCGGTGTTGCGTCGCCACTGGCCCGAATACCTGATCGAAGGTGCCGGTCTCGGGCTCTTCATGGTGTCGGCCTGCGGCTTCGGCACGCTGCTCGAGTTTCCCGGCCCGCCGGTGCGCGCCGGGCTCGGCGATCCGCTCGCTCGCCGCGTTTTGATGGGTCTCGCCATGGGACTCACGGCGGTGGCCCTGATCTACTCGCCGTGGGGGAGGCGCTCCGGCGGGCAATTCAACCCCGCCGTGACGCTGACCTTCCTGCGGCTCCGCCGGCTGGCCCCGGTCGACGCCTCCTTTTATGTTATGCCGTGGTGCAGTTCGTGGGTGCGGCAGTCGGCGTCTGGCTGATGGCGGCCCTGCTCGGCCCGCCACTCGCCCAACCGCCGGTGCGCTTCGTGATCACCATGCGCGGCTCGGTCGGGGTCGGCGCCGCGTTCACCGCCGAGGCGCTGATCTCGGCCGGCCTGATGCTGGTTGTGCTAGCGATCTCCAACACCCCGCGGCTGTCGCGTTGGACCGGGGTCGCGGCCGGCGCTTTGGTCGCGGCCTACATCAGTCTCGAGGCTCCGCTGTCGGGCATGAGCATGAATCCGGCACGCTCCGCCGCATCGGCCGTGGCTGCACACCACGCGCCGGCCCTGTGGATCTATTTCCTGGCGCCGCCCCTCGGCATGTGGCTTGCGGCGGAGGCCTATCTGCGATGGCGAGGGACCGGACGGGTCTTTTGCGCCAAGCTCCACCACCATCCCGGGTGCTGCATCTTCTGCGAATGGCGCGCGCGGGCCGCGCCGCGCCAAGCCGTCCCGTGAAGCGGATCCTCGTCCTGGGGGGCGGGTTCGCGGGTCTCTACGCGGCGCTCGAGTTCGAGCGGAGGCTGGGCCGCGATCGCGACGTCGAGGTCACCCTGGTGAGCCGCGAGAACTTCCACCTCTTCACCCCGATGCTGCACGAGGTGGCGGCGAGCGACCTGGACCTGACGCACATCGTCAACCCGATTCGCAAGCTGCTGCGCCGGGTGCGGCTGTTCGTCGGCAGCGTCGAGCGTCTCGACCTCGCGGCCCGGCACGTGATCGTGTCGCATGGGGACGAACACCACCACCACGAGCTGTCCTACGACCACCTGGTGATCGCGCTCGGCTCGATCACCCACTTCGGGAGCCTGGCGGGCCTCGAGGGGCGCGCCTTGACCATGAAGACCCTGGGCGACGCGATCTTCCTGCGCAACCACCTGATCGAGGCCCTGGAGGAAGCCGATTTCGAATGCTCCGCCGGCGTGCGCGATCCGCTGCTCACCACGGTCGTGACGGGCGGCGGGTTCGCCGGCGTCGAGACGCTCGCGGCCATCCACGACTTCGTGCACGAGGCGCTGGTCTTCTACCCCCATTTGGAAGCGCGACAGGTCCGGATGGTGCTGGTGCACTCGGGCCCGGTGATCCTCCCGGAGCTGGGGGAAAAGCTCGGCCGCTACGCCCAGCGGAAGCTGGCCGAGCGCGGCGTCGAGCTGAGGCTCGGCACCCGGGTCGCGAGCGTCGGCGCAGACGGGGTGACGCTCGCCGACGGCACCCGGATCCCGACCCGCACCCTGGTGTGGACCGCCGGCTCGGCGCCCAACCCTTTGCTCGCCGAGCTGCCGTGCGCCAAGGAGCGCGGACGGATTCTCGTCGACTCGGCGATGCGCGTGCCTGGCTGGCCGGGGGTATGGGCGCTCGGCGACTGTGCGCTGGTCCCCGACCGCCACGGTGGCTTTTGTCCGCCGACCGCCCAGCACGCGCTGCGTCAGGGCAAGGTGCTGGCACGAAACGTCGTCGCCGCGCTGTGCGGAGCACCACCCCAACCCTTCGCCTTCTCGGCGCTCGGTCAGCTGGCGGCGATCGGCAAGCGGACCGGCGTGGCACGCATCCTGGGCATCAACTTCTCGGGCTTCGTGGCCTGGTGGTTGTGGCGGACCATCTACCTGGCCAAGCTGCCGCGCTTCGAGAAAAAGCTGCGCGTCATGCTGGACTGGAGCCTCGATCTCGTGTTCTCGAAGGACTTGGTGCAGTTCATGACCCACCGGGCCAAGGAAGCCGCCCATGCGGGCGACGTTACGAACGTCCTCGACCCTGCACCCATCTCCGCGGGGCCGCCGATGGGCGAGTTCCCCGGCGCGGAGGCCGCACCGAACGCTGTGCCATCGGCCCCGGTCGCGGCCGGCTGAGCCGACGCACCGAGGCGATCTCCCCAGTCCGGGAACTCCGGATCCCCTCAGGGCATTACACCCCGCGTAGTCGCAACCGGGCCTCGCCCGGCCACCTGTTTCCGAGGAGGTACTCCGATGCAGAACCGCCGAATCCTGATCGGCCTCGCCGCCATCGTGGCGCTGGCGGTCGGTTGGTACCTGTTCAGGCCCGAGCGGTTGTGGGTCAACCAGAAGGTCAGCGAGAGCCTGGTCCCGGCGGCCGCGCAGCCGACCTCAGGGCAGGCGAGCGGGCCCGTGCTGCTGCTCGCCGGCAGCTTCCACGGCGTTTCCCACAAGACCCTGGGGACCGCGACCCTCTACCGGCTCGCCGACGGCAAGCGCGTCCTGCGCTTCACCGGCTTCGAGACCTCGAACGGGCCGGACGTGCGCGTCTACCTGGTCGGGGCCAACGATGCCAGCGACAACGCCACGGTCACACAGTCCGGCTTCGTCGAGCTGGGCGCGCTCAAGGGCAACCTGGGCGACCAGAACTACGACGTTCCGTCGGACCTCGATCTCGCCAAGTACCGCGCGGTGACCATCTGGTGCCGTCGCTTCGGCGTGAACTTCGGCACCGCGCCTCTGACCCCGAACTCCTGATCCCGATTCCAAAGGGGGGTTCGACGATGCTTCGCACCTGGCAGTTCGGCCTGCTCATCCTGGGCTCTGCCGCCGCCGCGGCCAATCCCCTCGAGGCCGATTCGATGAAGATGGAGGGAACGACGTTTACCGTGAGGATCGAAAACGTCTCGAGCCCTTCGACGCTCCACTCGGCCAGCGGCATGACCGCGCCGGCGCCGAACTCTCCGGGCCTGTGGGTGGTGCACACGAGACCGGCGCGCCTCTTCAAGGCGGGCAAGCCCGATCTGGGCTGGGGCCTCGAGCCGCAGGCCGAGGACGGCAACCCCGCGACGCTGGCGGAGCACTGCATGCACCACCAGGGCGTGGTCTCGAGCGGGATCATCAACACTCCGCTCGGCGATGAGCAGCCCGGGCCCGCCATGCCCGGCAAGGCCTACCAGTTCACGATCACCGCCAAGCCCGGTGAGCGGCTGTCGCTTACCACCATGTTCGGTCCATCGAACGACCTGTTCTTCGCCCCCAAGGAAGCCGGGATTGCGCTGTTCGACAAGGCCGGCGAGCCCATGAGTGCGGACGTGACGTCGCAGCTCGTGCTGTGGGACACCGGCACCGAGGTCAACCAGGAGCCGGGCTTCGGTCCCGACCAGGCACCGCGCCAGAGCGCTCCCAACACCGGGGCCTCGGAACGGAAACCGGTGATGCCGGTCAAGGACGCCTTCTCGTATCCGCCGGTCGCTCAGGTGATCAAGGTCACGATCACGCCGTCGGCGATGGCAAGCCAATAGGGGAACGACATGTCGGGCCGTGATCATTACGACGTCGTCATCATCGGCACCGGCGCCGGCGGCGGGACCCTGGCCTGGGCGTTGGCGCCGACCGGGAAGCGCATCCTGATGCTCGAGCGCGGCGATTGCGTGCCGCGAGAGATCGAGAACTGGAGCACCCGGGCGGTGGTGCTGGAAGGTCGATACAACAACGCCGACCAGTGGGTCGACCGGGACGGCAAGGAGTTCCAGGCTGGCACCCATTACTTCGTGGGCGGCAACACCAAATTCTACGGGGCGGCGCTGCTGCGGATGCGCGAGCAGGATTTCGGCCCGGTTCGCCACCACGGCGGTACGTCGCCGGCCTGGCCGATCTCGTACGCCGATCTCGAGCCCTACTACACCCGGGCCGAGCGCCTCTATCACGTGCACGGCACTCGCGGCGAGGACCCCACCGAGCCCTGGGCGAGCGCGCCATACCCGTACCCCGCGGTCAGCCACGAACCGCGCATCCAGCGGCTCCACGACGATCTGACGAGGCTGGGGATGCGGCCGTTCCACGTCCCGATGGGAATCATGCTGAACGAGCAGGACCGGCGCAAGAGCCGGTGCATCCGCTGCGCCACTTGCGACGGTCACCCATGCCTCGTCGAGGCGAAGGCCGACGCCCAGGTGTGCTGCGTCGATCCGGCGCTCGAGCACGCCAACGTCACGATCCTGACCGGCGCCTATGCGGAACGCCTGGCCACCGACCGCTCGGGAGGGGCGATCACCGAGGTCGAGGTGGTGCGGAACGGCGTGCGCTCGACGGTGTCGGCGGATCTGGTCGTGGTGTCCTGCGGCGCGATCAACTCGGCGGCGCTGTTGCTGCGCTCGGCGAGCGAATCGCACCCCCGGGGGCTCGCCAACCGCTCGGACCAGGTGGGCCGCAACTACATGTGCCACCTGAACTCGGTGATGCTGGCGATCTCGAAGTGCCCGAACCCGACCGTTTTCCAGAAGACCTTCGCGCTGAACGATTTCTACTACCGAGCCGACGATTGGGACTACCCGCTCGGGCACATCTCGTTCATCGGCAAGACCGACCAACACGTGCTGGCGGCCGGGGCTCCCAAGTTCGCACCCGGCTGGACACTGGACCTGATGGCCAAGCACTCGCTCGACTTCTGGCTCACCTCCGAGGACCTGCCCGATGCGGAAAATCGGGTGAGCGTGGAGCGCGACGGACGCACCCGGCTCGCCTACGCTCCGAACAACCAGGAGGGGCACCAGCGCCTGCAGGCGAAGCTCAAGGGTCTGCTCGGCCGCGTCGTGTGCGACACGCACGGCACCGAGTGTCACCAGGGCTTGGCGCGCATCCATGCCTACATCGGGAAGCGCATCCCGCTGGCCGGCGTGGCCCACCAGAACGGCACCTGTCGCTTCGGGGTCGACCCGAAGACCTCGGTGCTGGACGTCCACTGCAAGGCCCACGACCTGGACAACCTTTACGTCGTGGACGGCAGCTTCTTCCCGTCCAGCTCAGCGGTGAACCCGGCGCTGACGATCATGGCCAACTCGCTGCGCGTGGCCGATCACCTGAAGGAGCGGCTGGGCGCGACGGAGCAAGCGGCGGTGCCGCTCGGGGAATCCAAGGTATGAAGGGGTGCCGGATCGTGACGGGAATGCTCGTCGCGGGGCTGGTCGCTGGCCTGCTCGAGACAGCGTTCCCTGGCGCGGCGGCGAGCGATACGGCGGGCGCGCTGGTGCAGGCGGTGGGGCCGATCGGGATGACGGTCTCCGACATGGACCGCTCGATCGAGTTCTATTCGCGGGTGCTGACGTTCGAGAAGCTCTCGGACGTGGAGCTGGCCGGGCCAGAGATCGAGCGGCTCCAGGGCGTCTTCGGCGCGCGTGCCCGGGTCGTGCGCATGCGGCTCGGCGACGAGCAGATCGAGCTGACCGAATACCTGGCGCCGCGCGACGGGCGGCTGATGCCTCCGGACGAGAAGGCGAACGACCTGGTCCACTGGCAGACCCGGCTGGTGGCGGGCGACCTCGAAGCGGCCGAGGACGCGCTGCGCCGGCATCACGTACCACACCTTTCACCGGGAGTCGTGGCGCTGCCCGACGGGAAGCTCGGCTTCCCGCGGGGCGTGCGCGTGCGAGACCCGGATGGCCACGTCATGGAGGTTGTGACACGATGAACCCGATCCTCAGCCAGGCTGGGAAGCGCGAGATGCGAGACGAGGCAAAGACCTCGATGAAGGCGATCGCCGTCCTCCCCGGGCGGCCCCATTCGGTGCATCTGGCCGAGCTGGCGAAGCCCTCGCTGGACGACGTGCCCGAGGGACGCGGCGTGCTGGTCCAGGTGCTGCGGGTGGGCGTGGATGGGACCGACAAGGAGATCAACGCGGCCGAGTACGGCATGGCGCCCCCGGGCTACGACTTTCTCGTCATCGGGCACGAGAGCTTGGGCCGGGTCGAAGCCGTGGGACCCAAGGTCACCGAGTTCCAGCCGGGCGACTACGTGGTGGCGACCGTCCGGCGGCCGGGAACGAGCCTCTACGACCGGATCGGCACCTACGACATGACGACGGACGACGTCTACTTCGAGCGCGGGATCAACCTGCGCCACGGGTACCTGACCGAGTACTACGTCGACGATCCGGAGTACATCGTGAAGGTTCCGCCCGGGCTCAAGGCGGTCGGCGTACTGCTCGAGCCCACCACGGTGGTGGAAAAGGGCATCGCCCAGGCCTACGAGATTCAGCGTCGGTTGCGCGTCTGGCGGCCGCGGCGGGCGTGTGTGCTGGGCTCGGGGACGATCGGGCTCTTGGCCGCCCTGGTGCTGAGACTTCGCGGCCTCGAGGTCACGGTGCTGTCGCGTACCCCCAAGCCCTACCTCAACTCGGACCTGGTCGAGGCCGTGGGGGCCCGCTACGAGGCGGTGACGGATCTGCCGCCGCTCGAGGCGGCCCAGCGCTGCGGGCCGTTCGACCTCATCTTCGAGGCGACCGGCTATTCACCGGTGGTGTTCGAGGCCATGCAGGCCCTGGGCAAGAATGGCGTGCTGGTGCTCTCCAGCGTCACCGGCGGCGATCGAAAGGCCGAGGTGCCGGCCGATCGCATCAACCTCGAGTTCGTGCTCGGGAACAAGGTGATGGTGGGCACGGTGAACGCGAACCGCGAGTACTTCGAGCTCGGCGTGCGTGACATGGCCCAAGCCGAGGCCCAATACCCGGGTTGGCTGGCTCGACTCCTCACCCACCCGGTGCGCGGGCTGGAGCGCTACGCCGAGCTGTTCGAGAAGCTGACCACGGCTCAGGGCGCGATCAAAGTGTTCTGCGAGGTAGCGCCGCTGGAGTGAGCGCCGCGGGCCAAGGGCGCGGCGCTGGCTCACGGGCGATCGAGCCTATTCCTCATCGTAGCCGGACCAGGCTCCGGTCGGCCCGGCCGCCCGGCCCTTGCAGTCGGGCGAAATAGAGGCCGACTCCCACCGACTGTCCGCACTGGTCGCGACCGTCCCAGGTGACGTCGTGTGATGCGGCCGCCAGATCTTGATCGAGCAGCCTACGCACCAAGCGCCCGCTCAGATCGAACACTTCCAGTCGGGCACGTCCGGACGACGGCAAGGCGAAGCGCATCCGGGTGGATTGGTAGAAGGGATTGGGCCATCCCGGCAGCAGGACCAGCGAGGGCCGACCCGGCGAGGGCCCGACTCCGGGGGCGACCCCGACCGTGGGCGCGGCCAGGAAGTTGTGCAGGTAATAGCGCGTGTCCTGATCGCTCGCGATCGCCAGCAGGCCCGACTCGCTCGTCAGGTTCTGCTTGGTGGACGTGATGTTCCCGACGAAGAAATCCAGCGGTCTGTCCAGGAACGTCTCGCCGAGCCCTTCCGAGAACACGAGGTCCGAGAGACTCGCCCACTTGTGGTAGACGACCTCCTTGCCGGTGACCGCGCTCGCCGCCAACACGTGGATGAGTCCATGGTCCGGATCGAGGAGCAAGATCGGCCGAGTGTGATACTGGGCTTTTCTCGAGACCATGTGATTCGACCAGACGCCGCTCGAATCGCGCCGGCTGACGTAGACCAGCGGCGACGAGAGGCCGTTCATGTTGGTCTTGGTGGCCGCGTAGACCACGCCGCCGAGGTTCTTGAGGCTGATGTGGTCGTCGCTCAGCGGCCCGACCACCGGATCCGCCAAGACGGTTTCCTTCGGCTGCCAGGTTTCCGCCGAATCGGCGTCGAGGTGGACGGCAAAATAGGTGCCCTGACTGACCTGATCGGACCACATGATGCCGATGCGGTCGCCCCCAAAGGCAATGATCGACGAGATGTCGTCGCTGTCCACGTCGGTATCCTGGGTGGGTAGGTCGAACGGCGTCCCCCAGCTCGAGTCGTCGCCGAGCGTATGATTCACCTTGACCCTGCCGGCCTCGACCCACGTCGCCCACAGCCGCCCCGTCGAGTCCTTCTCGAGTACCAGGGTCTCGGATTTCGATCCGTTGATAGTGACCGGGAACCCGGGATCCGGGGTGTACTTGTCGGTGTCGGGGTCGTAGCTGAATCGGTAGAGGCGTGCCGCGGTCTGGAGCACGGTGGGACCGGGGTTGGTGGTGAAGATGTGAGACACGAAATAGAGTCGTTGGCCATCCCAGAGCGCGTCTCCCTTGCTCGCATCACGATCGTCGATCGCCACGCCGGTGGATGTCCAGCCGTTCGAGACCGGGTCGAAGCGCTGGATTTCGTACTGCAACGACGCGGGATTCCAGAGCGAGCCCCACCAGGCTCCGTCGTTCCACCACAGCTTGCTCTCGGGTTTTTCACCGGTCGGGGTGGAGTTGGCCGAGTCGCCGAAGCAGAAGGACCGGTATCCCACCTGCGGAGTCACCGTGAAAGGCTTCGCGCTGGTCCCGGTCCCAATCGGGTTCGTGATCTGGAGCGGGCCGGAGGGGGCCCAGGGGGGCACGGTGGCCCGCAACAGGGTGTCGCTGTCGACGGTGAAGCTGGCGGCGACGCCGTTGAAGGCGACCGCGATGACCGTGGCGAAGCGGCTGCCGCGCACCGTGACCTCGGTGCCGATGGGTCCGGCGGTCGGAGTCATGGTGACAACGATCGGCGGCCCGACGACGGTGAAGCTGGAGTCGCTGAGGGCGGTCCCGTCGGGATTGGTGACCGAAAGCGGACCGCTGGTGGCCCCGGTGGGCACAATGGCCCGCAACAAGGTGTCGCTGTCGACGGTGAAGCTGGCGCCGGAGTCGTGGAAAGCGACCGCGGTGACGGTGGCGAAGCCGCTGCCGCTCACCGTGACCTCGGTGCCGATCGGGCTGCTGGTGGGGCTGAAAGCGGTGAGCGTGGGGGGCGAAGGCGGCGGAGGGGGCGGGGGCGGCACGGTGACCGTGAAGCTGGAGTCGCTGAGGGCGGTCCCGTCGGGATTGGTGACCGAAAGCGGACCGCTGGTGGCCCCGGTGGGCACGATGGCCCGCAACAAGGTGTCGCTGTCGACGGTGAAGCTCGCGCTGGAGTCGTGGAAAGCGACCGCGGTGACGGTGGCGAAGCCGCTGCCGTTCACCGTGACCTCGGTGCCGACTGGACCGCCCGTAGGGCTGAAGCTTCCGACCGTCGGAGGGACGGGCTCGGCCGTGGAAACGGTGGTTTGCATCCCGGCAAGCAACAGGCCCAGAAGGACCGTGCCGGGGCGGCCGACTGCAAATCCAAGGGTACGCCAGAGCATGGTGTCTACCTCTAAGTGGTGTGGGGTCCCCAGCGCAGATCTCGGGGAAAAAACCGGCAGATCATCGACCCAGATCCGGGCCTCTTTCGGTTGGAGCGACCTGATTGGCTGCGAGTTCCTGCCGTGGCCGAGGTGTATCAAGCGACGAGATTTCTCTGCACGGAAACGTAAACCTGCGCAGTAAGTTCCGCCGCCCTGCCACCCTCCGCCGCCCTTTCCCGGACCCCCGCATTTTGGGCTCGCGCTCGAAGCCGGGGAGGAGGCAGGGCGGCCGATCGAGCGGAGCCACGAGGGATCCGCACCGTCGACCCACCAGGATCAAAGCAAGATCCCGGCCGCCGCATTGGCGGGGCGTGACGGGGGCGACGAGGGGGCGAGAAAGCGGGTGGTTAACGCCGGCCGGTCGGGAAGCGTCCTTTCCGGACGGGCTCGGTCGAGGAGGACCGGACGAGGTAGGCTCGGTGGTTCTGAACGAATCGCGCGAACCCGAGGAACTCACGTCACGTGGACCAGGATGCCGGCCATGTCCCGCTGGTGGAAGCCGCCCGCGGTGGGGACCGCGCCGCCTTCGGCCGCCTCTATGGCCTGTATGGCCGCATGGTTCACGGCATCCTGCTCGCGCGGGTGCCCACGCGGGAGGTGGACGACCTGGTGCAGGATGTCTTCCTCAAGGCTCTGCGGCAGCTTCCCCGGTTGAACGAGCCCCGGTCGTTCGGCGGCTGGCTCGCGGCCATCGCGCGACATCGGGCGGCGGACTTCCATCGCCGCGCGGTGCCGACCACGGTGCTGCCCGACGAGCTTCCGGGCCCCGAGCCCGAGGACCGCGAGGCGCTGGCGGTGCTTGCGGTCCTCCGGACCCTACCGGAGGCGTACCGTGAGACGCTCGTGCTGCGTCTGGTCGAGGGGATGACCGGCCCGGAGATTGCCGAACGCACCGGCCTCAGTCCGGGATCGGTGCGAGTGAATCTGCACCGCGGCATGGCCAAGCTTCGCGAGAAGCTGGGGGTGAGGAAGGATGACTGATCGCTATCTATGGGATCGGACCGGCGACCCGGATCCCGAGGTCCAGCGCCTCGAGCGGATGCTCGGTCGCCTCGCCCACCGCGGCGGCGCGCTGGATCTGTCGTCGGTGCCGGCGCCTGCGCGCCCGCGATGGCGTGGCTGGATGGTCGGGCGCCTGCCTGGCCCTGCTTGGGCGGCGGCGGCGGCCGTGGCGATGGTCGTGGGCCTCGGCGGCCTGTGGCTCGCGGTGCGCGAGCCTGGCGGCTGGGAGGTGACCCGCCTCGAGGGGGCGCCGCGCGTGGGGGCGGAGGCCATGGGTTCCACCGGGCGGCTTCCGGTGGGCCAGTGGCTCGAGACCGACGCCGCCTCGCGCGCCCGTATCCGGGTCGGCCGCATCGGTCTGGTCGAGATCGATCCCGACACCCGGGTGCGGCTGGTCGATGCCCGTCGCAACGACCATCGCCTTGCCCTGGCCCGCGGCGTGCTGCATGCCTTGATCCTCGCGCCCCCCCGCCGCTTCTTCGTCGAGACGCCCTCGGCGGTCGCGGTCGACCTGGGCTGTGCCTACACGCTCGAGGTCGACGCCTCGGGCAGCGGCCTGGTCACGGTCATGATCGGATGGGCGAGCTTCGAGCGGAACGGCCGGGAGTCCTTCATCCCCGCCGGCGCGCGCTGCGCGACCCGGCCCGGTCTCGGCCCCGGCACGCCGTACTTCGCCGATGCTTCGGCGGGGCTCAAGAACGCGCTCGCGGCCTTCGACCTGGCCGCCGGCCGCGCCGAGAAGAGCGCAGGCCCCCTCGGCGTGGTGCTGGCCGAGGCCCGCAGGGAAGACGCGCTCACGCTCTGGCATCTGCTGGGACGAACCGCCGCCACCGAGCGCGGCAAGGTCTACGACCGCTTGGCCAGCCTCGTCCCCCCGCCGCCGTCGGTGACTCGTGAGGGCGTGCTCGTTGGCGACCACGTGATGATCGATCGCTGGTGGACCGAGCTGGGCTTCGGCGGCACCCAGGCGTGGCGGAAGTGGAAAGGGAAATGGCCCGAGGTTCCGAGGTCTGTCGCAAGTCAGTGATTCTGTCGCCCTAACGCGTCAGTGAATCTGTCACCCCCCAGCCCTGGCTTTGGGGCGCAGGGGTTCGGGTCCGCGGTAACGGTTCCAGGGGTTGTCGGGAGTGGGGCGCCGGATGTTGGTGAGCG
>DASXTP010000033.1:0-8864 GCA_036505355.1 Candidatus Eiseniibacteriota bacterium | reverse complement strand
TCCATGGTGCGCTGCGAGATGCCGTTGAGTTCGCGGATGCTGGCGAACTTCTTGGGTTCCAGCTTGGGCCAGGGCACGGTCGACCTCCATTCGAGTAGGCGTGGCGGCTACGCCCGCGGGGGGTTGGTTTCGGGAGAGGCCATAGTTAGCCACTGCTCGCGCTGGCTGTCAACCGCCGCCCGGCTCGGCGCAGGGTGGGGGGCCGAGATCGCACACCGCGTGCTTCGCGGATGTGGCCGTCGCGCACCGAGTCGAGCAACCCCTCGATCCGGGGCAGACTCACCTCGCAGGTCGGGTCGTAGGCGCGGCAGCCGGCGAGCGTGTACCCACAGCCGCAGGTGCAGCGCTCGGCGTTGGCGAATTGCAAGAAGATCTCCCGGCGAGGTGGATCGAGATCAGCGAGATCCGCGCCGGGGACGTCATCGACCCAGCGATCCTTGGCGGATGGCGCGCCGGGCGCGGGCGGCCGCTTCCGTGCCTGGCCACTCGGACCCGGGTCCGGCTTCGACGGAGTGGCCGCGGGCGGGGCTGCGGCCCGGGCGCCGGCGGCGGGAGCCCGAGACGGCGAGGTACGTGGCGCCCACCCGCGGATGGCTGCCGCGCACAGGATCGCCAGCGCCACAAGACCCGCCAGGCGGATCCAGCGCGAGCCCGGGGCCCCGGGGGTCCGCTTGCCAGTGGGCTCAGTCATAGAAGGATTGATTCGGTGGTCGGCAGCGCTTCCGATGCCCTAGCTGTTCGCCGGATGTAGATCCGGCTCGGTTGACCCATGATACGTCGCCTCCTAGCATGCTTCGGCTGTCGTATCGGGAGGGCTCGTTGAGTTGGATTCGGTCGATCGAATCGCCACCGGCGCCGGGGCTTCTCGCCGGCCTCTTCGCCCGGATCGAGGCCGGGTCGCCGCGGGGCCGGGTGGCCAACGTCTGGCGTGTCCACGGGCTCGATCCCCCCGGGCTCGAGGCCACCTACATCTACTACCGGGCCCTGATGGAATCGCCCGCTCCGCTCACCGCCGCTCAGGCCGAGCTGATCGCCCTGGTCGTGTCGGCGACCAACGGCTGCGGCTATTGCGTCGCCCACCACGGGCCGCGCCTCGCCCGCGCGCTTGGGGACGAAGCCCTCGCCCGTGCCGTGGCGCGCGATTACCGGGCGGCTGATCTGGCCGCCCGGGACCGCGTGCTCTTGGACTACGCGGTGGCGCTGACCTGCGAACCTTCCGAGCGCAAGCTCGAGGACGTGGAACGGGTGCGCGAGTACGGCTTCGACGATGCCGCCCTCCTCAAGGCCACTGAGATCGCGGCCTATTACAACTTGATCAACCGCGTGACCTCGGCACTCGGGGTCGAGCTCGAGCCCGACCTCGAGCCTTGGGAGTTCGGCTCGCAGCGCTAGGCTGCCGCGTGGAGACACGGGATGCGCTCCAGGAGACTCCCGACAGCGCGACCGGCAGGAGCCGGCGCGCGTCGGCGGGTCAGGGAGCGAAGCCAGGAGGGCGAAGCGACCGGGTCTCGTGGAGCGCGTCCCGTGTCTCCACGCGGAGCTCGACAGCGCCAGTCATCGCGTCCCGGCACGTTGGTGCGGAGCGCCGACCGGATCGACGATCTCGAACTCGACCAGGGCCGCGCCGATCCCGTGCTCTTCCTCGTAGCAGCGCACCAGCCCGGGCCGATCGGCGGCCAGAAAACCGCGCAACACCTCGAGATGGCGCAGGCCTGCCTCGGGTTGGGCGCGCTCCGCCAGTGCCGGATCGGCGCCCTGGAGATCGTCCCAGGCTCCGCTCGAGATGGCTCGCAGGGCGTGCTCGTCGAAAGCACGCGCCTCGGGCACCTCGCGCTTGAAGTTCCAGGCGTGGATCGCGTGCGACAGCACGCCACCGACCACGAAGGCGACCCGCTCCGGCCGGGCCTGCAGCACCCGGCGGATCACCGCGCCCCAGGCCCGGCATTCGCCGGCCGGGCGCCGCGCCAGCGACAATGGCACCACCGGAGAAACCGGCCGCGACAGGAGGAAGTGAAGGGGCACGGTCACGCCGCTATCCACCCCCCGTTCGGCGGCGCCGACGTGCACTCCGGCCTTGGCGCCGGCCTGGACCAGTGCGCGCGCCAGCCGCGGATGACCCGCGCAGTCGTAACGCACCTCCACTCCGAGTCCCGGATAGTCGGTCAGCGTGCCATGCCGCCGCCCGACGTCGACCCGAAACGGGCCCTCCGAGTCCCAGCGTGCGCTCAGCACCACGACGGCCTCGGGGCGCTCGGCCTGGAGACGGTGCGCCTGCTCGCTCAAGGCTTCGAGCATCGGCGTGCGGTGGCCCCGATGCTCGTCCACCAGCAGCGTGGGCAGGTGGGGCACCAACAGGGCTTGGGAAGTGAGCATGGCGAGAGCCTCGCACGGCCGGCAGGATTTCCCAAGCCGACCCGCTGCGGGGTCGGCATCGGGGAGAAGTCGTTCAGTGATGTCGGATGGGAAACTCGCCGGCCCGCGCCGCGGCGCGCTCGTTGCCGGCGCCGACCGCCACGCCCTTGTCCCGGGCGGCGGCCAGCAGCTCCCCGGGAAGCGGAAACATCACCCGCTCCTCGAGCAGCCGAAACTCCTCGACCCGATAGTCGCCGAGCGACCGCACCCGCTCGACGCAGGCCTGCACCACGTCCTCGGGCGTCGACGCGCCGGCGGTGATCCCGACGTCTCCGACCAGCCACTCCGGCCGGATGTCGTCCGCCGACTCGATGAGGTAGGGGCGCGTCCCGCGGGCGGCCGCGACTTCCACCAGGCGGTTGGCGTTGCTGCTGGTAGGTGCCCCGACCACCAGGATCACCTGGCAGCGCTGCGCCAGCTCCTTGACCGCGTCCTGGCGATTCTGGGTCGCGTAGCAGATGTCGGCCTTGGCCGGCTCGCGGATCTCGGGAAACTTGCGCTTGAGCGCCTCGATGATCGTGCGCACGTCGTCCACCGACAGCGTGGTCTGTGAAATGTAGGCCACCCGCGACGGATCCGGCAGCTCGAGCGCCTCGACGTCGGCCACCGATTCCACCAGCACGATCGAGCCCGGCGCCTCGCCCATCGTGCCGACGACCTCGACGTGTCCACGATGGCCGATGAGCACGATCCGGTAGCCGTCCTTCGCGTAGCGCAGCGCCTCGAGGTGCACCTTGGTCACCAGCGGGCAGGTCGCATCCAGGGTGCGCAATCCCCGCTCCAGGGCTTCGCGACGGACCGCCGGCGAGACGCCGTGGGCCGAGAAGATCACGATCGATCCCTGTGGCACGTCGGCCAGCTCGTCGACGAAGATCGCTCCCTTGCCGCGCAGGTCATCGACGACGTGGCGGTTGTGGACGATCTCGTGGCGCACGTACACCGGCGCTCCGTAGACCTGGAGCGCCATCTCGACGATGTCGATCGCCCGATCGACCCCGGCGCAGAAGCCGCGCGGGCCGACGAGGTAGAGCATGTGAGGGTGGTCGCTCATGGAAAGCGCGCCTGCCCGGACGGAGACTCGTCTCGAGGCGGCGCGAATCGATCGCAATCTACCGGAAGGGCGGCGCCCCCGCAATCCGAGCCGAAACCGAATCCGCCGGCCAGGGCTTGGCTGAAGTCGATCGACGCGCTCCGCGCCCTAGCGCGGGGGCGCGGCCGCCGCCGCGCTGTCGGCCTCGAACAGGCCGCGCAGCGAATCGGGTGCCGCCCGACGCAAGTCGTCGATCAGCTTACGCACCCGGGCGCGCTCGGCGGGATTGGCGAGAAACAGGAACTCGGCCCTGCGGTACTGGCGCAACGCCTCGCGGGCTCGGCCCTGGGCCGCCAGCGTCATGCCGTAGATGACGTAGGGCTGGCCCTGGTCGCTGACGCGCTGCACTCCCTCGCGCGCGATCTCCAGCGCGACCTCGGGTTGATGGAGTCCCTCGAACAGGTCGACCGCCTCGAGGCGCGCCCCGTGCTCCTCGGGACGATGTCGCAGCCAGCGCCGGTACACCACTCCTGCGTCGGCCAAACGGCTGCGCTCGCGCAGTAGCTGGAGCTGGCCCACGTAGGCCAGCGAGAAGCTCGAATCCCCAGCTTCGGCCCGCTGGTAGCAGACCAGGGCGCTGTCGGGGCGGCCCCCCCGCCGCTCGAGGTTGCCGAGGTTGAGCCAGGTGGACGGATCACCGGGGAAGAGCGCCAGCGCCCGCCGGTACTCCGCTTTCGCCTCGCGAGCGCGCCCGAGGTCCGCGAGCAGCGCGCCCAGATCGCGATGCTCCTCGGCGTCGTCGGGCGCCAGCCGGATCGCGCGCCGCAACGCGGTTTCCGCCTCCTGCCGCCGGCCGGCAGCCCGGTAGGCGAAGCCGAGCGCGTGCCAGTTCTTGCCCTCTTGGGGCTTGCGGCGCGCCAACAGTTCCAGCTGCGAGATGCCCCGTTTGTGATCGCCAAGCCGACTCAGCACCAGACCCAGCTCGCGAGCCGCCTCCTCGTGGTCGGGGTGATTCGCCACCTCGGTGGCAAAACACTTCATCGCCTCAGTGAGCTGCCCGTCCGCCGCGAGCAGCCTGCCGAGACGATAGTTGAGCTCGCGAAGCTGGGGCTCGATGCGCGCCGCGTTCCGGTACGCCACCACCGCCACCCCGGTCCGACCTTTGGCCTCCATCGTGCGCCCGAACTCGAACTGCTCCCAAGCCCTCTGGTGGGCGGTGAGCTCGGTGCTGTCGCGGGGGTTGGCTCGGTCGGGCCCGAGCAACGGGGCCGGCTCCGACTCGGGCCGCGCGCTGTCGGGCTGCGCCGGGACGAGCAGCCCTGGGCGGTCCTGCGCGGAGGCCGCCAGCGGGCCTGCGATCGCAAGCCAGGCCCACAACGCGGCGAGGCGGGTCGACATGCTCCGACTATACGCGACCCCGAGCGGCGGGACGGATCGAGGTCCGCGATCGATGCGCGCCCCCGAACGGCCGGACGGCCCCGCCGCTTGTCGCCTGCGGGGCCGCCGCTCGAACCGGAAGGGGCTTACCTGCCGCTGAAGTTCGGCTTCCGCTTCTCGATGTAGGCGCCGAGGCCCTCTTTGGCGTCCTCGCTCTGGAAGAGCTGCTGCTGCAGTTCGCGCTCCAGGGTGAGACCCGACTCGAAGGGCATCTCGAGCCCGCTTTGCACCGAGCGCTTGATGCGCCCCACTGCCTTGGCGGCGCGGTTCGGCGGGCAGAACGATTCGGCGTACTTCTGGACCTTGTCCAGGAACTCGTCGGTGGAAGCCGTGTCCCAGACCTGGCTGACGATGCCGATCTCCAGCCCCTTCTCGAAGTCGAAGGTCTCGCCGGTGGTCATGAGTTCGATCGCCTTGCTCTTGTTGACCAGTCGCGCGAGGCGCTGGGTCCCTCCGGTACCGGGCAGCACGCCCAGGGTCACCTCGGGCAGGCCGATCTTGCCCGCCCCCTTGCGGGCGATGCGCAGATCGCAGGCCAGCGCGATCTCGAGCCCCCCGCCCACGGTGTGGCCGTTCAAGGCGGCGATCACCAGCTTGGGCGTGTGCTCGAGACGGTTCAGGGTCTCGTTGGCATGGAGACAGAAGTAGTACTTGAACTGCGGGGTGACGGTCTTGAGCATGTTGATGTTGGCGCCCGCGCAGAAGAACTTCTCGCCCGATCCGCGGACCACCACCACGTGCACGGCGTCGTCGAAGCGCGCCTGCAGGATGGCATCGTCGAGGTCGCGCATCATCTCGTAGGTGTAAGTGTTGGCAGGCGGATCCACCAGCTCGATCCAGGCCACGCCGTTCTTGACGCGGTAGTCCGCGAGCTTCTTGGTCGTGGTGGCTTCCATGGTCGTCTCCAGGCGATTCGGTGGGAAGGAGCGGCCCAAGCGGCCGGCCGCGACGTTTCGTTCGAAAGAGCTGGCAGTATAGGGAGCCGCGTCCCGGATCGTCAATGCACAGGCCCGCCTGCGCGTCCGTTTGGCGAGGGCTTCGACATCGGCGGAAAAACTCTTGAATCCCGCGGCCGGCTCATTCATCGTATAATGACGATTAACGATCAATAAGCGAGAACCCGCAGGAGAGGAGTCGGTGACGCAGCCATGAGATCAAGTCCTTCCCCTTCGTCCCCGGAGGCGAAGCCCCATCCCCGGTCTTCGTCTCCCCCGTCGCGGGACATCCGGCTCGCCCGACTCGCCAAGGCGCTGGCCCACCCCGCGCGGGTCGCGATTCTGCGCATGCTGATCGAGCGCGGCGATTGCCAGTGCGGCGTCATCGTCGAGCACCTCCCCCTGGCCCAGGCGACCGTGTCCCAGCACCTCAAGGTGCTGAAGGAGGCGGGCTTGATCCGCGGCGAGATCGATCCGCCGCGTGTCTGCTACTGCGTCAACCCAGAAGTCGTCCGAAAACTCAAAATGCTGGTCCAGGAGCTGTGACCGGCAGGAGATTGTCATGAGCGACAAGCCTTCGACCCCCTCATCGGCCACGCTGGACGATTCCACCGACGTCCGCAGCACCGTGCGTGAGAAGTACGGGGCCATCGCCCAGGGGACTTCCTCCGGATGTTGCAACGTCCCCTGCGGCTGCAACGGCGGCGACACCGCGGCCGTGCTCGACGCCGTCGGCTATTCGGCCGAGCAAGCGGCCGCGATTCCGGCCGAGGCCAACCTGGGGCTGGGCTGCGGCAACCCGATGGCTCTTGCCGAAGCGAGGCCGGGAGAAACGGTCCTCGACCTGGGTGCCGGCGGCGGGATCGACTGCTTCCTGGCGGCCCGCGAGGTCGGCCCCACCGGACACGTGATCGGCGTCGACATGACGCCTGCCATGATCGAGCGCGCCCGTGGGAACGCCGCCAGACACCGCTATGCCAACGTCGAGTTTAGGCTCGGCGAGATCGAGCATTTGCCAGTCGCCGACGCCAGCGCGGACCTCGTGATCTCGAACTGCGTGATCAACCTCTCGCCGGACAAGGCCCAAGTGTTCCGCGAAGCCCATCGGGTGCTCAGGCCCGGCGGCCGCCTGATGGTGAGCGACCTGGTGCTGCTCCGGCCCCTAAGTCCCGAGCTTCAGCGCTCGGTGGACCTCTACGTCGGCTGCGTCGCCGGGGCCGCGCTGCGCGACGAGTACCTGTCGATGATGCGGCAGGCCGGCTTCGACTCGGTCGAGGTGGTGAAGGAGGCCCGTTACGAGGTGGGCGCCGACACGCTGCCGGCGAACAGCCCCGAGCGCGCGGCGTTCGACGCGGTGGTCTCGGTCACGGTCCGGGCACGGAAACGGTGAGATCGCTTGCTCGGAATCCCTCGCCGGCGGATCGAGAGCGGCGCTGCAGCGAGGAGCCGCCCCACGCGACGGCGGCCGCCCGCCCAAGCAGGCAGCCGCCGGGAATCCCCCCCTCGCTTCAGATTCGCGCCGTCAGCGGAACAGCACCAGCCGTTTCGAGACGCGATTGCTCCCCGAGGTCAGGCGATAGAAGTAGATGCCGCCGCCCAAGCGTTGGCCGGACTCGTCGCGCCCGTCCCAGCTCACCGCTTGGCGCCCCGCGCGGCGTGGGCCTGAGATCAGCGTTCGCACTCGTTCGCCACGGATCCCATAGACCTCGAGCTTCACCTCGGCCGGGCGCGGGAGGGTGAAACCGATCGTCGTGCTGCGGGCGAAGGGGTTGGGCGCGTTCTGCTCGAGCCCGAACGACAGCGGCGCCGCGCTTGCGACGTCGACGGTCGCATCCCCGTTCACCACGAACGTGGCCATGCTGGCGGTTCCCCAGTTGCCCTGGGCATCCCGGCCGCGGACCCAGAACATCTGCTCGCCGGTGTGCACGCGGAACGCCGGTACGGTGCCCGACACCGCGACCGTGGGCGAGCCGAAGGCACCGGTCATCGCCGTACCCGAGCCGGCCGGAACAGCACCAGCCCCCCACCAGAACTCGGCGGCGGTGACGTTCGATGCTCCGTTCGAGACATCGGTCACGGTCGCCGACAGCGTCGCGGTGCTGCGATTGTCTATCGGGTTCGGATTGGCGCGGATCGAGCCCGCCACGACCTGCGGCCCGCGTTGGTCGCCGCCCGGGCGAGCCAGCGCGAAGTCGGCATCCGAGGCGTCCTGGCCGGTCAACGAGGGCGAGCCGTCGTCGGTCGCCGAGACCCGCACCCGATACTGGGCCCCGTTGCCGAGGCCGCTCACGTCCCAGCTGTATGGCGGCGGTCCGGCGGCCGGGGAGATCAGGTTCCACGACGAGCCGCCGTCGGTCGAATACCACAGCGAACGCGCCGCCACGCCGGTGCCGCCGTAGGTGGTCTCGGTCCATTGCAAGGAGACGGCATCGGTGGTGATCGACTCACCGCCGTTGGGGCTCGTCACCGTGAGGTCGGGGTGATCCCGGCCGATCAGCCAGACCAGCGTCTTGTCGAGGATCTCCGCCCGGTCGGCGTCGAGCGCCACGCCCGCCCATTCGAAGTTGTGGACCACGAGGCGGCTCGGCTGCCCGCCCCACACGGCGTCCGCGGCGCTCCCGTTGGGCGCGTTGCTGACCCAGCGCACGCCGACGTGGTCGGGCGTGGCGTCGGTATCGAGCCAGACGTAATCGGCGGTGCCGGTGCCCGGCACCGTCTCGATCTCGTCCACGGCGGCCCCCTCCCGGTGCGGCGCGTAGGCGACCCCGGTGGTGAAACCGCCGCTGATCGGATCGCCGCCGATCCCCTGGATGTTTACGCAACACGAGAGGGGATCCTCGAGGAACCGCTCGTGGAGCGTGTTCTCGACCCAGGCCTGCCGCGCGGCGTTCGAGTATCCCGAGGTCGGATCGCTGAGCGCCCACACCACGTCGTGGCCGCAGATCGCGAGCCGGCCCCCGCCGAGTAGGTAGGCGGTCAGCGAATCGCGAGCCGCATCCTCGACCGGGGGATACTGCTCCTGGCCTGGTTGCCACCACACCGCGCGGTAC
>DASXTP010000032.1:0-4194 GCA_036505355.1 Candidatus Eiseniibacteriota bacterium | reverse complement strand
GCGAGGACGCCTCGGGCGGCGCGTCGCAGGCCACGAAGATCGGGTCGGCCTCGGGAGGCCCGAGGGTCCACACGCTCGCGGCGTCGCACGGAGCCGAGCCCTGGTTGGTAGCTCGGGCGACCACCGAGACCAGCAGCCCGGAGTCGCGGGGTGCCGGCTCCGGTAGGGCAACGGCTTCGAAGTCCCAGCGCACGCCGCCACCGCGTCGCGTCCACTGCGCCACCGGCAGCCAGCGCCCGGAAAAGGCAATGCGCCGCGGGGGCCCGGCCGGCTCGCCGCCCCCCCACGGCCGCACCCGCACCCTCCACTCACCGTTGTAGAGATCCCCTTCGGGGGTGATCTGGAACGCTCGGGTAGCCCCGGGCCACATCAGAGCCGCCGTGGGGCGAAGGTAGGCCTCGGCAATCGAATTGGGCGAGACGCCATCCGTCTCGGGACGGCCGATGCTCCCCGAGCATCCGGAGGTAAGGAGTATCGCCACGACCATGAGGATCGCGGCAATCTGCCTTTGCCCGGCCGCCCGCGGGATGACAAGATGCGCCGCGTTTCGACCACCTACATTCAAGGGAGGGCATCGACGATGCCGACCTCCGAGCACTGGCAGATCCCGCACGTGCTCGACGTCATCGCCTCGGAACGACCCGACACGCTCCTCGATGTCGGCGCGGGGTACGGCAAGTACGGCTGCCTGGCCCGCGAGTACGCGAACCCCACGCGGGTGGACGGCGTGGACGCGGTTCTGCCGCGGTTCCCGGTCTACGATCACTTCACGCTCGTGGATCTGCGGGAGTTGGACGGCGGGTTGCCTCTCGAGGCGCCGCGCTACGACCTGGCGCTCCTCGTCGACGTGATCGAGCACCTCGAGAAGGAGGAAGGCCACCGCCTGCTGGCGGTGCTCTTGCGGCGCGCCCGGCGCGTGCTGGTCGCCACGCCGTGGGGATTTCGCGCCCAGGAAGTGACCGGATCGCCCTTCGAGACCCACCGCTCGGGCTGGTTCCCCTGGGATTTCTGGCGACGCTACCGCGTCCACCGTTTGCGGATCTTCCCGGGACGCCGCACCCGTTGGCTGAGGCTGCCGAGGCTTTGGCAGATCCTGGTCCTGGTGAGCGCGCGCGAGCCGCAACGCTGACCAGCTAGCGCCCCGCCCCGTCACGGTTTCTCCCCGTGTCCCTCGCGCATGATGGCCAGGGCCTCGTCGAGGTCTGCCTGAAACTGCCGAGACCCCGGCTCGAGCGCCTGGGCCCGTTCGAGCTCACGCAGGGCATCGACCGGGAACCCCCAGATGTGAAGGCGCTGACCGCGCTGGTCGATGACCAGCCCCCGTTCGTGGGGCTTGGGGGCACGTCGCTCGGCGAGGTCGAGCACGCCCAGTGCCTGGTGCTCCATCCGGACGCGCTCGTAGCTCGAGCGCACGGCCGGATCCTTCCTGCCGAGGCGGATTCGGGTCTCCAGAGCCGCGTTGTGGAGCGCGGCCGAGTAGTTGTAGAAGGCGCCCCAGTTGTGGTCCAGGTCGTGTGCCAAGCGGCGGAAATAGGGAATGCTCTCTTGATGATGGCCGGCTTCGAAGAGCGCCCGTGCCCTCTCCGACACCCGATCGAGCGGGAGATCTTCAGCGGGATCCGGCACCGGTGGGGGTGGGACCAGCACCGGGCGGGCGGGTGGCCGAATCACCATCCAGGCGAAGATCAGCGCGGCCACTCCCGCCAGCCCCGCCAGCGTCCAGCCTTGGCGCGCGAGCTGAGCCCTATCGCGCACCGCGCACCAGGCTCCACAAGGAGACCGGGTCCAGGAATGCCGAGAACCCCTTGCGCGTGACGTCCGGAAGCCCACTGTCAAGGGCTTCGGGAAAAAGGGCCCGGTCGAAGCGGAAGCCGGCGAAGTCCCCGAGATGGAGCCCCAGGCTCCAGCCGGCGGTGTCGTCGACGATATTTCCCGCCCGATCCTCGTAGGAGCCGGTGCGCCAGGAGAACACGTTGGCCACCGTGAACTCCCACCCCGTCCCGGTGGTGCGGTAGCTGGGCTCGGCGTCGGCGGCCGAGATCTCGGCGCGGTCGGAAGCGAGACCGATCGAGAGGAGTGGATCGAAGCCGTGGGCGAGCCACGCCAGGCCGCGATCGGCGAATCCTTGCATCAGGGTCTCCGGCCACCCCAGCGCCACGTGGGTCGCCACCCCGTGGCGCCGGTGGCGCGAGACCGGCGGTGGCGGTTGACCGAGGGCCACGGTCGCGTCGTTGAAGCTCAGCACCGACCAGCCATAGGCGACGTCGGCACGCACCGGCACAGCCAATCCCCGCGGGCTCAGGCTGATGCGGAGTGGCGTGGCGCGCACCAGCAGCCCGAGGTCGCGCGCCGTCGTGGCCGCGCGCAGGAAAGGATCCAGGTTCATCAGCAAGTCCTTCTCGCTCATCCCAAACGAAACGTCGCCATAGCGGCTCCAGCTCATGAGTCTCTTGCCGGCTAGCCGGGCGAAGCTCTCGGTGAGCTGGGCGACGCTCAGTGCCCAGCCCCAGGAGTCGATCCGCTCGAAGCTCCGGAACGTGCCGATCCAGTTGCCGCTGGGGTCCGTGGCTTCGTTCTCGCCGTAGTCCAGGTCCAAACGACCTAAATCGGCGCGCGGTAGCCCGGCGGTCCAGATCGCGAGCCCGCCGCCGCCGAGCTTCAAGAGTTCGCTCCGGAAGAAGACGTCGCTCGCCAGCGTCGGCAGGAGCCGGGTCTTGCCCCACTCGTAGCGAAGGCCCCGGTGGTAGGCCACCAGGGCGGGATTCGCCCATTGGTTCGCGTCGTCGCCCCAGAAGACGGCATTGGAGGCTCCGGCCATCCCCGCGGCACGGATCGAAGGGTCGAGGTTCAGCGAGCGGCCTGTGCCTTGGGCGCGGGCAAGCGTGGGGCCCGGCCCGCAAAACATCACGAGGGCGAAGACGGATGCCGCGCGTCTGGCCGCGGTTTTCATGCTGGGTATCTCCATGAAGGTTGGGGTGGAAGCCTACCCCTCCCCAAGGGACCCGACAAACGTGCCCTTTCCGCGAGGCCCAAGGGCCGAGCGGGCATAGTCCCGATTGGCGCTTGACCCTGGTCGAGGTTTGCTGCTAGACCAACGCCCCATCCCGGGAGGCCGCATGTTCGTCGAAGAGTACCTGCAGGACGTACGACGCGAGCGCTTTGCACCGGCGGCGCTGCTCACCTACGCGCGGCGGGTCGCGATCCACACCCGCGAGCAGATCTACACCAATCCGGGTGCCGTGCGCTCGATCTGGAGCGTGGGGCTCGGGTTCTTCGCCGCCGCGTTCCTGGCCGCCGTGGTGATGGCCCTGGCCTACGACCGCCACCTGGCCTATGACTTCTTCCTCCAGACCTCGCTGTGGATCCTGCCGGCGTTCACGATCGTCACCGCCAGCGTCGGCTTGATGCGGAATCGCGAGGGATACTCGCTGTCGGCCCTGAACCTGCCGCTCACGCTCACGTTGTTGCGGGTGGTCCTGGTGCCGGGGATCGCCCTGTTCTTGCTCGACCGCCACCTGGTGCTGGCGTTGGCGATTTTCGTGGTGGCCGCCCTGTCGGACGTCGCCGACGGCTGGCTGGCGCGGCGCTGGAAGCAAGAAACCCGGCTCGGCACGGTGCTCGATCCGCTGGTGGACATCGTCTTCAATCTGGCGATGCTCTTCGCGCTGGCGGCGGCGGGGCTGCTGCCCCGCTGGGTGTTCGGGGTGGCCGCCCTGCGCTACGGGATCCTGATGGTCGGCGGCGCTTGCCTCATCATCTTCGTCGGCCCGCTGCGCATCCGCCCCACCTGGTTCGGGCGCTTCACGGGAATCGTGGTGTCGACCCTGATCGCGCTGCTGACCCTACTCCATGCGCTAGAGGGCCATCTCAAGGAGAGACTGCTCCCGCTCACCGAGATCGCGCTGGGAGTGCTGCTTTCGGCGACCGTGGTCCAGGTCGTGGTGATGGGTTGGTACAACCTGCGCCTGATGGCCAAGGATTCGACCCTGCCGAGCGGCCGGGTGGTGGGGGACGTGCGCTGGGGTCCGGGATGAACCCCGGCCGCCAAGACACGACCTGGACCGCGGTGGGGACTTCCCGATGAGTGCCGAGGCCCTGCGCGGCGACTTGAGTCGATTTTCTCTCTCCGAGGTGCTGCAGTTGCTCCAGCTCGCGCAGCAGACGGGGCGGCTCGAGCTCGAGCGCCCGGGCGAG
>DASXTP010000031.1:0-10955 GCA_036505355.1 Candidatus Eiseniibacteriota bacterium | reverse complement strand
ACTACGGAGCCGGACATCGCTGGCTCGACCTCGAGCTCTCTCCGGCCTTCGAGCGACCGTTCCCCGGCCAGTTCGTGCAGATGCTGCTCGAGCCTCCCTCGCCGGTGCTGCTGCCGCGCCCGATGAGCGTGGCCAGCGTCTCCGGGGGTCGGGAGCGCCTGCGGTTGGGGTTTCTCTATGCGCCCGTCGGTTCGGGCACGCGTGCGCTGGCGCGTCTGGCCCCTGGAGACGATCTGGAGGTGCTGGGTCCGCTCGGACGTGGTTACCCGCTGGAGACCGCCGGGACCCCGGCGCTGGTCGCGGGCGGGCGTGGTGTGGCACCACTGCTGTTCGCGGCCGACGTGCTGCGGCGTGCCGGTCGTCGCTGCGAGTTCTTCTTCGGGGCCCGGGGTCGCTCCCGCCTGGTCGGGCTCGACGAGGCCCGGGACCGTCTCGACCGCATGGGTGGGCGGCTGCACCTCGCCACCGACGACGGGAGCCGGGGGTTTCGCGGCACGGTCGTCGACCTGCTCGATCGGATCGCGCCGCGACTGCCTCAGCCCCTGATCATTCATGCCTGCGGTCCGCACCCCATGTTGAAAGCCGTGGCGTTGTGGGGCATGAGACACGGCGCGCCGACCTACCTGGCGATGGAGTCGGTCATGGCGTGCGGCACCGGCGTATGCCGCGGCTGCCCTCTGCCGCGAAGCGCGGCGGCTGGCGCCGCCTACCGTCGTGCTACGGCGAGCGGTGAGCCTCCACCCTCCCTGCACGGGAACCTGGAGTTCGCGATGTGCTGCACGGAGGGCCCGGTGTTCGCCGCCGAGGATCTGGACTGGGAGCGCGTGGAATGAAGCGACCGCGGGGCCGGCCGGCGGGTCCCGTCCACGACGCCCTCCCGGCACCGCGGGCCTCCGGCTTCTCCGCCGTTCCCGCCGCGGCGGTGGATCTCACGGTGCGCATCGGATCCCTCACGCTGGGCAACCCGGTGCTCACCGCCTCCGGCACCTTCGGCTACGGCGACGAGTACGCTCACGTGGTCGACCTCGAAGACTTGGGCGGCGTCATCACCAAGACGGTGACGGTGAGGCCCCGTGCCGGCAATCCGCCCGCGCGCATCTCCGAGACCGCGGGTGGGATGCTGAACTCGATCGGGCTCGAGAACGTCGGGCTACAACGGTTCCGCCGCGACAAACTGCCGCGGCTGCGCGAGCTCAAGGCCACGGTGGTGGCTTCGATCGGCGGGGAGACCCTCGGTGAGCTGATTCGCCTCCTGGCCCAGCTCGCGGAGGAGCCGGGGATCGGCGGCTTCGAGATCAACTTCTCATGCCCCAACGTCTCGAAGGGGGGTGCGCGCTACTGGGCGGTGCCGCGGCGCCTGGAGCGAACCCTGGGACGGCTGCGACCGCTGACCCGCCGCCCGCTGATCGCCAAGCTGTCGCCCGACGTGACCTCGGTCGCCGACCTGGCTCGGGCATGCGAGCAGGGCGGGGCGGACGCCGTGACCGCGGTCAACACGTTCGTCGGCGTGGCGGTGGACTTGAATCATTTGCGCTCCCAGCTCAACCGCTCGACCGGCGGCCTGTCGGGGCCGGCGATCAAACCCCTGGCGCTCGCCCGCTGCCACGAGGCGGCCTCGGCGGTGCGCATTCCGGTGGTCGGGTCGGGTGGCATCATGAACGGCCGAGACGCGCTGGAGTTCATCGCCGTCGGGGCTGCCGCCGTCCAGGTCGGGACGCTCACCTTCGTGCGCCCGCGCGGGGCGTCGGAAGTCTTGGAGGAGATGAGGGCCTGGCTCGCGGCGCACGGGATCCGGCGCCTCAGCGAGTGGCAAGGCTGCCTCAAGGGCCCGGACGAGGGCTGTGCCGGGTCCCGGGCCGCGGCCGATCCAGCCGTGGATGCGCGGGGTGGGCGAGGTTCGTGACCGATATCGCTGTCGCCTACGATGTGCCCGGTCTGGACCAGGCGATCGCCCTCGATCAGCGTCTCGGCGCCGGCCCCGAGTACGCCAAGATCGGGCTCGAGCTGTTCACCGCGGCCGGGCCGGAGGTGGTGCGGGCGTTGAGGGCCCGAGGCCGTCGGGTGTTCCTCGACCTCAAATTGCACGATATCCCCAACACCGTGAGACGGGCGGCCGCTGCCGCGGCCGCGCTCGGCGCCGACCTGCTGACGGTGCACGCACTGGGCGGGGCGCCGATGGTCGCCGCGGCGGTCGAGGGGGCGCGGCAGTCGGGCGACCGGACGCGGGTGGTGGGGGTCACGATTCTCACCAGCTTCGACAGCTTCTCGGTGCCCCCGGGATTCAGCCACCCGTTCCACGCCGGCCTGGTGGCGGCCCAACTGGCCCAGCTGATCGAAGCGTCGGGCGCCCACGGCATCGTGTGCGCGGCCCGCGACCTGCCGTTCATTCGGCAGTACCGGGGCAAGGACTGCTTCGCGGTCACTCCCGGCATCCGGCCGGCCGGCTCGGCGGCTCACGATCAGGTTCGCGTCAGCACGGTGGCCGAAGCGGTCCGACTGGGATCGAGCTTGCTGGTGTTGGGGCGCGCGGTGACTGCGGCTGCCGACCCGCGCGCGGCGCTGGAAGCGGCTCGCACCGAGCGAGACGCGGCGCTGGCCGCGGTGGGAGCGTCGCTGGTCTCGCCCTCGGCTTGACTCGGGGCCTGCGAAGCGATTGCCTGGGGCTCGAGCAGGCCCGGTTCAGAGCCGGTCCGTGGAGGCAAGTCCTTGGGAAGGCGCGCGAAGAGGGGCTTCCGACCGTCGATCGGGGAGGCGCTCGGGAATGAGTGGAGCTCCGTGGCGTAAATCGATGGCGACCTGTGAGGACGAGGCCGACCTGGTGCGTGCCGCGCAGGCCGGTGAATCGGTGGCATTCGCGGAGATTGTGCGGCGATACCAGCGCGGCGTGTACCGGGTGGCCTACGGCCTCACGCGAAACGCGAGCGACGCCGACGACGTGGCCCAGGAGACCTTCGTGCGGGCGTACCAAGCCTTCGGCCGCTTCCGCGCCGGAGAGCCGTTGTTTCCCTGGCTGTCGCGGATCAGCACGAATCTGGCGCTGTCGCTGTTCCGGCGGCGACGGCGTCGTCCCGAAACGCCGCTCGAGCCGCTGGTCGAGGCCGGCCGCCAGTGGGGCGTGGAAGACGATCCAGCCGAGGACGTCACGGCGAGGGAGCGGGCCCGGCACCTGCAAGCTGCGTTCGCCGACCTCAAGCCGGAGCATCAGGTGGTGCTCACGCTCCGGGTGGTGGAAGAGCTGTCCTACGAGGAAATCGCCGGCACCCTGGGCGTGCCCGCCGGCACCGTGATGTCACGCTTGTCGCGCGCCCGGGCGGAGCTCAGGAGCCGCCTGGCCGCCCGGACTGGGGAGGAAGGATGAAGCATCTCTCGGCCGAGCAGCTGAGCGCGAGACATGACGGGGAGCTTTCCGGGCGCAGGCGGGAAGCGGTCGATCGCCATCTGGCGGCGTGCACGTCGTGCCGCGAGGCCCTGGACCGGCTGTCTGCCGAGGACGCCCAGTTGAGGCCGGCGCTCACCTACGATCCGGGCGCCGCCTATTTCGAGACCTTCGCGGCCCGCGTCGAGGACCGTCTGCGTGCCGCCGGGCTCAAGGGAGCCCAGGCGCGTCTCGGGAGCGGCGGCCCGCTGGCGTGGCTTCGTTCGCCGCGCCGCGTCGCCTGGGCCGGTGCCGTGGCGGCGGTGGTGGCTGGGGCCGGGATCGTGACCCTCACCGTCCGCGACATGGATCGTCCCGGTCTGAGGAATGAGTGGACCGAGTTGCGCCCGGCACCCTCGCCGCCCGACCGCAAAGCCACCGCCCCCGCGGTCGTGAACGAAAAGCGAGAGGATGCGCCGGACGATCTGCGCGCGGGCCGCCCGCCCGCCCGCGCCGCGGAGGGGGAGCTCGACCGGGCCGCGCCGTCAGAGCCCGAGGCATCCGCGGGCTATGTGTCGTCGTCGGGGGAGCGAGAGTCTCCCGCCCGCTCCGCGCTCGAGACGACGAACGCGCCCGAAGCGGGAGGCGCACCGTCTCCCGCCCTTTCCCAGCAGGCGGCGCCGGGCCGCTTGCACAAGGTCCGCCGCACCTCGGCGGGAGAAGAGGTGCCGGTGAAATCCGAGGAGCCCCGGTTCGCCTCTCCACCCGCTGCCGCGACCCCCGCCACCGGGAGCCCGGCCCGCGCCCCGCGGCCATCCGGCGCGTGGCCGCTCGAGGGGCACGCCCAGCCCACCCTCGAAGGCGCGTCCGACCGGGCCGCCGGAGCCCGCAAGCCCGGCGAGCTGAGTCTCTGCGGCCGGGTGCTGGACCCGGCGGGCCGGCCCGTGGTCGGGGCCCAGGTGGCGCTCGCCGACAACCTTCGCATTGCCACCACGGATGGCCAGGGTGGCTTCTGTCTCACGTCCCCGCCTGGCCAGCACGACCTCACCGTGATGGCGGTGGGATTCTATCCGACCCGGCAGCAGGTGCGGGTAATGGGCCCGTCCTCCGAGACGGCGGTTACGCTGCAGCCGGTGTCGGTGCTGGGTCAAGCGAGCGGACCGCTGGCGCGCACTCAATCCGAGGTGCTCCGCGGCCCGGCCCAGGACCGCGAAGCCGGCGGTGTGCCGGGCTCCGCGAACCCGGCCTTCTCGGGCCTATCCGAGAGCCTCCGGGCGGCGGTGCAGAGCGCCGAGCAGCTCTCGGCCGTGGCCACGGCCCTGCGCTCGGCGGCGGCCTTCGACGGGGCCGCAGCCGCTTGGGAACGGGTGTCGGAGAGCGTGCCACCGGGCCCGCCAAGGGTCGCGGCCCGGTTCGCTCTGGCCTCGGCGCGATACGGTGCCTGGGTGAACGGTCGCAGCTCGAGCCGCGAGCGGGCGGCCCGGCACGCGCTCGCGAGCTTTCTCGAGGTCGCCCCGCCGGGGCGCGAGCGAGCCGAGGCCCGGAGGTGGTTGAAGCGCCTCGGACGGTGACGCCGAAGGTCCTTCGGCTCAGGACCGGCGCCCATACGGCCGATAATTCCCCGAACCCTCTCCCCGATCGGAGCCGACATGCTGATGCTGATCACCGCCGCGGCGCTGGCGACGACGCCCGCGAACGAGCGCGCGCTGTACGCCGGCCTGTGCGAGCGGGTGGCGGCGTCGTTCGACAGCGCGCGCGGGGGCTTCGTCGAGCGGGGCGTGCCCTGCGAGAGCGCGGTGGAGCTCGGCCTGATCCTGGGGCACGGGGCGCGAAAGTCCTCGTGGACGGCACGTTCGCTCGCCACCATTGCCTGGACCCGCGGCCTGCGCGATACCGTGGGGGGCGGATTCCTCCTCGGCGCGGCTCAGGTCGGTTCGGCGCCGGCCGAGTTCTTGAAGCGCACCGACTCGAACGCGCGACGGCTGGAGAATCTGGTCCAGGCGTGGCGCCTCATGGCGGATTCGCGCTATCGGGCGGAGGCGGCCCAAGTCGTCGACTACATGGACCGGGTGCTGCTGGACGGTCGCGGCGGCTTCCTGGCTGGCCAGACCGCGGACATCGACTTGGACCCACGGGCCAACGGATATGCCATCCGCGCCTGGCTCTCCTGGGCCGCCGCCACGGGGGATTTGGCCAAGCGGGATTTCGCCGCCAGAAGCCTTGACCGGGTGTGGGAGACCTGCTGGGTGCCGGAGGTCGGCTTGATCCGGCGCGGCACCTTCGGCGAGGGGACCTCGGAGCCGCAGCTCGCCGACCAGGCCGAAATGGGGCGCGCGCTCGTGCTGGCCGCGCGCTTGATCGGCCGGGGCCGCGACGCGGCGCGGGCCCGGGCCCTGGGAGAGATCCTGCTGCACCGCTTCGCCGACCCCGAAAAAGGTGGTTTCCGCACCCGCTTTGCGACGACCCGCGGCGGCAAGCCCAAGCGTGCCCCCCGCGTGGCCGCCGAGAATGCGCGCGCCGCTCTATTCTTGTGCGAGCTAGGGACGCTGAGCGGAGAGGCGAGGTATCGGGTTGCCGCCCGCGGCGCCTGGAGTTCCTTCGGCAAGGGCTTCGGGAAGGCCGGCCTCGAGGCTGCCGACTGGGCGCTCGCCCTGCGCGCCGCCCTTGAGCCTGAGCTGCCGGTCGTCCCGCGGTGGCCGAGGCGCCCTCATGCTTCGGCCGACAGGCGTTCGATCAGCTTCAGGCCTTCGGGTCGCTGAGTGGCCGGACCCTCCAACGAGCCGTCAGCCGGGCAGGGTGGAGGAAGATTTCTGATACTATCGGCCCCGATGAGCCCTGCTCCCCGATTGGTTCTCCCGTCCCATCGCGCCGTCGATGCTCGTGCCTGACCCCCTGACGAGCGACTTCGTCTCCCGATAGGCCCATGCGCGGCACTGCCGGGATCTCCCGGCTCGACATGCCGCGGCCCGAGCGGGTGCGCGAGAGTGGCGGGGCGCCGAAAGGCGAGGAAGCCATCGCCTTCACGGGCGACCATCCCTACGACCTGCCCCACGATCGGTTGCTCCAGGAGGACCGCACCACGATGGGCGTGTCGGTCGAGGGATGGGTCCTGTGCCTGGATCCATTGCGGGTCGCGGATTGCCCCAGCAACGGCTTCTCCCTGCCCATCGATGACCGGCCGAGCTTCGAACGGTGGTGGCAGGGGATCGCCTCGGCCCCGGCCGGTCCGCTCGCCGATGCGGGACGCCGGCTCCCGGCGGCTTGCGCATGAGCCCATCCTCGGTGCCCCGTTCGTTGCGCGTCCTCAATGTGATCACCCGCATGATCGTGGGCGGGGCCCAAGAGACCGCCCTGCTCTCGTGCGCGCTCCTCGACCGCCACCGGTTTCCGAGCGAGATCCTCACCGGTGCCGAGACCGGAAGTGAGGGCGAGCTGCACACCGAGGCGCTGGTTCGGCACGTCGTGATCCACGTCGAGCCCAACCTGGTTCGCAGGTTCGACCTGGTGCGGGATCTGATCGCAATGCTGAAGCTGGCGCGCTTCATGAAGCGCGGTCGCTACGACATCGTCCACACCCATTCCTCGAAGGCGGGCGTCCTGGGGCGGCTCGCGGCCCGGCTCGCGGGCGTGCGGGTGGTGGTGCACACGGTGCACGGGTGGGCGTTCGTGCCGGGCCTCAGGCGATCCTTGTTCCTGCTCTATTTGGCGCTCGAGCGCCTGTGCGCGCGGCTCAGCGACCGCATCATCGTGGTGGCGGAAACCGATCGTGAAGAGGGGCTGGCGCTCAAGATCGGACGCCCCGCCCAATACCAGTTGATCCGGTCCGGGATCGAGATCGAAGCCTACCGGGACGTCGCCCTGGAGCGGGTGGTGGCGCGCGCGCGCCTCGGGTTGCCCGGGGACGCGTTCGTCGTCGGCAGCGTCGCCCGCCTGAGCCCCCAGAAGGCGCCGCTCGATCTCGTGATGGCGTTCGAGCGCGTGGCGCGCGCGGAGGGAATCGCTCACCTCGTGCTGGTCGGGGACGGACCGCTGCGCGGCGAAGTGGAATCGGCCGTGGAGCGCCTCGGCCTCACCGGACGCGTTCATCTGCTGGGGCTGAGGCGCGACGTCCCCGAGCTGCTGCGGGCGTTCGACGTGTTCGCTCTGGCCTCGAGGTGGGAGGGACTGCCGCGGGTGTTCTCGCAGGCGATGGCGGCCGGGCTGCCGATCGTGGCGACCCGCGTGGACGGCGCATCCGACGCGATCACGCCGGGCGAGAACGGCTGGCTGGTCGAGGTCGGGGACGCGGCTGCTCTGGCCGACCGGCTGCTGGCGCTGGCCCAGGACCCGGCGGCGCGGCAGAGGATGGGGGAGGGAGGCCGTCGTCGCACCGACGAGTTCTCGGCGCGCCTCATGGTCGAACAGTTGGCCGAGCTCTACGAAGGCCTGGCGGCCCAGAAGGGCTTGCTCGATCGGCCGGCCTCGACCGCATCGCAGCCGATCCCCCGAGCCGGGGTTTGACCCCGACCCCGTGAGCGTCCTAGGTTTACCGGCTCGTTGCCCACCTGAAACGACTGTCACCCGAGGAAAATCATGCGTCGCGTGCTGGTCACCGGTGTCACGGGCTTCGCCGGCAGCCACTTGGTCGACTATTTGCTCGTCCGCAAGGACTGCGAAATCTTCGGCATCCAGCGCTGGCGCAGCCGGACCGAGAATATCGAGCACTTCGCGGACCAGATCACGATCCTAGAATGCGATCTGCGGGACGCCTCCTCGACCCGCGACACGCTCGACCAGGTGCGGCCCGACTGGATCTTCCATCTAGCCGCCCAGTCGTTCGTCCCGACGTCGTGGAGCGCGCCCACCGAGTCCCTGACCACCAACATTCTCGGTCAGGTCAACATCTTCGAAGCGGTGCGCAGGCTCGGGCTCAAGTGCCGCATCCAGCTTGCATGCTCGAGCGAGGAGTATGGGATGGTGTATCCCGACGAGCTACCGATCCAGGAGACCAACCCGCTGCGGCCCCTTTCCCCCTACGCCGTGAGCAAGGTGACGCAGGATCTGCTCGGCTACCAGTATTGGATGTCCTGGCGGGTGGACTGTGTGCGGACCCGGGGCTTCAATCACGAAGGGCCGCGCCGCGGCCCGGTGTTCGTGGCATCGGACTTCGCGAAGCAGATCGCGGACATCGAGAAGGGATCCAAGCCGCCGGTATTGCGGGTGGGAAACCTGGAGTCCAAGCGCGACTTCACGGACGTGCGGGACATGGTCCGCGCGTACTGGCTGGCGCTCGAGAAGTGCGAGCCCGGCGAAGCCTACAACATCTGCACCGGCGCGGCTTGGAGCATCCGCAAGGTGCTCGATCATTTGCTGTCGCTCACCACGGCGAAGGTCGAGGTCAAACAAGATCCGGCGCGGCTGCGCCCCAGCGACGTGCCCGTCCTATTGGGAGACAATTCCAAGTTCGTGCGGGCCACCGGCTGGCAGCCGACCATCCCATTCGAGCAGACGTTGGGCGACATGCTGGAGTACTGGCGCGCGCGCTAGCCCTGGCTAGCCGCAGACTCGTCCGCACGTGCGCAGAACCCGCATCCTGATCACTGGCGTGGACGGGTTCGTCGGGCGGCACCTGGCGCGTTGGCTCCGCGAACAGGGCCGCGTCCCGCTGGGACTCGGAATCGAAGCGTTTCCGCCGGAGCTGAGCCGCCTGCTCGATCGCCATTTCGTGGCCGACCTGCGGGATCCGGAGCGGCTGGCGGCCGTGGTCGCCGACGCCGAGCCGGATGCGATCGTTCACTTGGCTGCCCAAAGCAGCGCGGCGCGCTCGTTCGAGCTCCCGGTCGAGACGTTCGAGGTGAACGCCATGGGGACCTGGAACCTGGTCGAGGCGGTGCGGCGTTCGGCGCCCGGCGCCCGGCTGCTTTCGGTGGGGACCGGCGAGGCCTACGGGCCCCAGCCCGAAGGATCGCGTGTCGCCGAGGATGCCCCGTTTCGCCCGGTGAGCCCGTATGCGCTGTCCAAAGCCGCCGGGGATGCGATCGCAGATTGTGCGTCCCGCGTCCACGGCTTGGACGTGGTCCGTCTACGGCCGTTCGGACACACCGGCCCCGGTCAAGCCGATCGCTTCGTCGTGTCTTCGATCGCCCACCAGATTGCCTCGATCGAAGCGGGGCGAGCCGAGCCCGTCCTCAGAGTCGGAAATCTGGACGTGACGCGAGACCTGCTCGACGTGCGCGAGGTCGTCGAAGCCTACCTGAGCCTGCTGGATCACGGCCGCGCCGGCGGCGCCTACAACGTGTGCCGGGGCCAGGGCGTGCGGCTCGCGGACCTGGTGCGAAGCCTGGCGGACCGAGCCCGCATGCCGATCCGGATCGAGGTGGACCCGGCGCGGTCGCGGCCGACCGATGTTCCGTACCTGGTCGGGGATCCGACCACCACCGAGCGCGAGGTGGGCTGGAAGGCGAGCCTGCCGCTCGAGCGTACGCTCGACAACGTGCTCGAGGAGTGGCGGGAGAAGGTGGCGTAGGCATCCCCCTTGTCAAGCCATTTGAGAATGTTACCCAAGGGGTGATCGTCAAGCCGTTTGAATTGTTACCGAGGTAGAACTGTCCTGGCGTCGGGCCAGGGCCGCAATGCGCTCGAGTTTCTTGTCGATGGTCTTCGCCAGCTCGAACGGATCGGTCGTCGCGCGCAGGCGAAGGAGCTCAATCACCTTGGCGCGGGCGAACTCCTTGCCGGTCCGCAGCCGATCGAGCGGAGTCTGCGGCCGGTCATAGATGCGCTTGAGCCGGGAGCCGACGCGCTCCTGCGCAGCAGCTTCACCGACGGCTGGAACAGATTCATCATCAGCCGCAGCTCGTGACGGTAGAGGTCGTTGAGCAGCCCGACGGCCGCGGCAGCGTGCCGGGCTTGGTGCGGCCGTAGATGCGGCGGCGCAGGATGCGCTTGCGGGACTGCAGCCGACGATCGATCTGACGCGGACTGATCGCCTGCAGCTGCCGCTCGACGTCACGCGACAGGGTCAGGCGCTGGTGCAACCACGGCAGCCACAGCGGCAGCATGGCCTTCAGGCGGACCGACCATGGATAGCCGGCGGCTTGCCACACCAGGGCCAGCGCCTGAATCACGAGCCGTCCATAGCTGGGACCGCGCGACCGGCGTGGCCGTGGATGGCGCTCGGGGCATGGCCCCCGCAGCAGCCGGATAGCGTGCTTGCGGTGGCAGCCGCTCACGCGACAGAACTCGTCCAAGATCGTTCCCTTCTTCTCCCGCGAACTCTGACGGTATCGCTCGTAAATGGCTCTGAGGTACTCTCGTCGTCCCATGCCTGTCATCTCCTGGCTCCTCCCGGCAGGGAGGGTAGGTCGGTAACAAGTCAAATGTCGCGACGATCCACCCCTCGGTAACATTTTACGCGGCGCGATGCGCACCCTTGACCGAGGGGTGACGACCCCGTAGGCTCATATGTTCGTTGTGCCCACGTAAGCGTCCATTCCTTCGACTCGCGCCTCGAAAGGACCCAGCTTGTATTCGATTACCGTGGTTGGCACCGGCTACGTCGGTCTCGTAACCGGCGCGTGCCTCGCAGATTTCGGGAACACCGTGACTTGCGTCGACAGCG
>DASXTP010000030.1:0-63798 GCA_036505355.1 Candidatus Eiseniibacteriota bacterium | reverse complement strand
GGGGTGGCGGGGCTCGCTCAGTACGCGGCGCGCGGCAAGCAGTACCTGGTGATGCTGCGGGCCGTCGAGGGCGGCTTGGTGATGCAGCAGCTTCGCTACGCCGAAGAGGTGCGGCCCTTCTCCGAGGTGCCGCTGCCGGAGAAGACCGACATCAAGCCCGAGGAACTGAAGCTGGCCCTCCAGCTCATGGACCAGAACGTGCGCAAGGAGTTCCATCCCGAGACGTACCAGGACGGTGTGCGCCGACGGGTCTTGGAGGTCATCCAGCAGAAGGTGGACGGCCAGGAGATCACGCTTTCGCCGGGGGAGCCGCCGCGAGCCCAGATCATCGACCTGATGCAGGCGCTCAAGGCAAGCCTCGGGATGGCCCCGACCGGCGAGGCGACTCGCGCGGATCGCGTTGCCGAGGCGCCGGCCCGCAAGCCGGCCCGGCAGGCTCCGCGGGCCACCTCGGGCAAAGGTGCCGAGGCCGGGTCGAACCGGCCGAAGAAGAGGGCTTCCCGCTAGCTCATGGCCTGTGGTATTGCAGAGCCCGTGGGCTTCACCGCTCAAACCTCGCAGCGTTCGTTCGCCGGAGGCTACGCCCTGCGTGACGTGGCCACGCTGCTCGGGCTCACGGCGGCCCAGATCCGTGGCTACGTGCGCGACGGGTGCGTGTCGCCTCGCCGCGGGCCGCACGGAGAGCACCGCTTCTCCTTCCAGGACGTCGTGCTCCTGCGCACCGGCAAGGAACTCATGGCCGCCCTCCCGGCGCGCACCGTGCATCGCGCGCTTCGCCGGCTCAAGGACCAACTGCCTCGGGGCCGCCCGCTCACCGCTCTGCGGCTCACCGCCGAAGGCGATACGGTGGTGGTCCGCGACGGCGCGAGCGCCTGGAACCCAGAATCGGGGCAAGCCCTGCTCGACTTCGAGGTCTCCCAGCTCGCCACGCAGGTCGCTCCGCTAGCCCGCCGCGCCGCCGAAGCGGCCCGGAACGCAGAAGGCGACCTCGATGCCGAGGACTGGTATCTCCTGGGATGCGACCTCGAGCCCTGCGACGCCGAGCAGGCACGGGACGCCTACCGTCGGGCGCTGGAACTGGCTCCCGATCATGTGGATGCGCGGGTCAATCTGGGCCGGCTGGCCCACCAGGCGGGCGACCCGGTCGCGGCCGAGGCGAGCTACCGGCGAGCCCTCGACCTGCGGCCTGGGGACGTAACCGCGACCTTTAACTTGGGCGTGGCCCTCGAGGACCTCGGTCGGCGCGGCGAGGCGCTGGCGGCCTACCAGCAGGCGATCGCCTCCGACCCCGACTTTCCCGACGCCCATTACAACCTGGCTCGCCTCTACGAGCAGCTCGGGCGCGATCAGGACGCGCTGCGTCACCTGCAGATCTATCGCCGCCTCACCTGCGGCGCCTGAGCCGCCACGCCGGCCACCGTCGCCGCGCTCGACGCAGACAGCACAATCTGTTGGACACCGCACTTCGTGTTCCACTAGAATTGGCTCGAGTCTCCTCCCGTGGAGCCCCACCCAGCTTGGTTAGAAGGCCCGAGCTGGCAACCCATTGGCCTCGGCCCCGCCCGCCTCGAAACCCCCTCACGGATCGAACCGAAAGCATCCTGTGTGAAAGCTGGTTCCATTAGCCCCTCCGACGACGAACGCGGCGTGGTGATCATCTATTTCGCTTTCTTTCTTCTCTTCCTGCTCGGCTTCTTGGCCCTGGGGCTCGACATGGCCAAGCTGATGGCGACGCGGACCCAGTTGCAGAACGCCGCCGACGCGGCGGCCCTGGCCGGGGCCTCCGCCATCGACCTCGAAACCGGCGCCATCGATCCCGACACCGCCATCGTGCGCGCGCAGGAGACCGCGGCCCTGAACAAGGCCTACCGGGACGGCGCCGAGCCGGTCACGCTGCTGGTCCAGGACATCGAGTTCCCGACGCCTCTCCAGGTCAAAGTCACCGTCCGGCGCTCTCCCGCGACCGGCGGCTCGATGGTCACCCACCTCGCCCAGGTGATCGGCATCAAGAACCTGGAAATCAGCGCCCAGGCCACGGCCGAAGCCGACACCACGGCCCAGGTGTGCGACGGGCTGGTACCGATGGCACCCGTCGAGCCACCCAACTCGGGCTGGTTCGATCCCGATTGCAGCCAGACCTACGACCTCAAGGTCGGCTCGGGCCAGGGCGAGCAGGGCAACTACGAGCTGCTCGACTACCCACCGTGCAACGAGGGCCCCTGCGCGGGCTTGAACGGCGGCGCGGCCATCCGCTGCATCGCCGAGCACGGCTATGGGTGCTGTCTCGACGAGAGCCAGGAGTTCACGCTCACCGAGCCGGGCAACAAGGTGGGACCCTTCCGCCAGGGCATGCAAGCTCGCTTCGATGCCGACACCGATCAGCGCCAGGGCATCTGTTACATCGAGTATGCGGGCAACGGGAATCGGGTGGTGCGGCTCCCGGTGATCGAGAGCTTTGACGTGAACGGCAAGAAGTACGTGCGGATCGTGCGGTTCTCGGCGTTCTTCATCAAGTATCGCCCCGCCGGCAATGCCACGCTCCAGGGTCAGTTCGTGTTCGACGTGGCGCCCGGCAACCAGCCGGGGGGCGGCAAGGGCACGATCTTCACCTTGCGCTTGGTCCACTAGCCCGGTCGGAAAACCGCCGCCAGCGAGCCGTTGACCCGGCGCGCCCGAGCAGGCAAGGTCGAGGCGTTCGAGGCCCAGTCGACCCCATCGTTCCCGGAGCCCTCCGCCCCCATCGATGAGAAGAGGGATTGCTTCTCTCGTCCTGATCCTCGGGGCGATCCCGATCACCCGGCCGGGAGCGGCCCAGGGCCGGATCGAGCGGGCGACCGGCCTCGCGCTCCAGGTCGTCGCCCAGGGACTCGAGCAACCGGTGGATCTCACCGCGCCCGGATCGGACCCGCGACTCTTCATCGTCGAGCAGCCGGGCCGCATTCGCGTGGTCCGGCAGGGCCGGCTCCTCGAGCGACCCTTCCTCGACCTGACCCGGAAGGTGGGATACGGCGGAGAGCGCGGCCTACTGAGCCTGGCCTTCCACCCGCACTACCGGGACAACGGGTTCTTCTACGTGAACTACACCGACCGGCGAGGCGACTCCCACGTCGAACGCTACTCGGTGTCCGCAGACCCCGATGTCGCCGACCCGGCCGCCGCGCGACAGGTGCTCGAGGTGCACCAGCCCTATGTCAACCATAACGGCGGGCTGGTGCGGTTCGGCCCCGACGGCATGCTGTACGTCGGGATGGGCGATGGCGGCGGTGCCGGCGATCCGCACGGCAACGCCCAGGATCGAGGCTCGCTGCTCGGCGATCTGTTGCGCATCGACGTGGACCACGGCGACCCGTATGCGATTCCGCCGGACAACCCCTTCTTGGATCGGCCAGGCTTGCGCGGCGAAATCTGGGGTTGGGGGCTCCGGAACCCGTGGCGCTTCTGCTTCGACCCACCCACGCATCGGCTCTATATCGCCGACGTGGGGCAGAACCGCTGGGAAGAGATCGACGTGGTGGACGCGCGGCAAGGCGGCCTCAACTTCGGCTGGAACGTGATGGAGGGGGCGCACTGCTACCGCTCGCCTCGGTGCGACCCAAAGGGGTTCGTCGGGCCGCTGGTGGAATACGGCCACGGCGAAGGCTGCTCGGTGATCGGCGGATTCGTCTACCGCGGCCGCCAGCTCCCCGAGCTGGTTGGGCACTACTTCTACGCCGACTATTGCGCCGGCTGGATCCGCAGCTTCCGGTACGCGGACGGCCGCGTCAGCCAGCACCGACAATGGCAGGTCGGCCGCGTGGGCGACGTGCTCTCATTCGGTGAGGACGCTGCGGGTGAGCTCTACGTGCTTTCTTCCAACGGCCGGGTCTATCGACTGGTCCGCGCACGCCGCACCTAGCGGGGCTGCCAGCCACCGTGTCGAGCGGTGGCCGCCGGCGTCCGAATCCACGCCTGGCCCCGGGCGGCTCGCCGCGTCCCGAGTCAGACGTTCGCCCGCTCCACCAGCTCGGCGCTCCCCGTCACCCGTGACACCGGCTCCAGCTCGACCACCCGCATCACCAGCAGCGTCATGTCATCGCGGGGCTCTTGGTCTTCGAGGAACGAGTGCAGCGTGTCCAGGATGCGCTCGGCCACCCCGCGGGCCGAAAGATCGTGGGGCAAAGTACGAAGGATCCCATGGAGCCGCTCCTCGCCAAATTGTTCCTGCTGGCCGTCGGTCGCCTCGGTGATGCCGTCGGTGTACAGCACCAAGCAGTCGCCGGTTTGCAGCGAGAGGCTCGTCTCTTCGTACTCGGTCGCCTCCTGGATCCCCAGCAGGAGACCGGTGCGGTCGAGCAGGATCTGCTCGCCCGACCGCCGGGCAATCACCGGGTAGTTGTGGCCGGCGTTGGAAAACCGCATCCGCAGCCCGTCCTCATCGATCCGCGCGATGAAGAAGGTCGCGAACTGATGGACGGCCGCCCTGCGATACACCAGGGAGTTGATGTTGCGCAGGATCTCCGCCACCGACGGGATGGAGGCCGCCTGGGTGCGGAGGGACGCCTGCAGCATCGAAGATAGCAGGGCGGCCGGCACGCCCTTGCCGGCCACGTCGGCGATCGCCAGCACGAACGACCCGTTGCCGGTCGGCACCAGATCGTAGAAGTCCCCTGCCACCTCCTTGGAAGGGATGTTGAGCGCGTGAACCTCGAACCGGGGCATACGCGGGAACTCGGACAACAGGAACGAGCTCTGGATCTGGCGCGCCAGCCGCAACTCCTCCTCGAAGCGCGCCACCGCTACGCGGTCCCGGACCAACAGGGCGTTCTGCAGCGAGACCGACATCTGGGCGGCGAGCGTCGAAAGGAGCGAGACGTCCTCGGAAGTGAACTGGATGCCGGTCACCTTCTCCCCCAGCAGCAGCGCCCCGACCACCTCGCCCCTGGACCGCAGCAGAACCAGCAGCCCGGCTCCGACCTGGGCCTGCAGGAAACCGTGGTCCGGATTCAAAAGCCCCTCCGTCGGCTCGGCGAGCCGGACGATTTCATCGGTCGCAGGCAGCCGCAGTAAGACCTGGCGCAGCCTCGCCTGGTCCTCTGGGGCCATCGGCGCGCCGGCTCCGCCGTGGACCAAGATGGCGCCGCGCGGCAGCGCGGCCACGTACGCCCGCTTGAGCAGCATCGCCTCGGCAATGGTCTGGATCGAACGATCGAGGAGCGTGTCGAGCTCGATCGTCGTCATCAGCTCCCGTCCCAGACTGCGCAGGACGTTCCGGTAGTCGGCCGGATCGCGCAAGAACATGCGACCGAGCAAGTCCTCCAGCCGCGACATGGCAGGCTGGAACACGATCAAGGCGAAGACCAGGAAGACCGGCTCGATCACCCGTGCATCCACCCCCGAAATCCCGGTCAGCAGGTGGTTGAGCTGGACGACCACCACCAGGTACACGCCGACGACCGCCGCGGCGCCGGCTCCATACAGGATGCCCCGGCGCGCCAACCATTTGGCGTCGAGAAACTTGTATCGCACGATCGAGTAGGCGATCGCGCCCGATCCCACCGTCAACGCCGCCGCCGTGAGCGCGGATCGAGCCCCTTCGCCGATGTGAAAATCGACCAGCGTCGGGATCAGCGAGCCCAAGCTGTATAGAGCCAAGCAGGCCGCGAGCCCGAAGCCGATCACGCGGAGCTGGTCGCGGAGGCGCGCCTGCCGCGCGCGGCGGTAGCTGCTGATCAGCAAGATAATCGCCGCAATCCCGAACCCCAAGTTCACCAGCGAGAAAAAGGTTTCGTGGACCGACAGGAACAGCTTGACCAACAGGCCACCGAGATTGAGCAGCGGGGCGAAAATTCCGAGCGCCCCGCTGCGGGAGAACGCGAACGGCCACTGCGTGGCGGTGACCGCGAATAGGACCAGGAAGTGCACGGTGTGGGGCAGGTAGACCAGCACCTGAAAGTCGGGCGCGAAGCGGAACCACCGCTGGAGCCCCATCCCCCGCCGACTGAACGGGCGCTCCCAAGGGAACAGGGTCCCGAACAGGAACAACGTCGGGAAGAAGAACTCCCAGAGAAAGGCAAAGTGCTGCAGTGTTTGTTGCGCCGGCACGCCGCCGCTGGTCGCCGGGCGCGCCAGCAGCCCCAGCGCCGAGATCAAGGAGCCGAACCCCCCGAAGAACAGCATCAGCGACACGACGCGGTTCAGCCTCTGGCGGGGGTTTTCGCGAAGGATCACGACGCCGAGCAGGAACACCAGGGCGCCGAGAACCAGGTTCAGTGTCGCCAGCACGGAGAGCGAAGTCATCGACCGCAGGCGAACCCCCTGGGAGGGTGGGACATGGAATGGACCCCGTCGGCGTCCTTTACGCGGCAGGTTGCGGGAAGTTGTCGTTCCATCGTAAGGCGTGGTCCAACGCCGGCCAAGCGCCGGCCAGCGATGGGTGGCGGAGGACGCCTGCACACTTGTGCCGGCCCGCTCTCCTCCACGGGCTACCGCGCCTGCCCCCTGTCGCCTGGGGGTCCCGGCGCGCTGTGGGCGCCCGCCCCGTCGCCGGCACGCCACCGGCTGGCTTCGCCCGGTCACGACCGGCGGCGGCGGACGCTCCGATCGTAACGCGCGACCACGGTGGTAGTGATGCCCCCGCGGACGTTGAACTTGCCAATGACGCTCATTCGCCGCGGCCTCACGGCACTCACCAGATCCTCCAGAATCTGGTTGGTCGCCTGCTCGAAGTAGTGGCCTTGGTCGCGGAACGACCAGAGATAGAGCTTCAGCGACTTGAGCTCGACGCAGAGCCGGTCGGGCGTGTAGAGGACCACGATGGTGCCGAAATCGGGCTGCCCGGTCAGCGGGCAGACCGCCGTGTACTCCGGGCAGTCGTGTCGAATCAGATAGTCGCGACCGGGCGAGGGATTCGCGAACGTCGCGAGCTTTCGGCTGGGGTTGCTCGGCATCGAACCTCCCACGGATCGATCGGCGACTGCGCCGAGCAGTGTGCGAGAAGCCGGAACGAAGAATCAAGCCTGCATCCGCGTCTGGATCGGACGGGCGTCGACTCCCCGACCTCGCCCCATCGGGTGGCTATGATTGGCCCCCTCTCCTACCGCGTGGTAGCGTAGGCGCCCCATGAAGCGGGTGTTTCTCGAGACCTACGGCTGCCAGATGAACGTGGCCGACAGCGAGCTGATGGCCGGCGTGCTCGAACGTGGCGGCTTGACGCTCACCGAGCGCCCCGAGGATGCCGATGCCATCCTGCTCAACACCTGCGCCATCCGCGAGCATGCGGAGCAGCGGGTCCTGGGTCGCCTCGGCGAGTTCGCCCGGCTTAAGGCGTCGCGACCCGGCCTGGTGGTGGGGGTCGCGGGCTGCATGGCCCAGCACCTGCGCTCGCGCCTCCTCGAGCACTCCCGGGTCCTCGACCTGGTGGTGGGCCCCGACGGGTACCGCATCCTGCCCGAGCTCCTGCGACGCGCCGCTCGCGAGCCGGTGGCGCACGTGCGGCTCGACCGCGACGAGACCTACGGCGACCTGGAGCCGCGTCGGGGGAACGGCGTGCGAGCCTGGATCACGATCCAGCGCGGCTGCGACAAGTTCTGCACCTATTGCGTGGTGCCCTACACGCGTGGCCGCGAGCGGAGCCTGCCGTTCGGGGACCTGGTGCGCGAGATGCGTCGGGCGGCCGACCAGGGCTTCCGCGAGGTGGTCCTGCTAGGCCAGACCGTCAACTCGTACCGGGATGGGGCACACGATTTCGCCGACCTGCTGCGGGCCGCCGACCAAGTCGAAGGACTCCTGCGCATCCGCTTCACCTCGCCACACCCGAGCGACATGACCGAACGAGTGGTGACGGCCATGGCGGAGTGTGCCAAGGTGTGCCCGCAGGCCCACCTGCCGCTCCAGTCGGGCTCGGACCGCCTGCTCAAGGCGATGAACCGGACCTACACGGTCGACCGATACCGCCGTATCGTAGCCGACCTGCGCGCCGCCATCCCCGGCATCGCACTGTCCACCGACGTCATCGTCGGCTTCCCGGGCGAAACCGAGCAGGACTTCGCGCACACCGCCGACCTGATGCGCGAGGTGCGATTCGACAGCGCGTTCCTGTTCAAGTATTCGGCACGGCCCGACACCAAGGCCTATCGCTGGCCCGAGACGGTCCCGGAACAGGACAAAGGCGAGCGGCTGACCCGCCTGATCGAGCTGCAGCGCGCCATCTCGGGCGAGATCAACGACCGCTGGCTGGGTCGCGAGGTCGAGGTCTTGGTGGAGGGCCCGTCACGCCGCGGAGGCGGGGACTCGGACGGACGCGGAAGGCAGCTTCACGGCAAGACCCCGCACTTCAAGACTGTGGTGTTCCCGGACGACGGCACCGCCACCGGGGCACTGCAGGCGGTCCGCATCGTGGGGGCCACGCCGGCCACGCTGCTCGGCCAGGCCGCCGGCCCACCCGCTCTCCGCCCCGCCCTGCTTCAGGTCGGCGGCGAGCTTCGCCCGAACGCTTCCCACGCCATGAGCCCGGCGCCGATCGCCCCAGCCCGCTCGCCCAGCGCCGCCGGTTCGAGGCGCAACCCCGCGGTGTGCGAGGCGAGACCGTAGCGCCTCACCGCCAGCCGCAACGGGTCCATCAACGCCGCGCCGGCCCGCGAGAGTCCGCCACCCACCACCACCACGTCGGGGTTGAGCACGGCTATGGCCGTGGCCAGCACCGCCCCGAGCCGATCCACGAAGCCGGCGAGCAGGGCTTCGGCCGCGGCGTCGCCAGCGGCGGCACGGGCGAACAACCCCGCCGCATCCACCTCGAGCCCCAGCGCCGCCGCCCGCCGCGCGAGCCCACTCGCCGACGCTTCCGGCTCGACGCACGACGGGACCCCGCACGTGCAACGCTCCTTACCGAGCGCGAGTGGTACATGGCCGATCTCGCCGGCCCCACCCCAGGCGCCCCGGTACACCCGGCCATCGATCACGATCCCGCATCCGATCCCGGTGCCCAGGGTCACCAGCAGGCACGATCGGGCATCGCGGGCCGCACCCAGGCGCTGCTCCGCCAGCGCCGCCGCGTTGGCGTCGTTGTCCACTACCGCCGGCAGACCGAGCCGTTTGGCGACCAGGTCGCGGAGCGCGACGTCCTTCCAATGGGGTAGGTGCGCCGTGCGATCCACCAGCACTCCGTCCGCCGGCCGGATCACGCCCGGCGACCCGAGCCCCACCCCCAGGACCTCGCAGGGCCATTCGGCCAGCAGCTCGCGGGCGGACTCCTCCATCGCGCGGAACGGCGCCTCGGGTCCTTCCTGAACCCCGGAAGGCCGTTTGCAGAACCCCTCGATCCGCCCCTCGGAGTCCACCAACGCCGCTTTGAGGTCGGTACCGCCGAGATCGAGACCAATCGTGACGCGTCGGCTCACGCCAGCCCCCTACGGTTGAACCGGATCCGTGGCATCGATCGACGGCGCAGCCCTCGGGCGGGCGGCGAACCGCCGGCCGTCGAAGTCGGCCACGGATCGGCGCGGGCGGTCAGAAGCGGGCGATTTCGAGGATCGCGCCCAGCATGTCGTCTTTCTGGGGCAGGATGTGTTCTTCGGAGGTCGGCGCGTAGGCCACCATGCAGTCCAGGGCCGCCACTCGCCGAACCGGCGCGTCGAGGTCCGTGAAGCACTCGTCGGCGATGCGCGACGCCACTTCGCCGCCGTAGCCGCAGAAGCGCGTGTCCTCGTGCGCCACGATGACACGGCCGGTCTTGTGCACCGACCGCGCGACGCTCTCGAAGTCGAGCGGCTGGAGCGTGCGCAGGTCGAGGATCTCGGTCTCGATCCCCTGCTCAGCCGCCTCCTGGGCGGCGAGGAAGCTGCGCTGGACCAGCGCCCCGTAGGTCACCACCGTGACATCCGAGCCTTCCCGCACGATTCGGGCGCGGCCGAACGGCACGGTGTAGTCCGGACCCGGGTAGGGTGACTTCGCGTACGGCTGGCGGTAGAGGTGCTTGTGCTCCAGGAACAGCACCGGGTCCTCGCAGCGGAGCGCCGTGCGCAGGAGGCCGTTGGCGTCGATGGCGGTGCTCGGCAGCACCACCCTCAAGCCCGGGATGTGGGCGAAGATGCTCTCCCCGCACTGGCTGTGGTACGGGGCACCGCCCTGGAGGTAGCCGCCGTATGCGGTGCGGATGATCACCGGCGCCGAGAAGTCGCCGTTCGAGCGCCAGCGCAGGTTGCTGAGCTCGTTTCGGATCTGCATCATGGCCGGCCAGATGTAGTCGAAGAACTGGACCTCGACCACCGGCCTCAGGCCCATGGTCGCCATTCCGATCGCGCGGCCGACGATGTTGGCCTCGGCGAGCGGCGAGTTGTAGACGCGCTCGACTCCGTACAGCTTCTGCAGTCCCCAGGTCACGCCGAACACGCCGCCCTTGCCCTTGGTCTCGCTCAACACCCCCTCGTGGGAAGCGTCGGCGACGTCCTCGCCGAACACCACGATCCGCGGGTCCCGCTTCATCTCGTCGCGCAGGCAGTAGTTGATGAGCTGGAGCATTGTCTCGGGCGGCTGGCTCGGATCCACCTTGGGGTCGACCGCCAGGGCGTTGGAGGTGGGATCGATCTCTTCGCAATAGACGTGCTGGAGGACGCGCTCCGGCGGCGGCTGGCGGCTTTGCTGGACCTCCTCGCTCGCCTGGCGGATCTCGGCGGCCACCTGGTGGTGGAGACGCTCGAGCCCCGCCTCGTCGAGGAAGCCTTCCTCGACCAGGAATCGCGCGTAGGTCGGCAGACAGTCGCGCTGGGCCTCGCCCTCGCGCTCGGCACGTGGTTTGTACTTGGTCTCGTCGTCCGACATCGAGTGCGAGTAGGGCCGCGTGACCAGAGCGCGCACGAAGGCCGGACCCTTTCGCGCCCGACAATGCGCGACCGCTTCCCTCAGCACACCATAGGACTCGATCGGATCACTGCCGTTGATCTCGCCGACCCAGAACAAGTTCGGGAAGGCCTTCACCAGGGTCGCCACGTTGCCGCCCGCCGTCTGCACGTCTACCGGGACCGAGATCGCGTAGCCGTTGTCCTCGCACAGGAACAGCACCGGCAGCTTGAGGGTGCAGGCCGTGTTCATCGCCTCCCAGAACTCCCCCTCGCTGGTCGCGCCGTCGCCGGTGGTGACCAGGACGACCTCGTCGCCGTGCGTCTTGCCGCGCAGCTCGGCGTGCGCCCCCTGGAGGACCTGGACCTTCACCAGCGCCTCGGCGGCGCCGACCGCCTGGAGGAACTGGGTGCCGGTCGGGCTGCTCTGGGACACGATGTTGAGCTTCTTGTGCCCCCAGTGGCTCGGCATCTGGCGGCCGCCCGAGTTGGGATCCTCCGGCGAGGCCACCGCCGAAAGCAGCATCTCCTTGGGCGTCATGCCGAGCTGGAGACAGAGCGCGCGGTCGCGGTAGTAGGGATAGAACCAGTCGTACCCGGATCGGAGGACCTTGCCGGCCGCGACCAGGACCGCCTCGTGTCCGGCTCCCGAGATCTGGAAGAAAGTGAGGTTGAGCTTCTTGAGCCGGATCTCCTCGTCGTCCAGACGGCGCGAGGTATACATGGTCCGGTACAATCCGACCAGGTCCTGGGCGGTGAGGCCATGGTGACGAGGCGACGTGGTCGCCGTCGCTCGGATAGCCGCCATGCCGGAACGGTCTCCTAGGGAATCGGGACTGCGCGATCGGGGCGGAGCGTATCAGGCGTCTTTTGCCCTGTCCAACGCGAGCGGCTCTCCATGCTGTCTCACGAAACGAGACACCGCCCGGCGTCGGCCGGTCATCGATCCAGCCAACGCCGGCCCCCGATGACCCGGTCCAGAATCGCCGAGCGCGGGACCGGACCGAACGAGCGGGAGTCGTAGCTGTGGTCCCGGTTGTCCCCGAGCACCACGTAATGGCCCGCCGGCACCTCGGCTTCTCGACCACGCAGCGGCTCCGGAATCGCGGGAGCGAGCGTGACCAAATGGGCGAACGTGCCCGCGTCTTCCCATTCGATACGCGTGCCGAGCCGGTTTCGCTCGGGGACCCTTTCGAAAGGCGAGCGTCGCAGGGCGTAGTAGCGGGCCGGCTTGCCATCCACGACCAGTCGTGCGCCCCGCAGCTCCACGGTTTGCCCCGGCCCAGCGATCACCCGCTTGAAGGCGAGCCGCTTCTGACTCGGGACCTGAAACACCACCACCTCACCCGGTTGTGGGTCGGCCCAATGGCCGATGCACCGTCCGGAGAAAGGCACCCGCAGGTCGTATGCCGCCCGGTTCACGACTACCAGGTCACCCCACAGGATGGTCGGAGCGTCGGAAGGTCCAACCGCCCGGTAGACGCCGACCGAGGAGGATCGAACCGCGAGCAGCCCTACGATGACGGCTGCCGCGACGGTCAGGCGACGCGCCCGGATCCTCATCGCCGTCGACTTGGGGCTCACGCGGCCGCCCTCAGTACCCGAGCGCGCAGCCGTCCTTCCGCTTCTCGGTGGCGCCGGCGTACAGGCCGCTCACCGGGTCGCGCCAGATCGCCTGGTAGCCGCCGTAGGCCCCGATCGATTCGGACTCGATCACGTGCCCGCGTCGTTTGAGCTCCTCGAGCGTCGCGGCCGGCAGGCCGTCCTCGATGTGGAGCACCCCGCCGGTCTTCATCACCGTTCCGGTCGGCTCGCTCGAGCCCGTGTGGTGAAAGCGGATCGCGTCGCCCGCCTCTTGCAGGTTCATGCCGAAATCGAACAGGTTGACCAGCGCCTGCGCGTGGCCCTGCGGCTGCATGTCGCCGCCCATCACGCCGAAGGCCAGCAGCGGCTGCCCGTTCTGGGTGACGAACGCCGGGATGATGGTCTGGAACGGCCGCTTGCCGGGCTCGAGCGCGTTCGGATGGTTCCGGTCGAGCGAGAACAGAGCGCCGCGGTCTTGAAGCCCAAAGCCCAGCTCGGGCACGACGTAGCCCGAGCCGAAGCCGGTGTAGTTGCTCTGGATGAGCGAGACCATGAGACCGTTCTGGTCCGCCGTGCACAGATAGGTGGTCTCGCTGCGGTCGAGTGCCGTGACGTCGCCGGGCACGTCCGACTGGGCGGCGTGCTTCATGTCGATCCAGGCCGCCCGTTGCCGCGCGTAGTCCTTGGAGAGCAGGCGCTCCACCGGGACCTGTGCGAAGGCCGGGTCGGCGTAGTAGCGCGCCCGATCGGCAAACGCCAGCTTCTTCGCCTCCACGAACAGGTGCCAGAAGTCGGCCGACTCGCGGCCCATGGCCTTGAGATCGAAGCCCTCGAGGAGGTTCAAGAGCTGGAGCGCCGCGAGCCCCTGGCTGTTGGGGGGCAGCTCCCATACCGTCCGGCCGCGGTAGTCGGTGGAAATCGGCTGGTCCCAGGTGGAATGATGTCGCGCGAAGTCCTCGAGACGGAAGAAGCCATGATTCGCCTGCGAGAACTGGACGATCGACTGCGCGATCGGCCCGCGGTAGTAGGCGTCGCGTCCTTTCTCGGCCAGCAGCCGAAGGGTCTTCGCGAGCGCCGGGTTGCGGAACAGCTCGCCCTCGCGCGGCGCCCGGCCGTCGGGCATGAACACGGCGCCGAAACCGGGCTTGTCCTTGAAGCGGGGGATCGAGCGCTCCCAGTCGCCGGCGATCACCGGCGAGAGCGGGAAACCCTCCTCCGCATAGCGAATCGCCGGCGCCAGCACCTTCGCCATCGGGAGCTTCCCGTAACGGTGGTGGAGCTCGAACCAGCCGTCGGCGCACCCCGGCACCGTCCACGAGTAAGGCGAATAGAGCGGGATCGTGCCGTCCGGCTCGGGCTTCACCTGGTCGATCGTCAGCCCGAGCGGGGCGCGGCCCGATGCGTTGAGGCCCACCACCTTTTTCTGCGCCGGATCCCAGAGGATGGCGAACAGGTCTCCGCCCAAGCCGTTCGCGGTCGGCTCCATCAGCCCCAGGCAGGCATTGACGGCGATCGCGGCATCCACCGCCGAGCCCCCTTGTTTGAGGATGTCGACGCCGGCCTCGACCGCCAGGGGCTGGGCGGCACACACCATGCCGTGCTTCGCCCACACCACCGATCGGGTCGCCCGGCCGCGGGCCGATTGGGCTTCGAGCGGTACCAGGGCGCTCACCACCAGCAGGCCGGCGAAGAGCGGGGGGCATGGAAGCCAGGGACGGGCCATGGGCGACACTCCCGAGGAGAGAGTCGGATCGATTGGGGAACGGGCACGGCCCTAGGCTAGGCCATGCGGGGGCGACCTGGCAACGGCGCGACCCGCGCGGCGTGAGAGCCTGACCGCACCGCTCTTGGCTCCCTCCCGGGACACGGACAGCGGGGATGCGGGGCGCATCGCCCCTGAACGTTCGAAGCCCGGCGGGGTGTCCCCGCCGGGCCTCGTGATTCCACCCGATACGCTACTTGGCCGCGCGGGAGGGAACCGTGAAGGAGACCACGGCGTGAACGTCGACGTACTGAGCCGAGTCAAACCCAGTCCCGGAGGGCGTCGCTGGTGCGACCTTGTCCTTGTCTTCCGAGACGAAGTTGTAATTTACCTCAGCACCGATCCCGACCACCGGGCTGGCCTTCCAGATCGCCCCGAGGCCGAACTTGCCCCCGAACCGACTGTCGAATTTCAGATCGTTGGAAAACGAATTGCCGGTCGAGGGCACCGTCCATTCTTGCTTGACGGTGGTGGTGTATAGGCCGAGTCCGACGAGTGCGTAGGGCGTCAACGGGCCGTTCTGCATCGGGAACATGTACTTGCCGTGGGCGCCGATCTGGAATGTGTTGTACTTGAACTTGTCGAACGTGACGTCGCCGGGACCACTCGGGGCCGACGGATCAAAGTCGCTCAAATCCTCGGCGGTAACTGTCGTCTCCTCGAAGTCGTTCTTGTTCTGCACGTAGCTGCCGTCCACGCCGAATGAAAACATATCGCTGACGGCATAGTCCACCAAACCGCCGACCTGGAAACCGGTCTTGGCGTTGCCCTTCGCCTCGTCGGCCAAATCGCCGGTTGGGATCCCGGTGCCCCCCGTGACGCCAAACGCCCAGCCCCCGGCCAATGCAACGGAGCTCATGGGGAGAGCCACTAGCGCGAGCGCCAGCAACAGAAAGAGACTCTTACGCTGCATCTCCAGCCTCCTTACGAGTGCCCACCAAGCTCCTGGTCATCGCGCCGCCACTGGACTCAGGGCGCGAGCGCTTGGCGGAAGACCGTCGGCAGACTAGTGGGCGTCGGCGAGGCTGTCAACTCCGGTCGAGGCCTCGGCGTAGGAACCGGCGGCACCTAACCTTCGGCCCGGCGGTCGGTTGTCACTCCGCGACGCCTCTCCTATACTGCCGGCCCGTTTGCCTTGGACCCCACACCGCGGCTGCCGAGGGCAGCCCGGGGAGCCTCGAATGCCCCGCTTCTCCGGCGTGGATTTCTACGACATCGATTCGCTGCTCAGCGAAGAAGAACGGCAGATCCGCGACCACGTGCGCGACTGGGTCGAGGATCGGTACCTGCCGTTGGTCGAGCAGGCCTACGAGGAGGCCTACTTTCCCGCCGAGATCATCCCCGAGGTGGCCGAGCAGGGCCTGCTCGGGGCCACCCTGCCCGAGAAGTACGGTTGCGCGGGCGTCAACCCCACCGCCTACGGGCTCGCGATGCAAGAGCTCGAGCGTGGCGACTCCGGCCTGCGCTCCTTCGCCTCGGTCCAGGGCTCGCTGGCGATGTACCCGATCTATGCCTACGGCAGCGAAGAGCAGCGCACCAAGTGGCTGCCCCGGATGGCGACCGGCGAGGTGATCGGCTGCTTCGGCCTCACCGAGCCGGACTTCGGCTCGAATCCGGCGGGCATGATCACGCGGGCGGTCCGCAAGGGCGGCGAGTACGTGCTGAACGGCGCCAAGATGTGGATCACCAACGGGACCATCGCCCACCTGGCGATCGTGTGGGCCAAGCTCAAGGCCGAAGACGGCACGGAAGAAATCCGGGGCTTCATCGTCGAGCGGGGCACCCAGGGCTTCTCGGCTCCCGAGCAGAAGCGCAAACACAGCCTACGCGCCTCGGTCACGAGCGAGCTCATCCTGCAGGACGTGCACGTGCCGGAAGAGAACCTGCTCCCCAACGTGCGCGGTCTCAAGGGTCCGCTCGGATGTCTCTCCCAGGCGCGTTTCGGCATCGCGTTCGGCGTGGTCGGCTCGGCCATGGCCTGCTTCCATGCCGCGGCCGAGTACAGCAAGAGCCGGATCCAGTTCGACCGGCCGATCGGCGGTTTCCAGCTCGTCCAGGAGAGCCTGGCCGAGATGCTGACCGAGATCACCAAGGCCCAACTCCTGTGCGTGCAGCTCGGTCGCATGAAGGAGCGCGGCACGCTCAAGCCGGAGCAGATCTCGCTCGCCAAGCGCAACAACTGCGAGATCGCGCTGGAGGTCGCGCGCCAAGCCCGCGACATCCTCGGTGCCAACGGGATCACCGCCGAGTATCCGGTGATGCGGCACATGTGCAACCTCGAGTCGGTCAAGACCTACGAGGGCACCCACAACATCCATTCGCTGGTACTGGGTGAGGCGATCACCGGGATATCCGCGTACCGGTAGGCGACGAGACCTCGGTTCTCGAGCGGCGGCCGGTGACCCCCGCCCTGCTCCCACGTCCCTAAAGCCCCCCCGCTCCCTGCCCGATAACCGGAATCACTGTTCCCGTGGTCGGCTGCGCACCGTTCTCGCAGGGAGCGGGCCTCTTCATGATTCGACGCCTGTGGTCCACGGCCGTGCTGGCGATGCTCATCCCGGTTTGCCCCGCATGGGGCGGGAGGGTGGAAGGCACGTTGCGGCTGCCTGCGGTCGACAACCGCGACTTGGCGGCGCTCGACGCCTATCCGGGACGGGCCAACAGCCTGGTGGGAGCGCACCCGGTAGTGCGCGGTACCGTCACCGACGCGGTCATCTCGTTCGAGAGCTTGCCGGCCGCCGCGGAATCACTGATGACGCCTTCCGCTACCCCTCCGCAGCTCGCGCAGAAGGACCAGGCCTTCATGCCCCGGGTGCTCGCGGTGGCAGTCGGAACGTCGGTCGACTTTCCCAACCAGGACCCGATCTACCACAACGTGTTCAGCGTCTCGCCGGTCAAGCGCTTCGACCTCGGCAAGTACCCCCGCGGCCACTCCAAGCGTGTGACCTTTGGGAAGCCCGGCGTGGTGCAGGTCTATTGCGACATCCACTCTCAGATGGCGGCCTTCGTGCTGGTGCTGCCGCACCGTGGCTTCACCCAGCCCGATGCCGCCGGCCATTTCACGCTTCCGAACGTCCCGGCCGGTCACTACAAGCTGCGGGTATGGCACCCCGACCTGCACGAGCTGCATCGCGAGGTCGACGTGCCGGCCGAGGGCGTCGTGAGCGTGGAGTTGGAGTACTGACCATGCCCTCGCTCCTTCATCGGCTACGCTGGGTCCTGATCGTAGTGGTCGGGCTCGCCCTGCTGGCTCTCGAGCCCGCCTCGGCGCTGCCCGACTCGTGCGACCAGCCCGCCGTCCGACTTCGCTGAGCTTTGGACCGTCCGCTGGACGGTCCGTTCTCCGTCTGCTTCACTTTCCCGGATTCGCAACGTCCACCGCGACGACCCTTCGGGAGAGCTCGCCATGCCGCACCAGCCGACCGACTCCGGACCTGCGCGCGCCGGGCTCGGCGAGAGCGGGCTGAACGAAGATCCCCTCGCCCAGTTCCGTCACTGGCTCGAGGCGGCGGCCCTCGCCGGGCTCCCCGAGCCGGCGGCGGCGGCGCTCGCCACCGCCACCCAAGCGGCGCGGCCCTCGGTGCGCATGGTCATCCTGCGGGCGGTCGGGCTACGCGGCGTCGTGTTTCACACCCATTACGGGAGCCGCAAGGCCCGCGAGCTCGAAGCGAACCCCTGGGCGGCCCTGGTGTGCTATTGGCGTGAGCTGGAGCGCCAGGTGCGGATCGAAGGTCCGGTGGAGAAGCTCTCGGCCGCGGAGTCCGACGCCTATTTCGGGACCCGTCCGGTGGGAAGCCGGCTGAGCGCCTGGGCGTCACCCCAGAGCGGGGTGATCCCCGACCGCGTCTTCCTCGAGCGCCGCGTCGAAGAGCTGACCGCTCGATACCGTCACGGTCCGATTCCTCGCCCGCCCTTCTGGGGCGGGTACCACCTTGAGGCCGAGCGGATCGAGTTCTGGCGGGCTGGTCCCCACCGTCTTCACGACCGTCTGCTCTACACGCGGGCCGCCGAAGGGATGTGGCGCATCGAGCGGCTCGCGCCCTGAGAGAACCGGGGCCCCCGGGCCCGACGCACTACCTCCGCGAGGTCCCTCGCCGTGGCCCGAGGCGTTCCGCTTCACGACGCGGCACCACGATGCTGCCACGTCGAGGCTCACCCAACATTTCGAGGGCCCCGTACGGCACCAGGGCGGCGAGGTAGGCGCAGAACACGGCGTCCAGCAGGTCTTCCCGGCGCTTGTACCCGCGGCCCACCGCCTGCGTCACGTCCAGCTCCTTCTCGAGCTGGACCGGAAGGCGCAGGCGCGGACGACGCAGCGCCCGCACCAGCCCAAGGTAGCGCCGGAACTCGGCTCGCGCCTGGTCCCAAGGCTGGCGCTTCTTCTTGTACTTGAGCACCCGGTCCAAACGGAAGAGCCGGACTTGGGCGGGATGCGGATAGCACTCGAACAACCAGTGGCCAGCGCGCACTCCCGCACCGGGCAGCGAGCCCAGCGGCCACGGAAATCCCAAGCGGTGAAGGCGCTTCCCGATCCGCTCGCCGCGCGGGATCCCGCCGGTGTAGCGCCCCATGTTCTCCCGGTTCGCCGGATAGCATCCCGCTTGCTGCCGGCCGAACTCGACATGCGTGAGCCGATCGCACTCGCGCATGCCGCCACGGTTGGGAATCACGAGCGGCGCATCGATCATCACCACGGTGAGGCGGGCCAGATGCTCCGAAACGAACTCCCGGATCTCGTCGTCCGTTTCACCCAGGCGAAGCGCGTGGACCCGCAAAGCGGATCGGGACGGCTTGAGAACCGCCAGGCCGGTCGAGTTTCGCGGCGACCAGGCGAGATCGATGCCGATGAAGGAAGCGGCCACCGGCGGAGCCTACCCGGCGCGCACGCGCTGCGGCCCAGCGTAGACGTTCATCCGGCCCGCTCTCAGGAACCCGATCAGCGTCATCCCTGCCGCTTCCGCCAGCTCGATCGCGAGCGACGAGGGAGCGCCCACCGCCGCCAGCACCGGGATGCGCGCACGAGCGGCCTTGAGCACGAGCTCCGCGCCGGCCCGCCCGCTCACCCACAGCACCCCGCCGCTCACCGGATACGAGCCGGCTTCGAGCAAGCTCCCGCACACCTTGTCGACGGCGTTGTGGCGGCCCACGTCCTCGCGCGCCAACCGCACCATCAGCCGCTCGTCGCAGAACGCGGCGGCATGCAGCCCGCCGGTGGCCTGGAAGACGGTCTGCGCCGCGGCGAGCCGGGCCGGCAGCTCCACCAAGGACTGCGCCTCGAGCGCCTCCGGCCACGCGATCGGCACGAGCCCCGCTCGCAACGACTCCAGATGGGCGCGCCCGCACAGCCCGCAGGCCGCGGTGGCCGCGAAGTGCCGCTCGAGGCGGGACCAGTCCAGGGCGACGCCCGCCGCCAGCTCGAGATCCACGGCGTCCGGCTGGTCCGCGCACGCGGCCGCCTGCTCGCGCACCTGCGCCACGTCCGCGCGATGCTCGATCAGGCCCTCGCCGGCGAGAAAGCCCAACGCCAGCTCCGGGTCGTGCCCGGGCGTGCGCAGGGTGACCGACACGGTGCGGCCGTCGACGCGGATCTCGAGCGGGCGCTCGACGGCCACCGCGTCGTCCACGTCCTCCCGCGTGCCGTCCTGGAACCTCGAGATGGGTCGGATCGCGATCCGCGGATCGGTCATCGGGGTCCGGGCGTGGCGTCTATGAGGCTGCTGCAAGAGCCCGAATGCAAGGCGCGAGGGAGCGACGAGCGAGACTGTATCCGCAGGATACGTCGCAGCGAGGAGCGACCGAGCAACGCCGCATGCGGGCTCTTGCAGCAGCCTCCCTACACCTTCGGATGGTCGGTCTGGGTGACCATGCCCCCGTCCGCCAGCGGCACCAGCCGGTAGTCGCCGAACAGGCTCGGCGACTCGGCCTGGAGGATCTCGAGCATCGCCACCGCCACCTTGCGGATCTCGACGTCGGCATGCTCGCTGCCGCGCAGCTCGATGAAATGTCGAAGCGCCCGCGCGTTGCCGGTGACGAAGATCTTGGTCTCGGTGGCGTTGGGCAGCACCGAGCGCGCCGCTTGACGGGCGAGCTTGCGGCGCAGGGTCTTGTCGGATTCCTCGGCGAAGTGCCGCTCGAGCCCGGCCACCAGCCGGTCGTAAGCGACCCGGGTCGCATCGACCGCCTGACACCACACCGCGTGCAGCTCGGGGTCCAAGGCAATCACGTCGGGCTCGATGAAGTCGGATTCGGATTCGTCTACGTAACGCTGCGAGAGCTGCGAGTAGGAGAAGTGCCGATGCCGGATCAGCTCGTGGGTGAAAGATCGGGAGACTCCGGTGATCAGAAAGCTCCACACGGCGTGCTCGAGCACCGAGCCGTGCCCGACATCGACCAGGTGGCCGATGAACTCGCGGTTCGTCTTCCGGCCCTTGCCGTAGGACATGTAGCAGACCCGGCCGGCCATCTCGGCCAGCATCTCGCCGCCGACCTCGGTGTCGGTCCGCCAGGCCACGCCGTGGTCGCCGAGGAAACGCTCGACGGCCTGGGCGTCCACGGTCTGGCGACCCACCAGGTAGACCCGGGGCTCGCGGACGATCTGGAGCGGCTTGACCTCGGTCACTGCGGTCGCCTCCATGTGCTTCTCCTCGGCTGTGGTCGAAAACGCCCGATCGGCGCATCGCCTCCGAAAGCGCCGTTGCCCCACCCTATCACGCGCTGGCCCGACGCACCTCCTCGAGCACGCGCTTCATCACCAAATCCACCTCGTCGTCGCGAGTGTAGAGGTGGGGCGCCAAGCGCAGGCCGACGCCGGGCCGAAAGTCGAGCAGCACGTCCGAGGCCAACAGCGCGTGGCAGACCGGGTCCGCATTCGGCACGTCGATCACCACCGTGCCGCCTCGCCGCTCGGGCTCGCGCGGCGAGACGACGCGGAAGCCGTACTCATCGGCCCAGCCCAGCATGCGCTCGGTCTGGCGCAGCGACTTCTCGCGGATCGCCTCGACCCCGATGCGGTCGATGATCTCGTGGCCCGGCCGGGCGGCGACGATCGCCGGGATCGCCGGCGTGCCGGTCCAGAAGCGGCGCGGACCCTCGTGCCAGCGCATCGGCCCCGAGTCGAAGTCGAAGGGTCGCTCGTGGGCCATCCAGCCGGTGAGCGCCGGACGCAGCCGGCCGGCGAGCCGCGGGCCGCAGTAGAGGTACGCTGCGCCTGGGCCCCCGCACAGCCATTTGACCGAGCCCCCGGTGAGCAGATCCAGGCCGAGCGACTGGACGTCGACCGGCACCGTGCCCACCGACTGATAGGCATCGATCAGGGTGAGCGCCCCGACCTGTTTCGCCCGTTGCACAATGGGCCCCAGGTCCAGCACCTGTGCGGTACGGAAGAGCACGTGGGACACCGCCACCACCGCGGTGCGCTCGTCGATGGCAGCCGCGACATCGCCCGCTTCGACCACGCGGCCGTCCCGCGGCTCGACGCGCACGATCTCGGCCCCGCGCCGCTCGAGCCCCTGGTAGAGGTAGAGCACCGACGGGAAATCCTCGGTGGTGCACACCAGCCGGTTCCGGCGAGGGGCGAAGTCCACGGCCGATAGCGCCACCGCTTGGGCCGTCGTGACGTTGGGGTGCATCGAGACCGTGTCGGGCTCGGCGTTGAAGATCCGTCCCAGCAGGTTGCCGGTCCGGACCGGCAAATCGAACCAGTCTTCGTCCCAGGCGCGGATGCCGCGAGCCTTCCAGGCCTGCGCATAGAGCCGAAGCGCCTCTTCTACGCCGCGGGGCATGGCGCCCAGCGAATGGGAGATGAAGTGGAGCGTCGCCTCGACGGTCGGAAACTCGTTCCGCCATTCGAGGAGTCGATCCTGCTGGGACACCGCGGTTGGAGCCGTCACGGCGCGCTTTCTCGCCGGGTTACCGGCCCGTGCGGTGTCCGACCTCGACCTTGGTTCATCGCTCTCCTCCTTCCCAGCGGCCCACCGGCACACCCACCAGCGCCCAGCGGGCGGCCTCGGCCGGCAAGGTCGTCATGCGCACGTGCTCGAACAAACTCGGTGGCACTAGCTGGGGGTCGCGGTGAGCCTCGAGCCAAGCCGCCCAGCGCTCGCCCAGCAACACCAGCCGCGTCGCCGGCCGGGCCGCAGCGCTCAACAGCGTCCAGGTCAGGAACAGCTCGGTCAGGGTTCCGAGGCTGCCGGGCAGCGCCACATATCCGTCGGCACGGCCCACCAAGTGACGCAGACGCTCGAACAGATCCGGCGCGTGCACGCGCTCATCGACCCATGGATTCGCCGGCCCGCGCCGCTCGTACAGCTCGACCGTCACGCCGATCACGTGTCCTCCGGCCTCGCGCGCGCCCCGCGAACAGGCTGCCATCACGCCGCCGTAGCCACCGGTCATCACCGCGGCTCCGCCGCGTGCCAGCTCGCCCCCCAGCTCGCGCGCCAGCCGGTAGACCGGGTCCGACTCGTCCACCGCGCTGCTGCCGAAGACCGCGACGACCGCTGGGCCGCTGGCGGTGAGCCCGGCCCCCGAGGGCTTCACCGGCCGGGTAGCCAACCGGACATCCTGCCTCTCCCGAGTGAGAATCCGAGCCGCGGGGACCAGCGACACCTTCCGCGGCAACCCCGGCCCGACAGTTATACTCCCTCACCGGCATGGACGACCACCCCGAAGCGCCCGCTCCGCCCCCCGAATGCGCCCCGGTGCGGTTGCTGTCTGACGCGTCCGCGCTCCGCGAGGGCGCCGGTCTCCGCTTTCGCGTCATGCTGGATGGGGTCGAGTGGCCCGCGTTCGCGGTGCGCTACCGTGGACAGATCTACGCCTACCTCAACACCTGCCGCCACCAAGGCTTCGAGCTGGACTTCGGCGACGGCCGCTTCTTCGACGAATCCTACGACGCTCTGGTGTGCTGCCACCATGGTGCGCGGTACCGACCCGACAGCGGCGAGTGCATCGAGGGACCGTGCCTCGGGGCGCAGCTCACGGTGCTCCGGCTCGAACAGCGCGAGGGGGCGCTGTGGTGCGTCGGCCGGGCAGCGAGGACCTGAGACCCCTTTCGACCATCACCCCGGCGCGCTCAGCCAGCCCGTGACCCACTCCACCTTGTCACGATACTGGGCCTGGTCGGGGAGCTGGGCTCTCATCACCGGGTGCGGCAGCTCGAAGAACGACCCGTCGCCGCGCATCGCCTGCTTCTCCCCGACCTCGATGTAACAGAAGCCCCGGCCGTCGAAGGTCGCCGCGGCGGCCTCGCCGCGCAACGCGGCCGCGAGGCGCGCCGCGACCACTTCGCCCTGCGCGGCGGCGAATACGCCCGCCTTGGGCAACACCAGCGGCAGCGAAGGGTCGTAACGACCGGGCAACGGAACGCCCGCCAAGTCGCCGATCGCGTACACCTGGGATGCGGCCGCATTCGCCCTGATCTCGAGGGTCGTCGAATCCACGGGCACCCAGCCGGCCGCATCCGCGAGGCCGGCCTCGACGACCACCTGAGGCGCGCGGTGCGGCGGAATGGCGATCAGCAGGTCGTAGTCGACCTCGCCGCTCTCGAAGCGGATCCTGCGCCGAGTCGAATCTACCCCCTGCACCTTCTGCAGGGCGTGGAAGCCGATGTCGCGGGCGACCAGCTCGTCCACGATCCGCTCCCCCATCTTGGGTCCGGCCGTCGGCATCGGCGCCTTCTCGACCGTCCAGACCTCGAGCGTGGTGTTCGCGCGCAGGCCGCGCCGCAGCAGCGCCGCGTGGATGAGCAAGGCGGCCTCGTAGGGCGCAGGGGGGCACTGGAACGGGGTGCGCGCCACGAGCAGGATCAGGCGGCCGCCGCGGAACGCCTCGAGCGCGCTCCGCAGGCGCACCGCGTCCTCGAGCGTGTAGAACGAATGCGCCGCTTCCGCGAGCCCAGGCACCGCGCCCATGTCGAGCTGCGCGCCAAGCGCCAGCACCAGGTGGTCGGCCTTGAGCGGGCCGGCCGAGGTCTCGACACGGCGGCTGGCGGCATCCACCCGGCCCACCTCGGCCCGCGACAGCGTGACCCCCGGCGGCAGCAGCGCGGCACGGGGTCGTGTGATCTGCTCCGGCTCGCGCTCGCCCAGCATGACCCAGGTCTTGGCGGCTCCGACCAGAAAATCCGAGGACCGGTCCACGACCACGATGCGATGGTCGTCGGGAGCCCGGCTGCGTAAGGCTCGCGCGCAGGCCAGGCCGCCAAATCCACCGCCCAGGATCACCGTTGTGCTCATCCCTGTTCTCCCGAGAACTGCATGTCATGCCGTCGGGCCCCGAACCAGGAGGCGACGGATTCCTAAGGCCCGTCCAGGCCCGGTCACGCCTCCCCGCTCAGGCGCGGTTGCGATTCTGGATCACGCCCGCATCGGCGACGTCCAGGTAGCCGATCAAACGCGTGTTGCGGCGCACCGCGTCACCGAGGTCGGTCGCCCGTGGGTCGCGCGCAATCGAGCGCGCCAGCGCCGGGGAGAGTGCGATCGGATGGCCACGGCGACGCCGGTAGCGAGGGATCAAGGCATAGGCGAACTGGGGACGCCTGACGCTCCGGTTACCGTAAGCGCCGAGCGCGGCTTGCATCGCGTCGGCCAGGGTGCGGACGGTGGCCATCCGGAGCGCCGGCTGGTCCACCGGAAGCACCAGGATCGATTCCGGACGCAGGCCCAAGGCCTCCTCGAGCCCCGCGCGCACCGACGACAACATGCCGCGTCGCCACTGCCGGTGGACGACGAAGCGCACCTCGAGCCCCATCGTAGGAGCGTGCCCGCGCGTGCTCTTGAGATCGTTCCGCAATCGGCCCGACCGGACCAGACGCTCGAACTCCCCTTCCGCCGCGCGGCGAACCGCGGGCGCCGCGGATCCCAGGACCACCACCACCGCATCGCAGGCGGCCCACAGGTGGCGCACTCCGCGGGCGAGGAACGACTGACCTGCAGCGCGCGCCAGAGGCTTCGAGCGCCCCATGCGACTCGAGGCCCCGGCCGCGAGCAGGACTCCGACCTTCATGGCGTCTCTCCCTCGGGTCCGGCGTCGACCGCCGCCGGGGCCGGAGCCGGCCGCAGGGCCGGCCGGGACGCGGGCTCGGCTACCGCCTCGCGCACCGGCCGCGGCGGTATCCAGCCGCGCGGCTCCAGTGCCCCGCGCCGCACGGCGATGATCTCGGCCATGGCGCTGACCGCGATCTCCTCCGGCGTGTCGGCACCGATCGGCACGCCAAGCGGCGTATGGAGCCTCGCGATCTGCTGGTCGCTGAAGCCCCGGGCGCGCAACCGCAAGGCGAACTTCCGTTGCTTCGGGATGCTGCCGACCATGCCCACGAACTGGAGCCGCCGGCGCAGCAGCTCCTGGACCAGGCGCTGGTCGAGGGCGTGGTCATGAGTCACTACCACCGCGTAGTCGGAGAGCGCGGTCTCGAGCGACCGCAAGTAGTCTTCGGGGGAGCGGCATGCCAGGCGGCAGTGCGGAAAGCGCTCGGGCGCATTCCACTCGGGCCGCTCGTCCACCACCGTCACCTCGAAGCCGCAGGAGGTGGCCAGAGCCGCCAGCGGCCGCGCGATGTATCCGGCGCCGAACAGGAACAGCCGCGGCACGGGCTCCACCACCTCGAGGAACACGGCCATCTCGCCCCCGCAGCACATGCCCAGCTCCTGGGTCAGGTGCTTCTTGACCAGGGTCGTGCCGCCGCCTCCCAGCAGCTCGCGCGCCTCGACCAGTACGCGCTGCTCGATGGCCCCACCGCCGATCGTGCCGCAGGTCTCGCCCGACTCGGCGATCAACATGTGGGCACCGGGCTTGCGAGGCGTGAAGCCCCGCGAGGCAATGACCGACGCCAGCACGAAGCGGCGGCCCTTGGCCCGCCATTCGGCCAGGGCGCCCCACACGTCGGGGGGCAGTTCGCGCGCCGCTTCGAAGTTCGGCTCGTGGCTCATCGGCGCTCTCCTTGGCAGGCGCCGCCCGCCGCAGCCATCATGCCGCCTCTCCCAGCGCCTCGCGCATGGCGCGCCTCACGAACACCGGGACCATCTCGTGACGGTAATCCGGATCGTAGGGCACGCTGGTCTGGGGGCGACACTGCCGATAGGCAGCCTGGGCTACGGCCTCGATGGCCGACTCGTCGAACGACTTGCCCCGCAGCAGATCCTCCACCCCGGCCACCACCTTGGGCTTGGCCGCCAGGGCGCTCACCACCAGCGTCGCCGCTTCGCAGCCCTCGCGCCCCAGGCGTGCGGCGAACGCCACCGAGAGCATCGGGAAGTCGATGGCGGCTCGCGGGCGGAGCTTCTGGTACCCGGTCCTGAGGCCCCGGGAGCCGGCCGGCAAGGAGACGCGGACTACCAGCTCGTCGGGCCTGAGCACGTTGTTGTGCACGCCGTCGGCGACGAAGAACTGGTCGATCGGAATCCGCCGCCGTCCGCCGCGACCGGCGATCTCGACCTCGGCGCCCAGCGAGATCAGCACCGGCGAGACGTCGGAGGAGTGGGCGGCCACGCAGCGACGGCCCTGGGGCACGACGTGGCAGTGCACGCCGTCCTTCTTGAGGCAGAATCCCAGCGCTTCGCGCCAGAAGTAGGTCTGGTTGTAGTAGGTGCATCGCGTATCGAGACACAGGTTGCCGCCCAGGGTCCCCATGTTCCGTAGCTGCGGCCCCGCCACCAGCGCGGCCGCCTTGCCGAGCGACGGGAAGTCCCGACTCACCACCGGGTCTCGGGAAAGCTCGGCGAGGGTGACGAGCGGCCCCAGCTCGAGCCCTTGGCGAACTTCCCTCATGAAGCGAAGCTCCCCGAGGCGGCCGATGTGGACCACCCGACTCGGCTCGTGAAGGCGATGCTTGAGGTTGGGAACCGCATCCGTGCCGCCCGCCACCACCAGGGTCTCGCCGGGCCGGTCGGAAAGCAGGGCCAGGGCCTCCTCGAGGGTGTGGGGCTCCGCCCACTCGAACCGTGGCAGGGTCAGCAACGTGCGCTCTCAGGGGCCGGCGGCCGAGGCCGTCGCGCCGGTCGCAAAGAACTCGGACCGGGCCTGCTCCCAGCGCCGCTTCGGATCGCCTTGGCGGAGGCTGCTCAGGATCCGCGGCGGGCTGAACGGCAGGCGGTCGCAGCGGATCCCGACCGCGTCGTAGATCGCGTTCGCGATCGCGGGGATGCTGGGGTGGAGCGGCCCCTCCCCGGCCTCTTTCGCGCCATAGGGCCCCTCGGGATCCACCGACTCGACGATGATCGACTCCAGCTCCGGCGTGTCCAGGGAAGTAGGAATGCGGTAGTCGAGCAGCGAGGGTCCATCGTGGAGGCCGGGGCCGTGATGGGGTGCCGCGGGCTTGAACACTTGCTCTTCCATCAGCGCCTCGGCGAATCCCATGTAGGCGCTGCCCTCCATCTGCCCCTCGACCGCCACCGGGCTCAGCGCGCGGCCGCAATCGTGGGCGATCCAGATCTTCTTCACCTCGACGCGGCCGGTATCGACCTCGCACTCCACCTCGACGACCTGCGCGGTGAACGAGTAGGCCGGCGAGGCGCCGATGGTGCCGCCCCGATAGTCCCCGCCCAGCTTGGGGCTCTGGTACCAGCCCACCGAGCCCAGCGTCCCGACGCGGGCTTCGGTGCGCTGGAACGCCTCCTTGACGCTCATCTGCCGCCGCTCGGGGTCTCCGGTCGAGCACGCCACGCCGCCCGCCAGCACGATCTCGGCCGCGCCACAACCCCACTGCGCCGCCAGCGTCTCCGCGATCAGGAGCCGCAGCTTGCGCGCCGCATCGAGGCAGGCGTTGCCCACCATGAAGGTCTCGCGGCTCGAGTAGCTCCCGAGATCGACCGGAGTGAGATCGGTGTCCGCCGCCACCACCCGGATGTCTCGGAGATCGAGCCCCAGCTCCTCGGCCACGATGTAGGCGAGGATCGAGTCCGAGCCCTGGCCGATGTCCGAGGCGCCGCAGAACACCGTGGCTCGACCGCTGCGATCCAGCTTGAGCTGGACTCCCGACTGCGGCATCTCGTTCGGGTAGATGCAATAGTTGGTACCGCTGATGTACATGCTGCCCGCCACTCCCACGCCCCTGCCGTACGAGAGGCGCCGGAACTTGGTACCCCATCCCGAGGCCCGTTCCACGGCGTCGAGACATTCCAGGAAGCCGTTCGACGTCACCCGCAGGCCGTTCACGGTGCGGGTCTGCTCGCCGATGAAGTTCCGCCGCCTCAGCTCGATCGGGTCCAGGGCGATCGCTTCCGCCAGCTTGTCGAGCTGGCACTCGAACGCAAATCGCGGCTGCACCGAGCCGTGGCCGCGCTTGGGCCCACAGCAGGGCTTGTTGGTGAACACTCGCGTCGAATCGAAGCGGTAGGCCGGCATGGCATAGGGCGCCGTGAGAAGCTGTCCCGAGTAATACGTGGTGACGAGCCCGAACGACGAATAGGCGCCGCCGTCGATGTGGATCTTGGCGTCCACCGCGGTCAGCGTCCCATCGCGCCGCATGCCGGTGCGATAGTGCATCCGCATCGGATGCCGGCCCCGATGGGCGTAGAACACTTCCTCGCGCGTGTAGAGAATCTTCACCGGACGGCCGGTGACCATGCTCAGCTTGGCGGCGCAGAACTCGAGGGAGAAGGGCTCGCTCTTGCCGCCGAAGGCCCCGCCCACGACCGGCTGGATGACGCGAATGCGCTGCGTCGGCAACCCCAGCACCCGCGACAGGTCGCGGTGCAGGTAGTGCGCGACCTGGGTGCTCGACCATAGGGTCAGGAAGCCGGTGGGATCGTAGTCGGCGACCGCGCAGTGCGGCTCGATCGGCGTATGGGTCGAGCCTTCGTACCAGTACTCGCCCTCGACCACGACGTCGCTGCGCTCGAGGCCCGGCTCGACCTCGCCGAACTCGAGGTGCACGTGTTTCGAGAGATTCCCGTCGCGCGCCTTCTCGTTGACCTTCCATTCCGGGTGCTCGAGCGCGGCGTCGATGTCCATCACGGCGGGGAGCGGTTCGTACTCGACCCGGACCTTGCGCAGCGCCTCCTCGGCGAGCCACTCGGAATCGGCCGCGACCGCCGCGATCGCGTCGCCCACGTAGCGCGCCTTGTGTTCGCACAACGCCTGCTCGTCCTGGGTCCACGGAATGATCCCGTAGTACTCGGGGAGATCCCGACCGGTGATCACGGCGTGGACGCCCGGCAGGGCGAGCGCCTCGGATGCGTCGATGCTCTGGATTCGCGCGTGGGCATGGATGCTGCGCAGGAGCTTTCCGTGGAGCATTCGCGGCAGGCGGATGTCGTCGGCGTAGATGGCTTGGCCGGTGACTTTGGCCAGGCCTTCGACCTTGCGGTTGCGCTTGCCGATCACGGTGAAGGTTCGATGGGGAGCCTCGGTTCGGCCGCCGGGCCAGTCGGGCGGCTTCAGCCGCTCCTCGCTCGGCATCATGCGGCCGGGCGGAATCACCGCCTCGGAATCGGCTGGGAGGGTGGCCTCTACGCCGGAGCGGGGTGGCCCCACGTCGCCCGGTACGGTGGGGCGGCGGCTCATCGCCCTGCCGCCGCGGCGCGGCGCTCGCGCATCCGCCCGGCCGCCATCTCGACCGCTTCGAAGATCTTCGTATAGCCGGTGCAGCGGCACAGGTTGCCGGACAGCGCGTGGGCGATCTCGGCCCGCGTCGGGCTCTGGTTGCGGCGCAGCAGCGCCCAGGCGCTCATCAGGATCCCCGGGGTGCAGAAGCCGCATTGTGCGCCGCCGGTGACGTCGAGCGCGTCCTGCAGGGGATGCGGCACGCCGCGCTCGGCCACGCCCTCGATGGTGGTGATCTCGGGGCCGTCGTGAAAGGCGAGCGCCAAGGAGATGCACGACAGGACGGCTTCGCCGTCGACCGCCACCGTGCAGGCCCCGCAATCGCCCTTGTCGCAGCCTTGCTTGGAGCCGGTGAGGCCGAGGCCGTAGCGCAGGGCCTCCAGGAGAGTGCTGTGAGGGACGACCGCGCACTCGCGCAGGTCGCCGTTCACCCGCAATCTGCACACCACGGTGGGTGTTTCCACGAACGCCCCTTGGTCGAGTCCCGGTAAGAACGCGATTCAACCGCCTCGTCCCCAGGCTGTCAACCGCGGCGCCCGCGTCCGTCGCGGGCTTGCGATGCGGCCGGGCTCATCACGGCCCGCCGATCCTTGAGCCTGGCTTTGATCCTTCGGCGGAGGCTATACTCCTTGCCGTCGTCCTGTCCGTCCCCGCCCCGTCCCAGCGGCGCCCCGGCGGGCGCCGCCAGCCCCGGAAGACCCGCATGGAACTCAAGACCACCGAGGAACTTCGCCACGCGACCGCCGCCCTGGTGAGCGGCAACCTGGAGGCCATCGACCGGTTGGTCTGGACCGGCGTGTTCGGCCCATCCGGGCTTCGCGAAGCGGCCCGCGCGGCGGTGATCGAGCAGGCCCGTCTCGCCGATCTTTATCCGGCTTCGATCCACGCCCTCTACGTCGCTCGAGGACGCGGCGAGGCGCCCTTGGACTTCACCGTGCCGGCGATCAACATTCGCGGCCTGGCCTACGACACGGCGCGGGCCCTGTTTCGCGCCCGCCGGACGCTCGAGGCCGGGGCGGTGATCTGCGAGATCGCCCGCTCGGAGATCGGCTACACCGCCCAGCGGCCGGCCGAGTACACGTTCGTGGTCCTGGCGGCCGCCCTACGCGAAGGCTGGACCGGCCCGGTTTTCTTGCAGGGGGATCATTTCCAGGTCAGCGCCAAGAAGTACGCCGCCGACCCCGAGGCCGAGGTCCGGGCGGTGCTGGACCTCACCCAAGAGGCCATTCAAGCCGGCTTCTACAACATCGACGTCGACACCTCGACGCTGGTGGACCTGTCGCAATCGGGCCACGAGGCCCAGCAGACCCTGAACGGCCGGCTGTGCGCCGAGATCACCCGGTTCATCCGCGATCGTGAGCCTCGGGGCGTGACGGTCTCGGTGGGCGGCGAGATCGGCGAGGTGGGCGGCAAGAACTCGACGCCCGAGGAGCTGCACGCGTTCATGAAGGTCTACCGGGAAGCCCTCGCCCAGGCTCCGGCAACCGCCGGGATCAGCAAGATCTCGATCCAGACCGGCACCAGCCATGGCGGGGTTCCGCTGCCTGACGGCACCATCGCACAGGTGAAGCTGGATTTCGACGCCCTCGAACGGTGCTCGAAGATCGCCCGGCAGGACTACGGCATGGCCGGAGCGGTCCAGCACGGCGCCTCGACCCTGCCGGCCGAGCTGTTCGACCGCTTCCCGCAACTCGGGGCATGCGAGATTCACCTGGCCACCGAGTTCCAGAACATGTTGTTCGACCACCCGCGGTTCCCGGCCGAGCTGAGGCAGGAGCTCTACGAGCAGCTCCGGGTCGGCGAAGCCTCCGACCGCAAGCCCTCGGACACCGACGAGCAGTTCTTCTACAAGACTCGCAAGAAGGCCCTCGGATCCTTCAAGCGCGAGCTGTGGGGGCTCCCGGCCGCAACCCGGGCCGCGATCGGGCAAGCGCTCGAGGGCAAGTTCCAGTTCCTGCTCGGCAAGTTGCGGGTGGCCCACACCCGTTCCTTGGTCGAAAAACACGCCCCGTTCGTGCCCGGCTCCTTCCCGGCGTTCGCCGAAATGGTGGCCGCCGTACCGGGACCGGAGGACGTCCGGGGGCTGTCCGACTAGGGGTCCGCATGACCAACCGCTCGACCACGCTCTCCCAGTTCATCCAGCAGCAGGAGCGGCTCCATCCCGGTGCGACCGGCGAGTTCACCGATCTGCTCAACGACATCGCGTTGGCTGCCAAGATGATCAACCGCGAGGTCGTGCGCGCGGGATTGGTCGACATCCTGGGCTACACGGGGGCCCAGAACGTGCACGGCGAGAAGGTCCAGAAGCTGGACCAGTTTGCCCGCGAGGTGATCTACCGCGTGCTGGGATCGACCGGACAGCTCGCGGTGCTGGCTTCGGAGGAGGACGAGGACATCATCCCGGTGCCCGAGGGGGAACCGGTGGGCAAGTACGTCGTGAACTTCGATCCGCTCGACGGCTCGTCCAACATCGACGCGAACGTGAACATCGGGACCATCTTCTCCATCCTGCCGCGGGTCAGCCGACGGGGAGGCGGCACGGTCGCGGACTGCGTCCAGCCGGGGCGCCGGCAGTTGGCCGCCGGCTACATCATGTACGGGTCCAGCACGATGATGGTGTTCACCAGCGGAAACGGCGTCCACGGCTTCACCTTCGAGCCCAGCCTGGGCGAGTTCATGCTCTCGCACGCCAACATCCGGATTCCGGAACGCGGCAAGATCTACAGCGTGAACGAGGGCAATTACGCCCGCTGGACGGAAGGCGTGAAGCGCTACGTGGACTGGCTCAAGATGGACGATGGGGCGACCGGCCGCCCCTACAGCTCGCGCTACGTGGGGTCGCTGGTGGCCGATTTCCACCGCAACTTGCTCTACGGCGGGGTCTTCCTCTACCCGGCCGATCCGAAGAACCCGAAGGGCAAACTGCGAATTCTCTACGAGTGTGCGCCGCTGGCGTTCGTCGCCGAGCAGGCCGGAGGGACGGCGAGCGACGGAACGCGCCGCATCCTGGACCTCGAGCCCCAATCGCTCCACGAAAAGACGCCGTTCCTGGTGGGTAGCCCCCAGGACGTCCGTGAGGCGGAGCTATTCATCCAGGAGAAGCATCAGGCGGTGACCGCCGACCGGCGCCTCCCGCTGCGCGCGGCGCGGTAGGGGCCGTGGGAGAGCGCCCGAGGCGCTCCACGAGACTCCCGACAGCGCGACCGGCAGGAGCCGGCGCGCGTCGGCGGGCCAGGGAGCGGCGCCGGGATGGCGGCGCGACCGAGTCTCGCGGAGCGCCTCGGGCGTTCTCCCACGGCGTCCTGATCTGCAGTCGCCGTCAGTCGCCCTGCGGCCACAGCGACGCAATCCGCCACTTCAGCTCGTCGCGCGTGTCCCGGAAGGCGCCGAGCGCCTGGTCTTGGGGCGCTTGCGTCGGGTCGGGCAGCGGCCAGTGCACGCGTCGCACCCCCGAAGCCACGGCCGGGCACACCTCGTCGCGCTCCCCGCACACGGTCACCACGGTGTCGGCGTCCCGCCACGGAACCTGGTCGAGAGGCTTCGAGCGCTGGGCCCCGATGTCGATGCCGATCTCCTGCATGACCTGGATCGCCCGCGGATCGACCGTTCCCGGTTTCGACCCCGCGCTCCAGATCTCGACGCCGGGAGGGGCCAGATGGCGGGCCAGCCCTTCGGCGATCTGACTGCGCGCGGAGTTGTGGACGCAGAGGAACAGCACGCGCCGGGGCGGCACCGTGATGAAGGCCGGGGGTCGGCTCTCGGGTTTCGCCCGGTCGCGCTCATCGCCTTCCTTGCGCTTCGCCACTCGAGCCCTTTCGGCGGCCTGTGGGGGATTCAGGGGCCCGCGATCCGGCTCGGCCGGATGCCGCGACGCCGGGTGGAAAATATCCCACCCGAGGCGGGGAGACAATCGGCTCACCCCCGCCCGCCAAAGGCCTGTTTCCCACCAACCTTTGAGGCCTTTCGGGCCACTCAGGGGGTGACATGAGGCCGATGCCGAGCTTCTCCGCGGACGACCGTGTCCTCGCCGAGGCACTGATGCTGCGGGGGGACGAGCAGGCGTTTCGGACGCTCTATCGCCGCCACACTCCGACGCTCTACCAGATGGCGTTGCGACTGCTGGGCGGCTCCGAGGCCGACGCCGAGGACGTGGTGCAGGACGCCTGGATCCGGGCCACCACCCGACTGTCGACCTTCCGCTGGGAGTCGAGCTTCCGGACCTGGCTGGTCGGCATCGGGCTCAACCGGGCTCGTGAGGTCCTCAGGCGCCGCGGGCGCCGCCGGACCATCGATCTCGCCCAGGCCGACGGCCACGGCGTGCCGCCGTCACGCGACGGGGACCGCGTCGATCTCGAGCGCGCGATCGCCGAGCTGCCCGACGGCAGCCGCGCAGTGCTCGTGCTGCACGATATCGAAGGATTCACCCATGAGGAGATCGGCCGGCGGCTGAAGATCGCGGTCGGCACTTCAAAGAGTCAGCTGTTCGCGGCGCGGCGCGCGCTGCGCGCCCGGCTCGAGCCGAGACAGGAGATACCCGATGTACGATGACGAACTGACGCCCGAAGAGCGCGAGGCGCTCCGAACCCTGCCCCGCGAGCACCGGCCGGGCGACCGGCTCGAGGAGCGCACGGTCCGCGCTCTTCGGGCACGCGGCCTGATCCGGTCGGCGCATCCCGACTTCCGGTTCTCCCCCGCCTGGACGTTCGCCGCGGCGGCCGCCGTGGTCGCGATCTTCACCGGCGGTTTCGCGCTCGGCCAGTGGCTCGAGGCCCGGCAGGCGCGCGACGCCCTGCTCGCCATGCACGAGCAGGACGCGGCTCGCACCGCGGCCTTGGTCCAGCGAGCCGGTTCGGCCTACGTGGCCGCGCTCGGCCGGCTGGCCGACCTGGCCGATTCCTCCGGGGCCCGCGACCTGCAGCAGGGCCGCGAGGTCGCCACCAACATCCTCCACGCGGCGGCGAGCCAACTGGTGCGCCTCGAGCCCGACGAGCCGCTGGCGGCCCGGATCCTTCAGGGTCTGGACCGGACGGCTCAGCGCGACACGAGCACGCTGGCGGCGGCAGCCGACAGCCGGCGCGTGATCTGGTTCTGACATGGAGCCCGTGAAGATGGCCCCGGGCTCCCGGGGGCCGCGAAAGGGAACCCACGGCATGATCGGTACGCTGCGAACGCTTCTTCGTGTTGCCTGGTGCTTGGCGCTGGGCATCGTGGCCACCGGACCAGGTGCCGAGGCCGACCCCTGTCCGGATGGTGAGACGATGGTGGGGGATCTCGGATTCCGCGAGCTGTCGTGCGATTGCACGGTGTGGAGCTCGGGAGGCCGATCGGTCTGGCGATTCCGCGAGGAGCCCCGCATCGGTGGCATCGTGCCCGGCGGACCGGCCGATCAGCGGCTCGAGGAAGGCGACGTGCTGGTCGCCGTGGGCGGAGCCTTGATCACCACCCGCGAGGGAGGCGACCGTTTCTCGCGGGTCCGGCCCGGCACGCAGGTCACGCTCACCGTGCGCCGGGAGGACCGCGAGCTGCCGGTAGTGCTGCGCGCGGGCTCGGTCTGCAGCGGCGAAGCCCTCGGCGCCGTGACCCCACGCCCCGAGGCGGTCGTTCGACCGGTGAGCCCGCTCCAGGCCGTGCCCGTTCCCGAGGCACGCGCCGAACGGGTGGCCGTCCCTCGCGCCCCGCGGGTTCCGCGCGCGCCCGATGCCGTAGGCACCCCGGAGCCCGACGAGCCGTCGCAACCCGCGCCCGAGGCCCCACCGGCGGCCGCGCTGAGCGCGCGGGGCTGGTTCGGGATGGGGCTGAATTGCAGTGACTGCGGGATCCGCACCGAGGAGGGGGCGAGAGTGTGGGAGTTCAACGGTCTCCCCGAGATCTACTACCTCGATCCGGGAAGCCCCGCCGAGAAGGCCGGGCTCCGGCGTGGCGACATACTGACCCACATCGAAGGGCTTTCGCTGCTGACCGAGGAGGGAGGTCGCCGGTTCGGCGCCGTCCGCCCCGGACAGGCCATCCGCTGGACCTTCCGGCGCGGCGGCGAGACCCGCTCGGTGGTGGCGGTGGCGAAGCCGCGTCCGGGCAGTGAGACCTCGGTGTCGCTGCAACGGCTGCGCGAAGACCTGCGGGCGCTGCGCGAACGGCCACGGACCCAGGACCTCCATCGCCAGCTGGCGGAGCTCGAGGCACACCTCAACACTCAGACCCGGACCATGGAACGCGCAGCCCGCCTGGCGGCAGACGCGACTCGACAGCGGCTGCGCTACAGCGGCTCGGTGGGGAACTCGGAGGTCGTGGTCCGCGGCCTCGGCACGGTGGTCGTGTCGACCGAGGAGTCGACCGGCGAGGTGGTCATCACCACCGCCGACGCCACCATCCGCATCAAGCCCGCCGCCAAGTCCCCGCGGAAGCGCTGATCCGCGGCCCGGGCTCGGTCTGAAAACGCCCGAGCGCAAGGCGTGCGAGGGCGGACGAGCGAGATCGTGGTCGACCACGCTGCGCGTGGTGCCCGCCCCCATCAAGCGAGGAGCGACCGAGCCAACGCGGCCCGATCGGGCGTTTTCAGACCGAGCCCAACCCCTGCTGCCGCAGCAGCTCCTGCATCAACTTGGCACTGCGCGCGGCTTGGCCGGCGTGGCAGTTGTTGAAGAACAGATAGGTCCGGCGCGCCCGCTCGGCGAGCGCGGCGATCCTCTGCAACCACTCCTCAAGCTCCTCGCGCGAATAGTCGTAGTCGTAGCGGTCGCCCTCGCCCCGACCCCACCAATTGCGGGCATTGCGGCCATGGAACCGGACGTAGGCGTCCTCGGAGGTGAGAGCCGTGACCGGGGGCAGCAGCCCTTCCAGGGCCGGCTCGTCCACCGCGCAGAAGCCGATGCGATGCTCGCGCAGCGAAGGCTCGAGCTCGGGGGTGAGCCAGGAGCGGTGGCGGAACTCGACGAACAGCGGCTCGTCGGCGAGTCGCTCGCGCATGGCCGCCAGGTGACGCCGATTCTCCGGGGTGCGCCGAAACCCCCACGGGAACTGGGCCAGCAACCCGTCGTACTTGCCGGCCTGCTTCAAGGGCTCGAGGGCGGACAGGAACTCGCGGTAGAGGGCGGGTTCCCGCGACTGTTCATGGGTCATGGCCTGGTTCAGCTTGACCACGAAATGAAACCCGGGCGGCGTCTTCTTCTCCATCTGCTCGAGGACGCGTGGGTGCGGGATGCGGTAGTAGGTCGAGTTGACCTCGACCGCGGGGAAATGTTGGGCATAGTGCGTGAGGAAATCGCCTGAGCGCATCCCTGGAGGGTAGAAAGGACCGACCCAGTCGGCGAAGGAGTAGCCGGAGGTACCGATCAGGATTCGGGGCTCGGGCATGTTCGCTGATGAAAGTACTCAAAAGCCCCACTCCTCAGTAATTCCTTCTGAGTTCCACGACCTTCCATCGTTCTTCCCTCACCGTGCGTCGCGCGACGAGCCTCGCTCAAATCTCCGGGGGATGTCCACGCGTGGTAAGGCCTCGTGACGCGCCCGACCAGGTAGCGCTCGGCTTTTCTCAGGCTTCGGAGAGGAGCCAAGCCAACGTACTGATTGAAAGGCCCGATTCAGAACGATACTCTCCCCTCCGGGCGCCGATTCTGGCGAGCGACAGCGGAACCACCTTTGTGGGCCGGTGACGCGCGGGCGCGGCCCGTCGACGCCGTCGAGAAAGGAGGGCCGACGCGTGGCTTTCTCGGCACTGTCTCGCGCGGCCATCGCCTTGGTTCTCTGTGTCCGCACCGCGTCGGCGGCGACGCCCGGCAAGCCCTACGGTGAAGATTTGGTCCGCACCGGTTTCCCCTTGTTTACGTACGGCGTCGGCTACACGGTTCCGCAGAAGGTGGCGGCATCGTTCACCGTCATGCGAGCGAGCACGGACGGGGCCGGTGCGCATGGCTGGTTTATCCAGCTCCAGCCCGGCCTTGCTGCCGGCGAATTCAGCGTCGCATATGGTGGAATCTATCCGACCTATGAAACCGAGTACACGCCACCTTTCATGGCCATCGCGTTGAAGGCTTCGGTGGTTCACACTTGGGGTTCGCCCCAGGGTTTCACCGCCGACCGGACGTTCATCGGACCCAGGATCGATCTGATGTTTCTCTACCTCAAGTACACCGCCGGCTGGCTGTGGGAGTCCGACGCATACTCTTCGAGAGGTAAGAATGCGTTCACATGGGGATTGGCCGTCGGGTTCTAGCGGCGGCAACCACCTCCAAAGGATGGACGATCGGCGCCTCTGCTCGCGCGACGGTCAGTCGAATAGTCCCTCGAAAGCGATCGGCTACGAATCAGTGACACGAAGCTAGGTCTCAGAACGACGAAGGCGGGATCCACCTGGAGGCGGGAGGAGCGCACAGGCCGCCCAGGCGCTGCACCGAACGGCACGTGCCCCAGCTCGCGGCGCATCGCGCGAAGACCTCCGACCGTGGCGGAAGGACCGAGTGAAGTTAGCCCTTCTGCCACGCGGAGGTCTTCGCATTCCCCTCACGTTTCGAGGGGGATTCGGGCTAGCGGCCGACCACCAGAACCTTCCCGGTCTTGAGAAGCCCCGCGGCCTGGACCCGATAGAGATAGACGCCGTTCGGGACTCCACGGCCGTTCCAGGTGTATCGATGGTTCCCGGCCGGAACGTCCTCGTCCGCAAGTACGGCCATTCGGCGACCACCGAGGTCAAATACCTCGACCCGGAGATGGGACGCCACCTCCAGGCTGAACTCGATTTGCGCGCCTCCCGAGGTCACGATGTCCGCTGGCTTGGACGATTCCAGGCCCCTGGCCGCAAAGCCCATGTCCCCGCCTTCGGTTGCCGCGGCGCGGGCCGGAGCGGCCCCGCTCTCGCAGCCGGCAGTGACGACGTTCTGGCCGGGATCGTAGACCTCTCCCGTCTTCGCCACGTCCGTGACCGTGAAGCACCAGTCCGCCGGCGGTGTCTTGGTCTTGGCCGAGCTGACGACCGCGACACCGGTCGCGTCGGTGGTCCCGGTCCGGGTCCTCGAATTCGGAGCGTTGAACACGCCCGAGACCGTCGCCGCACTGACCGGGGCCCCGGTCTCGTCCACGATGGTCACCCGGGCGTCGGCCCTCCACTGCGCCCCCGGGAGGCCGACGCGGGACACCGAGATGCTCTGGACGTGGATGTTCGGCGCCGGCGCCGTCACGGTGATGTAATTCAGCTTCGTCTCGTTGTCCGAGCCGGCGGCGTTGGTCGCGGTGAGCGAGACGCTGTAGCTCCCCACGTTCGTATAGGTGTGAGACGGATTCTGCACGGTCGAGCTGCCGCCGTCCCCGAAGTCCCACAGCCACGACGTCGGACCGTTCGTCGAAAGGTCCGTGAACTGCACCGTGAGCGGCCCTGGGCCCGAGGTCGGGCTCCCCGAGAAATTCGCGACCGGCGGCGGCGGCGGACCGACCGTGAACGGCGAGACGTAGGTGAGCGTGTTCCCGCTGCGATTGTCGGACCACATCGGATAGACGTTGTTGTCGCGCGCCGCGATTGCGAGGTAGTCGCCGGCGTAGTTCCCCGAGAACCCGACGATGCCATCGCCGGACCACGCGACGTCGCTCACCCGGAAGTCCTGCCAGGTGACCCCGTTGTCGGTCGACGTCGCGACGAAGGTCTCCACCATGTCGTTCGCCGCGAAGTTGCGGGAGTCGTAGGAGACGCAGGCGAGGAGCCCGGTCACCGGATCGCACGCGATCCAGGGGAAGTAGTTGTCCTTACCGTTCCCTTGGGGATCCTGGTTGACCCGGCGCGGGCTGCTCCACGAAGTGCCGCCGTTGCTGGAACTGATGAGATAGACGTCGGGATCCCCGGTGTTCACCCCGGGCACGCCAATGTTCGTCCACACCACGAAGATCTCACCGGTTTGCTGGTTCACGGCCATCGACGGGAACGAATTGTGCCGCATCGTCTTGCCCCCGCCGAGCGCGGTGTTCCGATGGCCGCGGATGCCGGTGAGGATGCGTTGCGCGGCCGAGAACGTCTGCCCGCCGTTGGTGGACTTCGCGAAGCCGAGGGCGTTTTCGTCGGCGGGGAAGGCGTCGTAGACCGCCCAGACGACGTAGACGTCACCGTTGGGCGCGGTCTGGACGTTGACGCCCTGGTTGTGGCTGCCCGCCAGGATCGCCGAGCTGATGGTCTGGCGATTGGTCCAGTTCAGCCCGCCGTCTGTGGAGCGCATGAACTCGATCTCGCCGTCAGCCACTCCACCCTGGAAGTTGGTCCAGGCCGCGTACATGTTGTTTGCGAAGGGGCTGCTGGCGTTGTCGTCGACCCACATGTGCTCCTTGTCGAGGATGTAGGGGCCGGGCGCGATGGTTCGCTGGGTCCAGCTCGCGCCGCTGTTGTCCGAATAGGCTACCCCCTGCCCGTAATCCAGGGCGATGTACCCCACGAACATGCGGCCGTTGCGGTTGATCGCCGTCGTCGGATCGCCGCGGTTCGTGCCCCCGGCGCCGGCGATGCTGCCGGTCCAGGTCAACCCGCCGTTGGTCGAGATCCAGTAGCTCGATCCGAAGATCTGGGTTACGGGCCAATCGGACGAGTTATTGGAGTTGAGGAGGACCGCCGGATTCAGCGGGCTCACGAACACGGAGTTCTCCGACTGTGTGGTGTTCGAAGCGGTGGTGGTCGGTACGTCGGGAGAATCGGTGAAGGCTGCGGGGCCGGTTTCAATTCGGCTGGAGCGATACAGGACCGGTTGCGGCCCCGGAGGAGGAGCGTTGGGGTCCACCTGGATCACCGTGTGCCATTCGCGCGGGACGTTGGCGGTCACGGCGCCCGCGTGGGAACTCGGAGCAATCGTTGCGATGAGGACAAGCGCACATCGGACGGTTGCGGGGGAACAAGTCAAACTGCGCATGGCTCTGCTCCTTCTTTTTTCCTTGAGTGCGGTACCTGGAAACAGAGGACGCCAGGCGAATGGGGGCAGCCTCCTTTGTGGCGTTCGCCCGTCGCGCACGATGAGATTGGGAGTGTGGGAGTGTCCGAGTGCGAATGAAGACAGCGGCCGGACTCCGCTCGCGAGGGGAGGCTAGATCCGTCCCGAGGATAGGGGCAATGGATATTTGGCAGCGAACGTCCAGCCGCGGGCTCACCATCGACGTATCAGGGGGGCATAGGAAGCGCCCCGATCAGGGTGCCACGGATGCCTTGCTCATCCGTCTTCTGGCGATCGCGATACCCGCGCGGACCATGCACCAAACGGCACATGGCCCAGCGCGCGGCGATGGATCAGGGACCCTGCTGGAATCAGGCTCGATTCGCCGAGACGATCGCGGACTCGATCCATCACGTCCAGCAGGCGCCGCCGCCTCTCGTCCTCGGAAAACAGCTCGAGCGATCCTTCCCCGCTCGCCCGGGACAGGCCCGAGACGGTGACGCCGATCAGGCGGACCGGCTCGCCCCTCCACGTCTCGTCCAGAAGCTGGCGCGCGACCTCGAAAATCGGGCGGAACTCGGCGGTGAACTCGGGCAACGAGCGTTGGTGCAGGCGGGTCACGAACCGGGAATCTCTCAGCTTCAGACACACGGTGCGGCCGAGGTAGCCTTCGCTGCGAAGCCTTCGCCCCACCTGGTCAGAAAGCCTCAGCAACGTCCCCTCGAGGAACCCGGCGTCGCCACAATCCTCGGGCAGCGTGACCTCGTGCCCCATCGACTTGGCATCGATGCCCCGATAGTAAGGAACGAGCGGGGTGTCGTCGCGACCCCACGCTGCTTCCTTGAGCTGGGGACCGATGAGCCCGAAGGCACCTTTCAGCGCGGTTTCGGGGGCGTGGGCAAGATCGCCGACGGTCTGTATCCCGAGCGACCGCATGCGTGCGGCGAGCTGAGGACCCACGCCCCACAGATCTTGGACGTCACGTGGCCAGAAGTGGCACTGGAAGGCGGGCTCGTCGAGCGCCGTGAGGCCCCGGGGTTTGATCACTCCCGCCGCCATCTTGGCGACCAGCTTGTTCGGACCCACCCCGATCGAGGCTCCGAGCGCGAACCCCTGCTGGATCGATCGTTGGATCTCGGCCGCGATCGACAGGGCTTGGTCCAACGTGTCCGGCCCCAAGGACAGGAACGCTTCGTCCACGCTGAACGGCTCGACGTCGGGCGTGAAGCGGAGGTAGAGGTCCAAGAGGCACAGCGACAGCGCGACGTATTTTACCGGATTGCCTTCCAGGTAGTGGGCTTCGGGGCAGAGCCGGCGCGCCTCGGTCAACGGCATTCCGGCGCGTACTCCACTCGGGCGCGCCTCGTAGGAAGCCGCGGTCACCACCCCTCGTTGCGAAGGATCTCCGCAGACGATCACCGGCTTGCCGCGAAGCTGCGGGTGGTGAGCCTGTTCCACCGAGGCGAAGAAGGCGTCCATGTCGACCAGCAGGATCATGACGCTCCCTCTATCCCGCCCAGGCCCGACTCAGGGTCCAGCGTGGCCCACGCGGGTCGTAGCAGAGCTCGTAGGACTCCACCCCTGGCCCTTCGACCGCGAAATACTTGAGCAGGCTCTGACCCTCGCGACGGGTCCACTCCCCCGTGACCCGGTGAACGCGAATGACTCGACCCTGCCAACGGAACCGGAGCGGTTGGATCTTGCCTGCCACGAATGCGGTCAAAACGTCCACCGGATCGTTGAGCGACTCGAGCATCCTCGGCCTTCCAGGTTGATCCCCAGCATAGTGCACATATGTGCAGTTCACAAGCAAAAAAAACTCAGAGCAACCTCCCACAGGTTCCCACCACCCCCAGCATCAACACCGCCCCAACCCCGAGGGCCAGCATTCGGAGCATCCTGCGCGTCCCGCTCCTCGCTCCAACCGAACCGGGCTCCAGCATCACGTTGGCCACCGCCCATGCCGCTTCCAGGTCTCGTCGTTCCGAAACACTGGCAGGGATCGCAATCCCCTTCCCGCAGTAGAGGCAATGCGATCGGTTCGCGAGCGCCACCGGTCTTGCGCAATGGGGGCAAGTAGCCTTGGGCTTGAGATCGCGGTCCGCCAACGCATCGAGACGCGCCAGCTCTCCCGCCTTCCCCCCACCTCGCTCGACGCTCACGAGCCGCCCATCCGACCGCGGGGCTTCGTTTCGTCACGCCTGGCGCACGCCAGCCGACAACAGTGTCGCCAGCCAGCGCAGACAGACCGAGAAGAGCCCGACCACCGCCAACGCCATCAGAACCCCGGCTAGAATCGATGCCAGCATCCGCATCCAGCGCCTGGATGATGGGCGCCGGACGCTCCGTACTCTCTGGAAGTCCGAGAGGCGAAGGATCTCCTCCGGCTCGATCGAGCTCGCGAACTCGGGCAGAGGTCCCAGGCAATAGATGCACAGCCCGGTCCTCGTCGCCATCGCGGGCCGACCACAGGATGGACACGCGAACTCCCCGTCGAGCCGCGCCGTGCTCTGGGGTTTCGTCACCCTGGGTGTATCGGCGGCATGCCACCGCCCCTGAAGACCTGACCCTAGGTCGCAGGCAGTCTCGCGGGCCCCGCCCCCGATCCGCGGCGCAGATCCAGCACGCGGCGCCACACGCTGAGAAACGCGCTGCCCAGCATCAGGATCGCGCCCACCCACACCAGGTTGATCAGGGGCTTGGTGCTGACCTCGACAGCCAGGATGTTCCCGCTCGCCGAGCGGGCCATTCCGGGCAGCTCCAGGGCCACTCGACCCGTATTGGGATCCACCTGGGCGATCTGCACCGAGGCACCCCCGGGCAGGTAGTCGGGGATCCGGTTGGGGATCCCGTTCTTGAGGTCCATCTCAAATACCGGCCGCACCGGCACGGTGCGCCCGCCGATCTCGGCCCGCAACCGCGCCGCGATACGCACCACCTCACCCATCTGGCGATCGAAGTCGATGAACGTGTAGCGCACCTCCCCGATCTGACGCGTCTCCCCCTTCGAGAACCACACCGCGCCCTCGGCCGCATCGCCACCCACCATCTCGAGCGGCGAGATGTAGACGTCGTGGGTCAGGAAGCGCTCGATGTGCGGCTTCTTCATGTAGCCCTGGTTGAACTCGCTCCAGTAGAGGGCGGGCCGTGCCTCGAATCTCCGCTCCGGCGTACTGACCGCGATCATCACCCGGTCCCGGCCCTCCCGACCGACCCGGACTCCTTGGAACGTCAGCCGGTAGCCCAGCGCCTGGCGTTCTTCGCCCATCGGTAGCTGGACCTGCACCTGGCGGCCATAGCCCGACGAGGCGACGATGCCGATCAGGAGCACGGCCGCCCCGGTGTGTCCGAGGTACGCCACCCCGTGCTTCCACCCGGAGCGAAACCCGCGCACCGTTACCATGACATTCGCTGCCAGGGCGAAGGCGGCCGCGAACACCACCGCCAGCGGCATCGGCTGGCGCACCCCCAGAGCCGCCGCCACCAGGCCGCCCAGCACCGCCGCCACGATCGCCGGCAGCGCCGAGCGCATCAGGACTGCCGGATCCTCCTTGCGCCAACGCATCAGGGGCGCCAGGCCGAGAAGCAGTCCCAACGCCACCGCGAGCGGCGCGTTGACCAGGTTGTAGTACGAGGTCTGGACGTTCGACGGGGGGCCGAAGAGACGGGTGATGAGCGGGGCGCTCATGCCGATCGCGATCAGCGCGCACATCAGCATGAACACCAGCTGGCCGAGCCACATCATCGACTCGCGCGAGAAGCTGCCGAGTGGCTCCCGCGGCCCGGGGATGTCCCGCATGCGCAGCAAGAGCGCGCCGTAGCCCGCGATCATGACCAGGAACAGGAAGGAGAGCAGGAAGCCGTTGAGCCCCAGGTTCACGAACGAATGGACGGAGAAGTCGGCCAGCACGCCGCTGCGGGTCAGGAACGAGGCGTAGAGCACCAGCACGTACGACGTGACGGCGAGGAAGAAGTTGGTGCGCCTCAGGCTCCCGCTGACGCGCTGGACCAGGAGCCCATGCAGCAGCGCGGCGTTGCTGAGCCAGGGGATGAACGAGCCGTTCTCGACTGGATCCCAGCCCCAGTAGCCGCCCCAGCCGAGCACCTTGTAGGCCCAGACTCCACCCATGATGAACCCGGTGGCGAGAATCGCGGTCGAGAACACGACCCAGGGCAGCGCCGGCTTGATCCAGCCGTCGTAGTCCCGCTTGACCAGCGCCGCCATGGCGATCGCGAACGGCACCACCAATGAAGAGAAGCCGGTGAACAACACCGGCGGATGGATGGTCATCCAGGGATCCTGGAGCAGCGGATTCAGCCCCTGACCGTCCACCGGGACGCGTCCTCCGACAAACTCCAGGAACGGGCCGCGCATCACCGTGACCAATGTCAGCATCACCAGCGGCAGGTCGAGGAAGAACATCGCGGTGGCGGTGAGCGCGTGCTTGAGTCGCATCAAGACCAGCCCCAGCGTGCAGGTGATCAACGCCCAGAGCAGGAAGGTGCCTTCCTGTCCGCCCCAGAAGGCGGCGTAGACGTAGTGGGCCGGCATCGACCGCGAGGAGTACGAGGCGACGTACTCGTAGCGGAACTGGTGGGTGAAGAGGATGTACCAGAGGAAGACCGTGGCGCCGAGGAGGGCCAGCCACTGCACGCGGAACGCGATCCGCGCCGGGCGCCAGCCGGCCTCGCGGCCGCCCGCCGCCGCCATCCACGCCAAGGCCGCGACCAGCGAGCCGAGAAACGCGACCCAGCTGAGAACCTGTCCGGGGTTCACGAGGCGGGATTGCCCTTCTGGGCTTCGGCCTGATACTTGGAGGGGCACTTGACCAGCAGCTGGTCGGCCTGGAAGCGACCCTCCTGGTAGCGCCCGATGGCGACGATCGAGGTTGCCTGGTCGAAGTTGCCCGGGATCACCCCGCGGTACTCGACCGGCAGGACGTCGCCGTGGGAATCCCGCAGGCGAAAGCTCAGGAACTGCTGGTCCTGCTTGAGGACGTACCGCTTGTCCGCCAGCACGCCGTTGACCTGCACCAGCCCGGCCGAGCGTTTGGCCTCGCTGAAGCTGATGTAGGGCGTGACGGTCTTCTTGAAGCTGGTCACCCCGATGCCCACCGCCACGGCGAGCAACGCCAGGGCCAGCGTCGCCTTGAGGTTCATCGCTTCTCCAGGTCGGCGATCCGCCGCTCGAGTCTCAGGAGATAGAAGAACAGCAGCCCCCACACCAACAGCGAGACGCCCAACACCACCGTGTGGCCGCTCAGGACATCCTCCTCCGGGGCCCGGCCCCGCGTGTCACGATTCGATGAAGCGCCGCTCCAGTCGGGCGATCCGCACCCGGAGCGAGAGCACCCAGTAGAATAACGCGGTGAAGCCCGCCAGCATGGCGAAAAATACCTCCCGGATCCGGGGGTCCATGTCGAGCTTGCCCCGCGGGTTGATGATCGGATCGGGGTGCAAGGTGAAGTAGATCCGCGGAACCACGAACATCAGGAAGGGGACGGCCACGAAGGCCGCGGCCGAATAGATCGCCGACAGGCGCGCCCGGCGCTCCTCCTGCTCGATGGCGCTGCGCAACGCCAGGTAGGCGCCGTAGATCAGCAACAAGAAGAAAATCGACGTTTCCCGTGGATCCCAGTTCCAATACGACCCCCACATCGCCTTGGCCCACAACGAACCGCTGACCGTGGCCCCGACGCAGAACAGCAGGCCGATCTCGGCCGCGGCCGCGGCCTGGTGGTCGTGTTCGACATCGCGGCGTCGCAGATAGAGCAGGCTGTGCAGCATCGACCAGCCCAGGGCCAACACCGCCACCCAGGCGCTCGGGATGTGGAAGTAGAGCACGCGCGTCGTCTCGCCGAGCGTGGGGACGAGTGGCGCCCAAAGGAACGCCGCCAGCAGACAGACCAAGACCCAGGCCAGCAGCACGAAGCGCGCGATCACGGGTTCCTCCTCGTCAATCCTCCCACAGGTGATCGTACAGCAGCAGACTGGCGGCGAGGGTCGCCACCGCATAGGCGACCAGCAGTCGCAGCTCCGAGGTCACGGCCCCCCCCGCCCACTGGGCCCGGGTGCCGCTCACCGCTGCGGCCAGCACCGGCAGCAGCAGAGGCAGCGACACTCCGGCAAACAGCGCCCCGCGTCCGCGGGTCTGCGCGATCAGGGCGCCGACTAGGGTCGCCGAAGCCCCCAGGGCGAGGCTGCCCGCCGCCAGCAGGGCCAAGAAGGCGTCCCAGCGCGGCGGGGGAGCTCCCATCAGCAGCAGAAAGAGCGGGACCGTGACCAGCTCGAGCACCGCCAGGAAGACCAGGTTGAAGAGCATCTTGCCGAGCGCGATGGCGGTGGGCGAGGCCACCAGGCGCAGCAGCATCATGGTGTGCCCCTCCACCTCGCGGACGAAGGCGTGGCTGAGCGAGGCGAGCGAGGCGAACAACAGCACGATCCAGAGCAACCCCGACAGCACGTCGGAGCGGTCGGTCAGTCGCCCAACCGCAAAGCTCACCCCCGTGAGACTGGTGACCGCGAACAGCAGCGCGGCATTGAGCCCGTACCGAGTGCGCCATTCGCTTCGGCACTCCTTATGAAGTATGGCCCAGACCGCTGCCAGCGAGTTCGATCCGCCGCTCGGCAAGCCCCCACTCCCGTTCGTCGTTGGTGGCGATCAGCACCAGCGTAGCGCGCCCCTGCTCCACGACGATCGACCGGAGCACCGCACGGCCTTCGTCGTCCAGATGACTCCCCGGCTCATCGAGCAGCAGCAGCATCGGCTCGTGCAGCAAGGCGAAGGCGAGTCGCAGCCGCTGCACCATGCCCGACGACAGCGCCGCCACCGGGTCACCGGCGCGCGAGCCGAGCCCCACCCGCTCCAGGGACTGGGCCACCCGGGCCGGCGCCGCCGGCAGGCCACGCGCCGCGGCCGCGAAGCTCAGGTTCTCCGCCACGCCGAACTCGGAGTAGAAGGCCAGCTCGGGCCCGGCGTAGCCGACCCAGCCGGGCCGTCGCGCCGGGGCGACGACTCGGCCATCGAAAGTCAACGTCGTCCCGCCCCGGCTCGGCCTCAGCAGCCCCGCCACAATCTTGAGCAGGGTGCTCTTGCCGGTCCCGTTCGAACCGGTCACCGCCACCACCCCGGGGGCTGCCACCTCGAAGCTCAACGGCTCGAGCCCGACCCGACGCCCGTATCGGTGGCCGAGATCACGCGCCTCGAGCCTCACCGATCGCGCGCTCGGGGAGGCAGCCGCGCCCGTCTCCTCGCGCAGGGCGCTCACGAAGCCACTCGTTGCTCGGCAGGCAGCTCCGCGATCAGGCGCTTGAGCTCGGGAAGGACTCGGGCGCGCGCCTCGGCCCGGCTGCCGCGCAGCAGCACGCCGGCCGCATGCACGTGGCCGCCTCCGCCAAGCCCGGTAGCGATCTGATCGATCGCCACCCGGCCGGTCGAGCGCAGGCTCACCTTGACTTTGCCGGATTCCACCTCGGAGAAGAGCGCCACCGCCTCGACCCCGGCGATCGCGCGGGGCAGGTCGACCAAGCCGTCGGTGTCGGCGCCCACCAGCCCGTGGCGCTGGAACTGCTCCGGCGATGCCTCGAGCACCACCAGCCGGCCCTCGGCCTCGAGCTCCAAGGCGCTCAGCACCTCGCCGAAGAAGCGCATGCGGCCGGCCGACGCGTGGGCATGGACCTGGGCATGGAGCCGCGGTGGATCGAGCCCGTACCCCAGCAGGTCGGCCGCCATGCGGTGAGCGTGGGTGTCGGTGTTCGAGTAGCGGAACGAGCCGGTGTCGGTCATCAAGGCCACGTACAGGGCCTCGGCGATCTCGGGCGTGATCGGCGTCGGGCACTCGCGGAAGAGGTCGTAGAGGATCTCACCGGTGGCCGAGGCTTCGGGCTCGATCAGGTTCACCTGGCCGAAGCCGCGGGCGTGGGAGACGTGGTGGTCCACCACCGCCACCGGGATCGCGAAGCGGTCGAGCAGCGGGGCCAGGCGCCCGACGCGCTGGCGGTTGCTGGTGTCGAGCACGACCACGGCGTCCGCCTCGTCGAACCGCCGTTCGGCGATCTCGGGCTCGAAGGCCTCGATCGCCAGGCTCCGCGTGAGAAAGGCGAACTGGGGCGGCACCAGCGAGTCGTTGAGGATCCGCGCGGTCTTTCCCTGAGCCGCCAGCCACAGGGCGAGGGCCGCCTCACTGCCGATCCCATCGCCGTCGGGATTGATGTGGGTGGTGAGCAGGAAGCGCCGGTGGCGCTCGACGAACTCGTGGAACTGCCGGTGCTCGGGCCGAACCGCGCTCACGGAGTTCCTTCCGGCACGGGCTCGGCGGCTCCTCGCACCCCGTTCTCCCCGGCGGCGGACCCCGGAAGCTCGAGTCCCGCCACCTGGCCGAGAAACCAGCGGTGGAACCGGAGGTCGCCGGTCAGCTCGGGATGGAAGCAGAGTCCCACGGCCTGGCCGCGTCGCACCCCGACCGGCTCCGCGGCGGCCTTCCCGGGCCCCGGCGTGAGGTGCGCGATCACCTCTACCCCCGGGCCAACGCGGCGAATCCTCGGCGCCCGGATGAAGACCCCCGGGAACCACCCGCCCACCACCGGTGAGGTCACCTCGGCCGTGAACGAGTCGACCTGCCGGCCGTACCCGTTGCGTTCGACCGTGGCGTCGAGGACTCCCAGCGGCGGCCCCGGCAACCGCTCGCTCTCGCGGCCGAGCAAGATCAGCCCGGCGCAGGTGCCGAGCACCGGCTGCTCGCGCGCGAAGCGCGTCAGCGGCTCGCGCAGCCGATGGGCGTCGAGGAGCCTCGTCATCGTGGTCGATTCGCCCCCCGGCAGCACCAGCGCGTCCACATCCGCCAAGTCCTCGGGCCGCACGATCCGCTGTACGTCCACCCCCAGCGCCTCGAGCGAGGCGAGATGTCGCGCGAAATCACCCTGCAGGGCGAGCACGCCGACGCGCGGCACCGACATCGTCACCAGCCCCGCTTGGCGAGCAGCTGCTCTTCCGGAATGGCCTCCAGCGTGAGGCCGCGCATCGCCTTGGGCAGCCCTTCGCTGATCTCCGCCAACACCTCCGGGCGATTGTACTGGGCCACCGCCTTGACCATGGCTTGGGCCATGCGGAGCTGCTCGCGGCGCTGCTCCTCGGGCTTCTGGTCGAGCCCGACCTCGAAGATTCCCGAGCCCACGAATATCGACTCCGCTCCAAGCTGCATGAGCAAGGCTGCGTCGGCCGGGGTCGCCAGCCCGCCGGCGGCGAAGTTCGGCACCGCCAGCTTCCCGGTGCGGGCCACCTGCTTCACCAGCTCGTAGGGAGCCCCGAGCTGCTTGGCCTCCGCCATCAGCTCGTCCTCCGGAAGCGTCGCCAAGAGCCGGATCGAGCGCATCACCGATCGCATGTGACGCACCGCCTCGACCACGTTTCCGGTTCCGGCCTCGCCCTTGGTGCGGATCATCGCCGCCCCCTCGCCAATCCGCCGCAGGGCCTCGCCGAGATCCCGGCAGCCGCAGACGAACGGCACTTTGAAGGGGTGCTTGTCAACGTGGTTTTCCTCGTCGGCCGGGGTCAACACTTCACTCTCGTCGATGAAATCGATGCCGAGCGATTCGAGGATTTGGGCCTCGGCGGTATGCCCGATGCGGCACTTGGCCATGACCGGGATCGAGACCGCAGCTTCGATCTCCTTGATGAGCCGGGGATCCGACATGCGCGCGACCCCGCCCTCGCGCCGGATCCGAGCCGGTATCCGCTCCAGCGCCATGACGGCGACCGCTCCCGCTTCTTCCGCGATGCGGGCCTGGTCGGCGGTCATCACGTCCATGATCACACCGCCCTTCAGCATCTCCGCCAGGCCCACCTTGAGGCGGAACTGCTCTTGGGTATTCACGCTGGGTCTCCTCTCCGTTCGGTCAGGCTGTGCCTGAAAACGTCCGATCGGCTGCGTTGGCTGAGTTGGCCGAGTTGGTCCTCGCCGGCGAGGCCGTCGCCAGCGAGCGCAGCCGCGCCACGATGGCCGGGGTCTTCTCCAAGATCCGCTCCACGTCTCCCTCGTCGTTCCCTTCGCCCAGCGAAAAACGCACGCTGGCGTGGGCGTCCTCGGGTCTCAGGCCCAGGGCCAACAGAACGTGCGACGGGCCGGGGCTGGCCGCACTGCACGCCGAACCGGTCGAGACCGTGATGCCTTCCAGGTCGAGCTCGTGCAGCACCGCCTCGCCATCCACCCCGGGGAAGCACAGGTTGACGATGCTGGGCAAGCAGCAGGCCTGATCCCCGTTGAGTCTCGCCCCGGGCACACGCTCGAGCAACCCCCCGAGCAGCCGCTCGCCGAGCGGGGCGACCCGGGCGCTCGTGGCGGCGAGTCCCCGCACGACCCGTTCGGCCGCGACCCCGAGACCCACGATCGCGGCCAGGTTCTCGGTCCCGGCGCGGCGGGAGCGTTCTTGATGGCCGCCATGGATCAGCGGCACGAGTCGGGTCCGTCGTCGCGCGTACAGCGCCGCGGCTCCGGGCGGCCCGTGGAACTTGTGCCCGGCAAGCGACAGGAGATCGACGCCCAGATCCCCCACCACCACCGCCAGCTTCCCCACCGCCTGAACGGCGTCGGTGTGCATGCGGGCGCCCGCCGCGTGGGCGAGGGCCGCGATCTCGCGCACCGGCTGGATCGCGCCGATTTCGTTGTTGATCAGCATGACCGAGACCAGGGCCACGTCGGGGCCCACCGTTTCGGCCACTCGTCGCGGCTCGACGACGCCGCGGGAATCCACCGGCACCACGGTGAGCCGGTAGCCACGGGCCTCGAGATGCCGGGCCGTCTCCAGCACCGACGGGTGCTCGATCGCCGACACCACGAGCCGCCGCCGGTCGGGCGGGGCGGCCTCGAGCGCACCCTTCAACGCCAGGTTGTTGGCCTCGGACCCGGACGCCGTGAAGACGATCTCCTCGGAGGCGGCGCCGATCAGATCCGCCACCCGCGCCCGGGCCTCCTCGATCGCCGCGCGAGCTTCCTCGCCCCGCCGATGGACCGACGAAGCGTTCCCAAAGCGCTCGCCCAGGTAGGGCTCCATCGCCCGCACGACCTCGGCAGCCGGAGGCGTCGTACCGGCGTGATCGGCGTACACCTCGCGCAGGATCATGCTCACGAAGCCCCCAAGGTCTGGATCGACACCCGCTGGGCCAGTTGGCCGGCAATCCGCGTGAACGCCCGGCCGTAGGGACTGTCGGGCTCGGCCAGCACGACGGGGCGGCCGCCGTCGCCGGCGGCCCGTACGTTGGCATGAAGCGGGATCGCCCCCAGGAACGGCAGGCCCATGGCGAGCGCCCGTTGCTCGCCGGTGCCGGTGGCGAAGATGTCGTGGCGTGCGTCGCAAGCCGGGCAGACGAAGTAGCTCATGTTCTCGATCACGCCCAGCACCGGCACCTGGAGCTTGCCGAACATGGACACCGCCTTGACCGCATCCTCGACCGCCACGGTCGAAGGAGTGGTCACCACCACCGCGCCGGCGACGAAGGTCTGTTGAATGAGCGAGAGCTGGACGTCCCCGGTGCCGGGCGGCAGGTCGACCAGGAGATAATCGAGTTCGCCCCAGGCGACGTCGTGCAGGAAGCTCTTGATCGCCCCGTGCAGCATGGGACCCCGCCACACCACCGCCTCGCCTTCGCTCACCAGCAGGCCCATCGACATGAAGCGCATGCCCCAGGCTTCGACCGGAAGGATCTTGCCGTCGCGTTGCGACGGCTGCCGGTGGGCACCCAGCATGCGCGGCAGGTTGGGCCCGTAAATGTCGGCGTCGAGCAGGCCCACCTGGGCCCCGGTCACCGCCAGCGCGGCCGCCAGGTTGGCGGCCACCGTGGACTTGCCCACGCCCCCCTTGCCGCTTCCGATCGCGAGCACGTTCGCGACCCCCTCGATGGTCTTGCGATCGGCCGTGGGACTGGTCGGCTTGCGGACGCGAGAGATGGTCTTGATCTCGACCTCACGCACGCCGGGCACCGAGAGCACCGCGTTCCGGCAGTCGGACTCGAGCTGCTCGCGCAGCGGGCAGGCGGAGGTGGTGAGTACCAGGGTGAAGGACACCTTGCCGTCCGGGACCACCAAGTCCTCGATCATGCCCAAGGTGACGAGATCCCGATGCAAGTCGGGATCCTGCACCCGGCTCAGGGCGTCGAGGACGTCTTGGTTCGTCACTGGCATGAACGTTCCCCTCGGCCTGCCGGGCTGTCGCTCCGATCGCCGTGCCGGCGCCAGGGTCCTGGGGTTACTCGGAGGCCACCACCTCGCGCACGCCAGGCACCTTGCTCCGGATCCAGCGCTCGATCCCGTTCCTGAGCGTAGCCGCGGCGCTGCCGCAACCGCTGCAGGAGCCCTTGACCCTGAGGGTCACGACCCCGTCCTCGGAAACGTTCAAGAGCTCCAAGTCGCCCCCGTCGGCCTGGATGACGGGCCGGAGCTTCTCGACGACGCTGCGGACCTGTTCCTGCATGGCCTTTCCCGGTGGCAATGGGGCTCGGGCGTCCCGGAGCGGGATACCTACTTGCCCTGACCAGAACGAGTTAGATTATGGACCTGGTCTCGGGGAGTCAAAGCTTTTTGGCCGGCCATGGCTTGCGACGGGGCCAACCCGTTGACCCGTCAGCATGGTCCGTCTTTTCCCGCACGGAGATCGATTGAGCCTTCCTCAGGTCCCTAACTCGGTTGGCATGGGATTCCCGGTTCAGCCGCTCCTGCACCTGGACGCACTCTGGATCCAAGTCGCGGGGACGTTCTGCAACCTGGAGTGCACCCACTGCTTCGTCTCCGCCGGCCCGGGAGTCGACCGCCACGCCTTGATGCCCCGCGGCGAAGTACGCCGGCGGGTGACCGAGGCCTTGCCCCTCGGGGTAAAAGAGTTCTACTTCACCGGCGGGGAGCCTTTCGTGCACCCCGAACTGCTCGAGATCCTGGCAGACACGCTCGAGCACGGCCCGTGCACCGTGCTCACCAACGGCACGCTCTTCACGCGCCGACGCCTCGAGCGCCTGCGCCAGCTGAGCGACCGCTCGCGGTACGCGCTGGAGATCCGCGTCAGCCTGGACGGCTGGCGGGCCGAGGACCACGATCGGTTCCGCGGGGTCGGGAGCTTCGCCCGCGCACTGGCGGGCCTGCAAGGCTGCGTGGCCCACGGGCTGCTCCCGGTCGTCTCGATCACTCAGACCTCCGCGGCGGACCCGTGCCCGCCGATGCTCGAGATGCTGCACCGGGCCGGTATCTCGCGGCCACGACTGAAGGTGCTGCCGATGTTCCAGTTCGGGCGCGAGGCCGAGCGCACCAGCGGCTACCAAGGAGTCGAGACGCTGGCCGATTTGCCAAGCCACCAGTTCGACCCGACCCGTCTCCAGTGTGGAGGCTGTCGGGCGGTGACGAGCCAGGGAGTGTTCGTGTGCCCGTTGTTGGTGGACGAGCCGGGGGGCCGAATGGGTGACCGGCTCGAGCAGACCCTGGGCGGCTTCGCGCTCCGACACGGCGCCTGTTACACCTGCTACGTCACCGGCATGACGTGCGCGAATGGATGAGGCGGAAATGAATGGCGGCGACGGCGGGCCACGGAGCGCGACCGGGTTGACGCGGCTCGCGGTCTTTGGCGGCGTCTACAGCAACCACGTGGCGTTGCGCGCCGTGCTGGCCGACATCCAGCAGCACGGGGCCGACCTCGCCTGGTGCCTGGGCGATCTCGGAGGCTTTGGACCCCATCCGGACCGGGCAGCCGACCTGCTGCGCGCCTCCGGCGTCCCGATGCTGCGCGGCAACTACGACGACTCGGTGGGTCACGATCGCCCCGATTGCGGGTGTGGGTATTCCGATCCGCGGGACAACGCCTTCGCTCAGCTCTCGTACGACTACACGCTCGCGCGCACCTCGCCCGAGCACAGGGCATGGATGCGCAGCCTGCCGGAACGGCACCGGCTCGAGATCGCCGGCCGACGGGTGTTGCTCTGCCACGGCTCGCCACGGGCCACCAACGAGTTCCTGTGGGAGTCCACTTGCTCGGACGCCTTTCTCGAATGGCTCTGCCGGGAGCATGGCGCCGACCTGATCCTCTGCACGCACACCGGGCTCCATTGGCAACGAGCCCTGCCTTCGGGCCGCCAGGTCGTCAACGTGGGCGTGATCGGCCGACCCGCCAACGACGGTCGGACCGAAGGGTGGTACGCGGCCCTCGAGCTGGACGGCGAGGTGCGCGTGACGTTCCGGGCGGTGACCTACGACTTCGAGTCCCTGGCCCGCGAGATGGAGAGCGAGGCCCTGCCGGCCGAGTTCATCGAGACGATCCGCTCCGGCTGGTGGACGACCTGCCTCGAGAACCTGCCGGCGAAGGAGCGAAGACGGGGAAGGTATTGACCGCGCTACCGGCGTCGTAGCTCGAAAAACACCCCGTCCCATACCAGATACATCTCCCCATCGGGCGTGCGCAGCAGGGTGCCGCCCGGAACGATCCAGGGAGATTCCCCGCAGCGGACCTCGATCATGGTCACGGTCGCCCGCGAGCCGATCCCGAGCGCGGAGGGGGCGATGTGGTAGGCAACGTTCAGTAGGCTGTCCGCGCGCGTCGGGCGAGCGCGATACGATGGGTTCGGGCACGAATTGGCGCCGAAGGCAGCCAGGGCGGAGCCGTAGTGTGCGATCCGGCCGTGCCAAGCGGTGGCTTCGGCGTCGGTCATCGCGCTGACTCCGGGCGCGCGGTGGGCGACCACCACCCAGTCGCCCAACCCCGGCGGATCGCGGGGCGGATCGGCGGAGGCGCCGTGCTCGGCGCAGCCACGCAGCACCCGGTCGCCGATCCGCGCGACCGCCGCATAGGCGTAGTCCTTCCCCGACATCGAGTCCTGACACGGTTGCACCTCGAGGACGAGCTCGAGCGGCAGGGCCACGCTGTCGCTCAGCAGAGTGCGGAAGACGAGACGGCTTCCTTCCTGGACCGCGGCCGCGTAATCGCCGCGCAGGCCGTCCGGCCGCTCGGGCTCGCGGAACACGATCCCCTGGCGCGATACCGCCACCGACCAGAACGGCTCGTTGCCGTGCGCCACGAATTCCAGGGAATCCACTGCCGGGGACGACGCCTGCTCGACGGGCGAACCTGGGCGCTTCTCGGTGCAGCCCTGCACGAGAAGCAAGGCGACCAACGCCGGCCCTGCGACCGACCATCCGCACCGCGACCCCCTCATCTCAGGCTCCACGGCTCGTCATCCGACGGCTTCCCGTCTCGCGGTCAGGGGTTTGTCCGCGTCAGCCGAAGCAGCGGGTTGCCGTCGGCTCCCAGGAGGCGAAGGTAGCCACCTTCGTCGATCGAGAAGCTCCTCACCGACTCCAGGGCCTTGAGGAAACTCTGTTCCTCGGCCATCCGATCGGCCTCGCAGGCCCGGCGGGTCGTGGCCAGCGGGCCGAAGCTCAACTTCTCGGCGGCGATGCTCGCGGTGCCGGTGAACTGGTTGCAGCCGGTGCTCCCCGAGACATGACGGTTGGATTCGAATCGCAGCGTGGCCGGCGAGGAGTCCCCGACGCTGCTACCCGCGATCTCCACCACCCGCCAGTCGGCTGCGGCCATACTGGGGGCGGAAACCGGCGCCCCGCTCCGCCCTCCGTAGTGCGCGCACGAGGCGGCCGTGGCGGCCCATGCGATGAGGAGCCACGGCGCCTTCCCTCGGCTCCACCATCCTCCTCCGGGGGATACCGCACCGGCTGGGCATCTGGTTCTTTCTTCCGGCGTGTCGCCGGCTCCGCCGGCGTAGACGACCATCCTCCGGAAAATCATGCCCACCTCCGCTTCCTGTCCAGCGGCTTCCTTCGCCGAGGCGCGATCACGAGGCCCGTGTCGGGCCAGCCCGCGCTCCGAGTCGGCCGATCGCGCGATCGATCCCCCACACCACCAGGCCGATCACGACGAAGGCCGCGAGGAGGCCTGCCATTCCACTGAGAGCGCGAACATACCCGAGCTTGCCCACATCCAGGAAGGTGTAGGGGTAACGAGGTCAACGCTCCCCGGACCAGCGTGATCACCATAGAGCGTAGGGCAGATCCACCCCACGGCCGATCGCTCGGCCGTAGCCCAGGAGCCTCGTGAGAGATCTCAGCCGCCTGCGGCGAGCCGGCGACCCAAGGGATGGAGACCCATGCCACCGCGAGCAGTGACCCGAGGTTCCTGCATCCGCCCCCGAAGACCTACCAGCTCGCCCCGATGCTCGCCCTGACGATGCGCGGCGGACTGAAGAGCCGCGGGTCGTGGACCGGCACCCAGTATCCGGGCTCGCCGCCCACGCCGTCCTTCCAATACGCGCCGCCGTCGAGTCCGGTCTCGGTGCGATACGCTCCGTAGTCGTCGTAGCGGGTATTGATGATGGGATTCGGATAGCCGTCCACGGTGGCGGCGAGCTCGGCCCGGTTGTCGAACAGGTTGCGCACGTCCAGACCCAGCGCCATTCCAGGTAGGAAGGACAGCGACCACTGGAGGCCGAAATTCGTGTTCTCCGACCAATCGAGCCGTCGGCTGTTGACCACTGAGAGGTCGCTGACCGGCTGGCGGAACGGCTTGGGCGTCCAGGGCAGAGGCGACGCCACCGCGGTGGACCACGACAACGACCAGCGCTTCTGCCATTGCCAGGTACCACTCGCGAGCAGGGTGTGCCGGCGATCCCACGACAGCGCCTGGTCGCCCAAGGGCGGCGTGCGGAACCCGCGCACCGGACCGTAAGGATCGCCCTCGGAACGCGACTCGTTCCCCCATGCCTGCATCCAGGTGTAGTGCACCTCGAGGTGCCGGCGCTCCGCCGCGTCGTAGACGACGCTCCATTCGAAGCCCAGCGCTTGGCCTTGGTCCTCGTTGACGTAGCGCAAGTCGGTGGGCCCGCCGGGGATAGCGTAATCCCTGGCGCCGATCTGCCCGAACACGTCGCGGAGGAACACCGAAGCTTGAAGCGCCCACGCCGGGCTCAACAGGTGCTTGACCGCGGCCTCGTAGGAGATCGCCGTCGACGGCTGCAGCGCGGGGTTGCCGAGCGGCTGGCGGTCGGTCGTCGCCCCTCGTCGGTCGTAGAGAAAGTCCCGCCCGGGCGCCTGATGGACACGCGAGTAGGCCAACGAGAAGACGTCGCGCACCGAGATCGGGTAGGCGATCCCGAGCCGGGGCGACAACGACCACACACCGCGTGTGCTTCCGGGCAGGGTCTGGTCCCCCGCCTGGGGGCCGGCGGTGAAGTACTCGACCCTCATCCCGGTGTTCATCACCAGGCCGCCCGAGAGCCAACGGCTCTGGACGTAGCCGAAGCCGCCGGGCGCGAACGCACGATAGGAACGAATCGAGTCGACGGCGCTCGGTGCCAGCTCCCCCACGGTCCAGCCAAAACTGGCGAGCGGCCAATCCATCTCGCGCAGCGAGACCGTCTCGTAGGTGAGCCCGGATCCGGCCTTGATTCCTCCGCCGCTCTTGGTTGTGGCCTCGAGGTCGCCGCGCAAGGTGAGCACGTCGCCCGCGCTCTCCCGGTAGAGCGGGTAGTCGCCCCACAGGACGTAGAAGCGGTCGCGCGGTGGATTGGCGTACGAGGGCCGATGGACCACATCGGGGCTCTCGTGCCCGCCACCCACCGAGGTGACCGACCGCGTGCGCAGGAGGCCGAGGCTGAGTGTGGCTTGCCCCGCGACACGGCGGGCGGATAGCGAGACCAGCGCCGCCAGATCGCTCTCATCCGTGATGGCGAAATGGTCCGCCGCCCGATAGCGTTGATAGCCGGGCAGGGGTACCGTGCTGAACTCTGGCGACTCCTTGATGTTCGGGGGTAGGTAGGTCCACCCGTCGAGCGACCAGGCAGGATCGTAGGGCCGATGAACCTGCCGCCCCACGAGCACTTGGGCGGTGACCGGCTGGCGCGGACCGACCGGCGCGAGCTTGGCGTAGCCGAGCAGGCGGTTCTCGGCCCGCCAGCCGAAGGAGAGACCGGCCACTTCCCGACGGCTGAGCGAGCGCAGCGAGGGAAGCCACGTGTCGTCGAGCGTGGCGTCGGCCGCGGCCACTAACCCCAAGCCCCAGACACGAAGCGGCGTGCCCAGGCGTCCGGCAATGCGGTCGTAATGAGTGCCGAGCCGCCCGTCGCTCTGCCAGCGCCACTCGAGCGAGGGACGCTCCCCTGGGTCCATGGTGTGCAAATCGAGCACGCCCGCCAGACCGCAGCCGTACTGGGCACCCGGCGCCCCGCTCACCAGGTCGACGCTGCGCAGGGCGAACAGCGGAACGGGCATCGGGCGTCGCCGCAGCGGCTCGTCGAGGTCGAGGCCACCCAGGTTCACCGTGGTCTCCCCCGCACGCCCGCCCCGAACGTGCAGCTCCTCGGCCTGGGCCACCACGCCGGGTTGGAGCACCAGCAAGTCGGCAAGCTGGTCGGCCGGCAGCATGCGCAGCGCCGGCCCCGCGATCGTGTGCACGGTCTGGCTCGAGCGCAGATCGTGGAGCGGAGCCCGGACCTCGAGCGGGGCGAAGCGCCGTACGATCCGGGACGGCGAAGGGACGGTGTCGGCGGGCGCAGCCGCCGTCTCGGCCGCGGCTTCCGCTGGCCCGATCGGCATGGCTTGCGAAACGAGCAGTGTGAGGCTCAAAAGGGTCGCGACCATGACCTCGACGTTTCGGGTTCGGCTCCGAGCCCAAAAAAACGCGCCGGGCTCTTTGAGGAACCCGGCCGACAGACCCATACTGCCGCCCCGGTCGGTAGAAGACAAGGAAATCCTGATTCGGCTACGCCCTCACCCCGTCCATTCCCCGGAGCCCGGGGGGACCAGTTCCACTCGCGGCAGGGCCGACGCTCATGGCTCTGGGCGCAAGTCGCCCGCCTGGGCCTGCGCAATCAGGGCGTCACGGCCACCTGCAACTACCCGCGGCCGGGAGGGCTCCCCGGGGCTTCGGCGGGGCGGTTCGGGCCTTGATGCGACGGATTCGCCAGGGCGCCCGGGGGTCGATTGCGCATCAGGGGCAAGAATCTTCGCGACCGATCTCGGTGATCGCGATGGTCGCCTCGCCCGCCATGCAGATGGACACCTCGGCGATCGTGCCTTTGACGCACACTCGATCGCCGATCTTGAATGAGCCGATATCGCCGGTGAGCGAGAAGCGACGGTTGGTGCCGACCACCAGCATGGGGCATTCGGCACCGGCGGCGATCTCGCCGCGAAAGACGACGGTCTGGCCCGGGTTCAGGTCCGTGGGTAAGTTCTCCTTGCAGCCGGCGACCAGGACAACCAGGACGACACCAACAGCCATGAGACCTCGCATCGACGGATCCCTCCTCGCGGCCGTGGGGGCGCAAGCTTGCCCGATCGCCGGGCACGACACCAGGCTCCTCAGGACTGGGATGCCTCCCCGGGCGGACGCCGGGCGCCCTTCGCACCCAGCCATTCCTCCCACGTCTTCATGCGCCGGGCAATCTCGGCCTCGAAGCCCTCGTTCGTCGGCTCGTAGAAGCGGCGCCCCTCGAGCTCGTCCGGCAGGTGCTGCTGGTCGGCGATTCGACCCGCTTCGTCGTGCGCGTAGCGGTACCCGGCCCCGTAGCCCAACTCCTTCATGAGCCGGGTCGGAGCGTTGCGGATCACGAGCGGTGGCGGGAGGCTGCCGCTCGCTTCCACTTCGGCGATCGCCCTGCCGAGTCCCTGGTAGACCGCGTTGCTCTTGGGCGCGGTCGCCAAATAGACGCAGCACTGGGCGAGCGACAGCTCGCCCTCCGGCGTGCCGAGCTGGTGGTAGGCCTGGAACGCCGCCACGGCGAGCGGCAGCGCCTGGGGATCGGCATTGCCGACGTCCTCGCTCGCGAACCGCACCAGGCGCCGCGCGACGTAGAGCGGATCCTCGCCCGCCGCCAGCATCCGCGCCAGCCAGTAGAGCCCGGCATGAGGGTCCGAGTCGCGCAGCGACTTGTGGAGCGCCGAGATCAAGTTGTAGTGCTCCTCCCCGGCGCGGTCGTAGCGCAGATGCTTGCGCGCCAGGGCGCGGCGCACGTCTTCGACGGTGATCTGGCCGCCACTGCCCGGCGCAGCGCCAGGGGATGGGGCCTTCTCCCCTGCGCCGGCCGCCGCCAGCTCGAGCCCGTTCAGCGCCCGGCGCGCGTCGCCATCCGCGGCCAGCGCCAGCAGATCGAGGGCCTTGGGCTCGATGGCGAAGCGACCCGCGAGCCCGCGCTCGGGGTCGGCGAGCGCCCGTTCCACCAGCACCTGGAGATCGGCCGGCGACAGCTCCTTGAGCACCAGCACGCGGGCGCGCGACAGCAGCGCGGAGTTGACCTCGAACGACGGATTCTCGGTGGTGGCACCGATCAGCACGATGTCACCGCGCTCGACGTGCGACAGGAACGCGTCCTGCTGGGCGCGGTTGAAGCGATGGATCTCGTCCACGAACAGCACCGTGGGCTTGCCGCTCCGCCTCTTCTCGAGCACCGCGCGGGCCATGGTCTCCTTGACTTCCTTGACCCCCGCGAGCACGGCGCTGTAGGCGGCGAACGGCACCAGGGCCGCGCCGGCGATGAGCCGGGCGATGGTGGTCTTTCCGCTGCCCGGCGGGCCCCACAGGATCAACGAGGTGAGCAGCTTGCCCTCGCGCAACAGGGCGAGCGGGGCGCCCGGGGCGAGGAGCTGCGATTGGCCGACCAGCTCGTCGAAGCTCCGCGGGCGCATGCGATCGGCGAGCGGCGCCCCGCGGTTCCCCTCCGGCCCGGTACCGAACAGGTCGCCGCTCATGGATCTTCGCCGGCTCGCGCCCGCGGTGCCACCACGTCGGGGATCGCCGCGGGACGCGCCACCCGGGCCCCCCTGGCTCCCCATTCGAGGACCGCGCGAACCGCCTCCTCGATCGACAGCGGGCGGCCGAGCGAGACTCCCAGGTCCTCCAGGCGCTGGAACAGCTCCGCCAGGACCGGGGGCTCGATGTTGCTGCTGCGAAGCAACGCGGGGTCGCGGAACACCTCGTTGGGCGTGCCGTGGGCCACGATCTCGCCGCCCCCCACCAACACGTAGACCACGTCGGCCGTGGCGTTGACCACGTTGACGTCGTGCGTGGCGATCACCAGCGTGACGTCGCGTTCCCGATGGAGACGGTTCAGCAGCTCCACCAAGTCGGCCCGCGATGCCGGATCGAGACCTTCGAACGGCTCGTCCAACACCAACAGCTCGGGCTTGAGCACCAGAGCCCCGGCGAGGGCGACCTTGCGCTTCTCGCCGCCCGACAGGTAGTGACACACCTTGTGCTTGAGGTGGGAGATCCCGACCCGGGCCAGCGTCTCCTCGACCATGCGGCTCACCTCGGCGTCCCGATAGCCATAGTTGCGCGGGGAAAACGAGACGTCGTCCCAGACGGTGGGGGCGATGATCTGTTCGTCCACGTTCTGGAGCAGCACCCCCACGCGCTCGCGGATCTGGTCGAAGTGACGGGCCGGGTTCACGCCCAGCACGCTCACCTCGCCCTCCTGCGGCTCGAGCATCCCCAGGATGTGGAACAGCAGCGTGCTCTTGCCGCAGCCGTTCGGGCCCAGGACCACCGCCCGCTGCCCGCGCTCGACCACGAAATCGAGGCCGCACAGGTGCACTTGGGTGCGGTCCGGATAGGTGTGGCGCACGCACGAGACCCGAACGATGGGCTCGCGCGGCGCGGGCGCCGTGTTGGTCCCGACGGGCCGGCTCATGGGACCCGCCACAGCAGCACGGCGAGCCCGGCAAGCGACAACGCCGCCACGGCGACCCAGACATCGGCCGCGGACGCTTCGGCGTAGTGCCGGCAGCCGCAGATCCGCCCCGAGTGCCCGCGCAGCCGCATCGTGGCGTAGAGTCGCTGGCTGCGCTCGAAGCCATGCACCACCAGGGTGCCGAAACCCTCCCCGGCGTGGGCCAGCCGCCGGCGCGGCGGTCCGCTCCATCCGCCACGGAGACGCAACGCCCTCAGCAACCGCTCGGCGCGCGCCAGCAGGGCGAACAGCGCGCGGTAGGTGAGAAACAGGCTGTCGGCGACATGGCGCGGCAACCCACGCGAAAGCGGGGCAAAGATATCCGGGTACGGCGTGGTGCCCACCAACCAGGCGGCGATCAAGCTTGCGGTCAAGGGTCGTAGTGCAAGCGTGAGCGGAGTGATCAGCGTGCCGTCCCAACGGCTGACGATGAAGAGCGCCGAGAAGAGCAGCGGGTAGCCCGCGGCCGCCACCACCAGACGTCCCGGCAGGCGGCTGGTGAGCACCAGCCCCCAGGCCATCGCGTGCACCGCCCCGAGTAGGACCCACGTGGGCGCAGACACGGCGAGCCCGATGGTACCCGCGGCCAGGAGCAGCTTGCCGAGCGCGCTCGCGCGGTGCCAGGGCGTTCCCCCGGAGCTGGCGTAATAGTCCATCTGGGCCAGCGGGTTGATCATGCGACCTCGGCGTGCACCACCGAAGGGTCGCCGCCGGGCAGGAGCGCGGGATGGACCCGCTCCAGAAACCGACCGATCCCCCAGGCCACCATGGCCTCCACCGCCGTCCCCACCAGCCACAGCGGGAACGCGAACGCCGCCAAGACCTCGAAGTGGGCCGCCGGCGACTCCGTGTGATGGCCAAGCCCCGCGGCCCCCGGGTGAGACGGCGCGAATCTCGCCGTCGCCGCCATCACCAGCAGCCACAGGCCACCGGCCACCGCCTGCCCCGACGCCGTGCCCCAGGCCATCGCCGTACGGGGCCTGACGATCGCGACCAGCGCGGTGTAGACCGGGCGGGCCACCGCCGCCCCAGCGCCCAGCACCAGCGTGTTGAGACCGACCACCGTGAACCCGCCGTGCCCGAGCAACGCCAAGATGACACTCACGGCGAACGCCGCCTGGAAAGCACCTGCCGGTCCGAGCAGGATCCCGATCGGCCCGGAGAGGGTCAGATGGTACTCGAGCGGGCCGAGCGGCAGGGCGTTGGCGGCCAGCATCAGCGCGCCCAGCGCCCCTTGGTAGGCCACTCGTTGCGGTGTGGCCGACCGGCTCGCCAGGGCAAGCATCCCGAGCACCAAGAGAAGCCCAGGGCCCCACAGCCAAAGCGGCAGCAAGCCGTCGGGGACGTGCAGATGCGACATGCTACTGCGCCCAGGCCAGCGCGGCGGCGATCGCGTGCGCTCCGGCTGCGCGGAGAGGCTCGAGACACGCTTCGAGCGTGCAGCCAGTGGTGATCACGTCGTCCACGATCACGAGGGTCCTCCCCGCCAGCGCCTTCGGGTCC
>DASXTP010000029.1:0-6048 GCA_036505355.1 Candidatus Eiseniibacteriota bacterium | reverse complement strand
ACCGGAGGCCGGTGCAACACCGCCGCAATGAACGACAGCTTCTTGCGCATGCCGTGCGAGAAGTGGCCGGTCGGCTCTACGGTGCGACCGGCGAGACCCAGTCGCTCGAACAGGGCGTGGGCCCGCCCTCGTGACGTCGCGGGGTCGAGCCCGCGGAGCGCGGCGACGAACGCCAGGTATTCGTCGGCCGAGAGTTCCTCGTAGAAGCTCGGTTCCTCGGCGGCATAGCCGAGGCGGCGCTTCGCCTCGACGGGGCTCGCCCACAAGTCGATGCCGCCCACGATCACCGCGCCATGGTCCGGTGGTTGAAGTCCCGCGGCGGTCCGCAGCAGGGTGGTCTTGCCCGCGCCGTTGGCTCCCAGCAGCCCCAGGATCTCGCCCGGCCGCACGTCGAGCGAGACGTCGGCCAGGGCCACCAACGGACCGTAGCTCCGGGTGAGCCCCGTGATCCGCAACATCAGACCTCCTCGAGCCGAGGCCACCGCGGCAGCCGGCGCGCCGAATGGGCCACCGCGCACAGCAGGACGACCCAGCCGGAGAGCGGAATCATGATGCTCGCCGCAACGGCCAGTCCCAGGGAAAGGACCAGCAGCCGCTGCGCCACGTCGGCGCGCGGGAACAGCGTCACCCCATAGTTGACACCCAGGGCGGCGATTCCCAAGAGGGCGCCGCCCGACCAGGCGAGGAACACGCGTAAGGCCTGCCCCGAAAGCTCCCGCCCCGCCATCGCGTGCCCCCCCAACACCAGTGCCGCTCCAATCAGGGCCCAGACGAAGCGCGCTGCCCACACGGTGCCGATCCCGACCGGCAGCCCGCGCAGGACCCCGAAAGGGTCCAGGCCGGACAAGGCGACCAGCCACTCGGCGAGTACCGCCGCCCCGAGCAGCGTGAGCAAAAACGCCGCATAGTGCCGCAGCGATGGCTCGCCCGGCAGGCTCCAGGCCAGCAGCGATAGCGCCCACAGGGCAAGCGCGGTCAGTCCGGTGCGAGCCACGCCGGGCACCCGCCGGGTCACCGCCAGATCCTTCCGCCACAGCGCCAGCCAGGGCCAGGGCCGGTCCCAGCGCGCCGCCGAAAGTCCGACCCGCCGAGTCCGCCGCGAGCCCGCCGCCAGCGCGCACATCAGCGGCGGTGCCCCTCCCCGTCGATCGGCGCCTCGCAGCACGAGCCGTTCCCCAAGCGCCGTCCCGAGACGTCCAGCCTGGTGCACCAGCCCGACGAAGCCGGCCCCCGCCAGCACCAGCCATCCGGCAGGGACCAGATGGATCGCGGCGGCCAGCACGCTGGCCGCCGGGAACAGCGCGGTGAACGCGAGCGGTCGCGAGTCCCACGCCAGGTGGCGGGCCAGTCGATCGACCGGGACCGGGAACGACAGCCATTCGGGCCCGGCCGACCCGCTGCGCAGGCGCCGGGCGTGGCGTGCCCCCGCCAGGGCCGCGCCCAGGCCAGCCAGCGCCACCCAGATCGCGGCTATCGCCCACAGCACGGCGGCGGAGCCGTGTTGGTGTTTCAGCCCGTCGAGCTGTACGCGGGCTTGCCAGAACAGGAAGCCTCCCGACAGTACAGCCAGCCCCGCCAACTCGAGCCGGACGCGAATGTCCAATTGGGCCCAACGCCGGCGAGTGAGTCGGCGCTCGAGTTCGCGGAACGCGCCCGCGGCGGGGTCGACAGGGGTGAGCATGCAGGTCGCCCATTGTATCCGGGCTCCCGCTCGGCCGCATCCGCCTTTGCGCCTGACGGGCCGCGATGGCACGATGAGGGGCCATGAGCGCCGCGGTGGTCCACTCCCCAGAGTACGAATGCGACATCGGGCTGCACGTCTTTCCCACGGAGAAGTTCGCCCTGGTGCGGCGCAGCCTGGTGCAGTCCGGCGTGGTGGACGATGCCGCCATCGCGTGTCCGGTCCCGGCCCCGCGCGAGGACTTGCTGCTGGTCCATACCGAGGAATACTTGTCGGACCTTGACCACCTGAGGTGGACGCCGCGCACCGCCTGCTCCGAGCTGCCGCTCACCGCCGAGATCGTCCGTGCCTACGTGCTGGCGGCCGGCGGCACGACGCTGGCGGGCCGTGAGGCCCTGGCACGCGGGGTCGGGGTGAACCTGGGAGGGGGATTTCACCACGCATTCGCCGAGCTAGCCTCCGGTTTTTGCTACATCAACGACCTGGCGGTCGCGATCCGTGTGCTCCAGCGAGACGGCGGGATCGGGCGCGCCGCCGTCGTCGATTGCGACCTCCACCAGGGCAATGGGACCGCTCACTTGTTTCGCCACGACGACCGGGTCTTCACCTTCTCGATCCACCAGGAACATCTTTACCCGGTCAAGGAGCGGAGCGACCTGGACATCGGGCTCGAGAACGCGACCTGCGACGAGGAGTTCAATCGCCGGCTGGCGGAAGGACTGGAGCGGGTCTGGGCCCATCGTCCCGAGCTGGTGCTGTACCAGGCCGGGGCCGATCCGTTCGAGGACGACCAGCTCGGCTCGCTCCGGCTGACGTTCGCGGGCCTCGAGACCCGCGACCGGCTGGTGCTCGAAGGATGCGCGGAGCGGGACATCCCGGTGGTCGTCACGCTGGGGGGCGGCTACGCCCGCCGGGTGAGCGACACGGTGCGCATCCACACCACCACCTGCCAGATCGCGATTCGACTCGCCCGGGATCCGAGCCCGCACCCTCGATGATCCGCGCCTGGCACGCCGACCCAGGGGGCGCCCGGGAGGTGGCCGCCGATGAGGTGCTACGGCGGCTGGAGAGCGGGCCAGGGGCGGTGTGGATCGACTTCGACGCCGAGGACCAGAACGCGGCGCGGGAGCTACTCGCACCGCTCCACATCCATCCGTTGGCGATCGAGGACATGTTCCTCGAGATCAACCGCCCGAAGGTGGACGACTATGGCCCCTATCTGTACCTGGTCGTGCACTCGGCGCGCTGGGAAGAGGGGAAGCGACCGACCTTGCGCGAGATCGATGTGGTGGTGGGGGAGCGCTTCATCGTCACCTACCACGACGGACCGACCCGTTCGATCGCTTCGGCCTTCGACGTGCTGGCGCGCCGGCCCGAGCTGCTCGCCCGCGGTCCGGTCCCTTTGCTGCACTTCGTCCTGGACCTCCTGGTGGATCATTATCTGCCGATCATGGATCAGGTCGCTGAGGAGATCGACACGCTGGAGGAGCAGGTGTTCCGCAGGACGACCCAGCGCGAACAGGTTCGCATCCTTCGGCTCAAGCGCGGCATGGCGGCGCTGCGGCGAATCGTCGGCCCGCAGCGTGACACCATCCTCGCCCTGACGCGCGACGAGTTTCGCGCCATTCCCGCCGAGATGCGGCCCTACCTGAGGGACGTCTACGACCGGCTGGCGCGCGTCGGCGATCTACTGGATTCGTTCCGCGACGAGGTGGCCGGGCTCCTCGAGCTCCACGTGTCGCTGGCGTCGAATCGGCTCAATGAGGTGATCAAGACCTTGACCGTGATCGCGACGATCATGCTGCCGCTGTCGCTCGTCACCGGGTACTACGGAATGAACTTCTCGTTCGCGGTCTACCGCTGGAAGCACGGCGAACTGTACGTGCTCGGGGTCCTGGTGCTCACGGCGCTCGCCACCTGGGGGTACCTGCGGCGTCGCCGCTGGCTTTGAGCCGGCCGCCGGACCCGAAGCATGTCCGAGTCCGGCCGCGGCCCGCGGTGAAGTCGTGCGACTTCGCCGGTGATGTGGAGGGGGGGCTCCCTGGCACGCGAGAGGGAAACACTTCGGGCAAGTGTTTCGCGCACCTTGCAGCTCCCGGTCCGCAAGGGCCCTGGGCGGATCGGGCGGCTCACCTCGCTCGTGAAATCCGCACGCGATCGCCTTCCGGCAGGTTCGTGCAGCGATTGAACCTCGGCTCGGGTCGGAAAGCTCCCTGCCAAGGAGTTCTTTCTGCCCAGCTGCACAAGCAGTGTGTCCCCGCCCCGAGCCCGCGTCAAGCGCTCCGGAAGCGTCCCGGAAGCCGAGGCGGCACGCGGTGATCCCGAACAGGCCGGCCGGATGGCCCCGGCCGATCGGGAAGCCCTCTCAGTGCTGCGACGGGATCGCGGGCCGCGGCGGAGCCGTGCCCGTCGTCACGTACACGGCCGGCCCGATCACCTCCAGCGAGACGTCGTCGAAGTAGACGTCGCCAGCGGCCGGCGCGTTGAACAGAAACCATGCCCCGATCAGGTAGGTGCCAGGTGGGACGTCCATCTCCAGGTCGGTCTTGGTCCAGGGGGTGATCCAATTGAACTGTTGCGGGGTGTTGTGAACGTCGCCCTCCAGAGTCGAACAGTAGATCTTGATGTAGGCCGGATTGTACAGGCTGTCGGTCTTCACCCAGCCGGTCAAGCGCAGGCGCTTCCCCCCCAGACCCCGGTTGCCGATCAGCTGCACCACGCCCATTCGCGTGTTGACCCATCCGCCCCTGCCGCCGCACCGCATGTGGATCGAATACTTGCCGCCATGTACCACGGTGCTGTCTTTCTCGATCATCGTCGCGAAGTAGGGCGGCATCGAATACTCCCAGGCGTTGCCGTCGCCTTCGAAACCCGGATCGGCCAGCATGTTGGTGTGGGGGGAAACCGCCGGAGGGGGGAGCGCCGGTTCGGCGGTGAGCGAAGCGTCGTCGAACGTCACCTGGCCGGTCCCCAGGATGCCGCCACGGACGATCACGATGTTGGAGCTGGGAGGGACGAAGATCCGTACCGTGCGCTTCACCCAGTCGGTCTCGGGATCCGAGAAATACTCGCGTTGCCAGCCCAAGACGACATGGGGGTCGTCCAATGGCCCGTAGCCGAGCCGTTTTGCCGAGGTATCGCGTTCCACCTTCCATTGACGCGCCATCTTCTCGATCGTGTCGCGATAGGCCTGGAGCAGCACGTACCCCCGTCCCTGCAGACCGATGCTCCGCGTCCACAGCGTGAGCACCAAGTCCTTGCCCCAAAGCTCCCGGCCGACGATCAGGGTCTGGCTCCAGTTGTGCCACATCGGATAGAGGTTGCTGGCGTTGGCCACGCTGACCGCATAGCGTCCGCTGTGCACCAGGAACGTGTCGCGACCGAAGAACACGGTGGGCAGGCCCGCCTCCAGCGTCTCCCAGGCCGCGGGCATCCACGCGTGGCCGCGCAGAGGCTCCTCGAATCCCGGGTTGGCGAGCAGGTTGGGCGATGGGGTGGAGCCGGCAGCCGGAGCGGCCAGCATGGCGAACAAGACGGCAGCGGCGCAAACCGAGCGCGACATGGAAGCGATTTCCTTTCGAGCGGCGACGGCCCGTAGAGTGAGCGGAAAAGTATCCGCAGCCGGTCGACAGCCGGTCAAGGCTTTTCATCCCATCGGCGCCGTTCGACATCCGCGCGACCGCCGATTTGTTGCGGGCGTGCAAAGTCGTCGGCTAGATTCCGGGCTTTCCGTGGGGTTGGTTCCGAAAGCCACCGAAGGTGGGCGAGTTGTCGAACTGGTTCTTCACCTCCGATCTTCATGGTCAGGGCGCCCTCTACGAGGAGTTGGTGGCCATCTCGGCGGCCCGCCGCCCGCGAGCGGTCTTGATCGGTGGGGACTTGTGTCCACACGCCACTGGAGCCGAGGGGGTGGCCTATCAGCGCGTGTTCCTCGAGGGATCGCTGGTCGAGTTCGCTCGACGGCTCCGCGAGGGATCGCCGGAAACCGAGCTGCTGTTGCTGATGGGCAATGACGATTGGGCGGCCAACCATGACTGCCTCGAGCGCCATGAAGGCTCCCTGTGGAGGTTGCTCCATGGGCGCGCCGTGGTCGTGGATGGCGTGCGCGTGGCGGGACTGTCGTGGGTGCCGATCACTCCGTTCGCGATCAAGGACTGGGAGCGATGGGAGGACGGCGACGCCGAATCGCCCGCTCGACTCGATGGATGGGTGAGTCGTCCCGGCGAGGTCGTGCCGCACCGCTTCGATCCGTCACGGCGCGCGCCGACCATCGCCGATGCGCTCGAGGAGTTGGCGCGGCTCTCGCCCCCGGAGCAGACCTTGCTCGTGCTGCACTCGCCGCCACGCGGCACGCGGTGCGACATGAT
>DASXTP010000028.1:0-4367 GCA_036505355.1 Candidatus Eiseniibacteriota bacterium | reverse complement strand
TCATCCAGGCACTCCTGCCAACGTTGTTCGGGTACCCGGCCCCGGAACTCCTCCCACAGCCGCCGGCGCACCAGGTCGCGCAGTCGCTGCTCGAGGCGCCGGCGCCGACGGCGCTCGAGCCCGCCGTGGGCCCCGAGGTGCTGAAAGTGCTCCTCGAAGGCATCCACCACCTCCCGCACGCCCTCCCCGCGCGAGGCCACGGTGAGCAGCACGGGCGGCGACCACTCGGGGCGCGCGGGGCGCAGCTCGAGCGCCGAGCGGACGGCGAACGCCGCGCGCTCGGCCCCTTCCCGGTCCGCCTTGTTGATCACGAACAGGTCGCCGATCTCCATCAGGCCGGCTTTCATCGCCTGCACCGTGTCACCCGACTCGGGAACCAGCACCACGGCGGTGCTGTCCGCGGTTTCCGCCACCTCGAGCTCGCTCTGCCCCACTCCGACGGTCTCGATCAGGATGCGTTGAAAGCCCGCGGCATCGAGCACGTCGCAGGCGTGGGCGGTGTGCACCGCCAGCCCTCCCATGCCGCCGCGCGTGGCCATCGATCGAATGAACACCCCGTCGTCGCCCGCCAGCTCCGACATGCGAACCCGGTCCCCGAGCAGCGCGCCGCCCGTGAAGGGGCTGGTCGGATCCACCGCCACCACCGCCACGGTCTGCCCGCGGCGTCGATATTCCCGGGCGAGCTGCGTGACCAGCGTGCTCTTGCCGGCGCCGGGCGGCCCGGTGACGCCGATCCGCAGCGCGCTCCCGCTGCGCTCGAAGCAGGCATCGACGAGCTCCTCGGAGCCGGCGGCCTCGTTCTCGACCAGCGAGATCGCGCGCGCCAGGGAGGCACGGTCGCCTCGCAGCGCGCGACGGATCAAGATCGGGGCCACGGGCCGCCTCCACCGCGCCACAGCAACAGCTCCGCGTGCGTCGTCGCCATCAGCTCACCGCGCGAGACGGCCTTCATCCGCCCCCGTGGATGGTCCACCTCGATCTTCCCCCATTGGAACCCCAAGGACGTCAACTGATCCAGCACCTCACCGGCCTCCCCCGGATCCGGGAAATTGGACGGGTAGAATTCCATCACCACACGGACCTCTGGGTTCTCCTGCAGCAGCCGGTGTCCGCCTCGGAGCACGTGCCCCTCGGCACCCTCGGCGTCGATCTTGAGCAGGTCGACCCGGGTGCCCGCGGGGAAGGCGCCGTCGAGCGCCACCGCATCGACCGTGATCTTCTCGGTGCGATCATGGAAGCTTTGCGCGGTCCGATCGATGGCAGTACTCGCCGAAGAACTCCCCATGTGTTCTTCCAGCAAGTGAAAGTCCACGGTCCCGGTCGACGACCAAGCCGCCTTCTCGATCACGGTCAGTCGGTCGGAAAACCCGTTGATCTCGGCCCCCTGCCTCAGCAGCCGCGCGAGATGGGGATTCGCCTCGAAACTGTAGACCCTCCCCGTTCGCTCCACCAGCCAAGCGGCGAGCATGGAGTAGTACCCCACGTTCGCACCGACCTCGATCACGGTCATGCTGGGGCGAAGCAGCTTGCGCACCGTGCGCGTGACCCCCGGCTCCCAGTTCCCATGGAGGAGCAGTTGCGGAGCGACCGACAGGTCTCGGGTGTCGACGAACAGATGGCGCCCGTATCCGGTGCGGACCAACGCCCGATGGCCGCCGAGATAGGTGACGACGCCGGGCGTGGATTGCAACCAACGGTAGGCACGGCGCAGCGGCTCCAGCAGTCGTCTGAAGAACGACGTCGGCATGGATCCTTCAGGCCCGAGAGGCACGCGTCATGTTTCGGCCTCGATCTCCCGACCGACCGGTGACCTATGCGCTGCGCCGCACCGCCGCCGGGATCGCCTCGAGCACCCGCACCGCGATGGTCTCGGCGGCGTGGGGCCGGGCCAGCCGCGCCGCGGCCTCCTGCATGCGCTCCCGCTGCACGGGGTTGGACAGCCAGTGGCTCACCGCGGCCTCGACCTCGTCCACCGTGTCGACGTGAACCGCGGCCCCGCCGGCCTGAAGATACTCGGCATTGCGCACCTCCTGGCCCGGGGTGGGTCGGAAGATGACGAGCGGGGTGTGCTTGATCAGCGCCTCGGAGCAGGTGAGCCCGCCCGCCTTGCTCACCACCACGTCACAGGCCTCGAGCAGCGCGTCCACTTCATGGGTGAACCCAAACGTGCGGATCCGGCCGACCCGCCCCAACGGGAGCTGGTCGATCTGATCCCGCAGCCGCCGGTTGCTGCCACAGACCACCAGCACCTGTGGCTCTCCGCCGAGGGCGGCCAGACGCTCCGCCACTTCGGCCAGCGGCCCAACGCCCTGGCCACCACCCATCACCAGCGCCGCCGGTCGGCGCGGGTCCAGCCCGAAGCGGGCGCGCGCCGCGTCGCGACCGATCGGCCGGGCGAACCTGGGGTCGACCGGGATCCCGGTCACCTCGATGCGATCGCTCGACACGCCGAGCCCCGAAAGCTCCGCCGCCACCTCGTCGCTGGCGACGAAGTAGCGGTCGACGTGCGGGAAAGCCCAAAACGGGTGGGCGCCGAAATCGGTGATGACGCAGTAGAGCGGCACCCGCAGGCGACCGCGGGCCCTCGACAGCGAAAGGGCTTCGACCGGCAGGAAGTGGGTGCACACCACGGCGTCAGGATTCTCGCGCTCGAACACCCGCACCAGCCGTCTCAAGTTCAGTCGGTCGACCGCAAGCCGTACCGGCGCGGTGCTGCGGTTCACCGGGGCGAGGGCCCAGGAGTGGTAGAGCACGCCCCACAGGGCCGGCGCCCGCGCCGCGATGGCGTTGTAGGAGGCGGCGTAGGTGCCCCGGTAGAGGCGGGACGCGAACACCAGGGTATCGAGCTCCCGCACCGTGGCGGCCGGCGAGCGCTCGACGATCGCGGTGGCCAAGGCTTTGGCCGCGCTGCGGTGGCCGCCCCCCGCGCTGGCATGCAAGATCGCGATCCGCGGCCCCGAGCCCCCGCGGGTGGCCCCGGCCAGGGTCTCGACCGCCACCATGCCCCGGCCGGCGGTCGGGAACAGGACCTCGCCCTCGGCCACCGAGCGGCGCCGCGCCCGCCACCAGCGACGCTGCACCCTAAGGCGCGCGCGCCAGCGCTGGGTCAGCCGGGCCGGGATGCGCAGCCGGCCGATGCGGGGGCCCTTCATCGCCCGGTTTCCTCCGCTAGTCCGTGACGCCGTTCCGGTAGTGCCGGATCCCCGCGCCGTCGGGCGCAAGCTCCACGGCGACCACGTCGATCCGCACCCGCGTCGCGCCCGCTTGCTCGAGGGCGCGCGCCGCCCGTAGCAGGCGCGTGCGTTTGGCGTGGTCCACCGCCAGCGCCGCGCCGCCGTAGTCGGAGCGCCCGCGCATCTTGACTTCGATCAGCACCTGCACCTCGCCGTCCCGCGCCAAGAGGTCGATCTCGACGCCGGCCAGCCTGAGGTTGCGCTCGAGCAGCCGAAATCCGATCAGCTCCAGATAAGCCGCCGCCAGCGACTCGCCCGCCTTGCCCCGTGATGACGTGAAGGTCATGCCTTCCCCCGGCGGGGGCGTGTGGAACGGGGGCGACGCTCGGAGCCTCTCCCCGGCGCGAAGTCAATCCTGGGGTCACGGTCACCGGAACGCTCGGACGCCGCCCATCACCCGGGGATCCGTCGGGACCGAGCACCGCCCATCCTAGTGCATGAGCGACGACGACGGCAGGGCTTCGAGCACGAGCTCGGTTTGACCGACCGGCTGGAAGGAATAGCGATGCAGCGGACAGGGCCCGACCCGCCGCAGGGCCTCGAGGTGCTCGGGGGTGCTGTACCCCTTGTGGCGAACGAACCCGTAGGCCGGCCACACGCGATCGAGTCGTTCCATGATGCGATCGCGCACCACCTTGGCCAGCACCGAGGCGGCCGCTACCGACAGCAAGCGGGCGTCTCCGTCGATCACCGGCCGCTGCTCGCAGCAAAGCCCCGGGATCGCGTCGGATCCGTCCACCAGGACCAGCGCGGGGCTCACGGTGAGACGGCACACCGAGCGCCGCATCGCTTCGAGGCTGGCGCGACGGATGTTGAGCCGATCGATGTTCCGCGGGCCAAGCACCGCCCACGAGAATGCCCGGGCCTCGGCCAGGAGCCGGGTGTAGAGGGTGGTCCGCGTCCCCGGGTCCACCCGCTTGCTGTCGTCGAGCCCTTCCCAGCGCGTGCCCCGCTCGAGGATCACCGCCGCGGCCACCACCGGCCCCGCCAGGGGCCCGCGCCCCGCTTCGTCCACCCCTGCGATCGGCGCGGCCTCGCCCGCTAGTCGAGCTTCGGCCCGCGCCAGCCGGCGCCAGGCGGGTCCGCTCACGATCCGCCGCTGTCGCTGCGCTCTCGGGCTTCGGTGAGCCGCGC
>DASXTP010000027.1:0-31627 GCA_036505355.1 Candidatus Eiseniibacteriota bacterium | reverse complement strand
TCGAAAAGGGCAAGCTCCACGAGGCGCGCTGGATCTGGCGCTTCGTCGGGGAGGACCCGAAGATCGACCTCGCGGCGGAATCGACCGGATCAGGGGAGCGAGCGCCCGAGGCGGTGCTGCCACTCGCACGCGCGTGCCTCGAGCACGCCGGCTGAAGCGCTAGGGGTTGCGGGCGGTCAGGTAGAGCGTCCCGAACGGGATGTGGAGCAGGCCGTCCGGGCCGATGGGGGTGACGGCCAGCAGGTCGGCGGAGAGGGCCGCGAACGCCTCCTCGCTGAGGGCGCGGGCGGCCACCGAGCGCGAGCCGGTGCGCATCCAGCGCTCGAACGAGTCCGGGCCGGCCAGGCGGATGGTCGTTGTCGGATCGGCCACCACATTGACCTGCCGCCAGCCCGCGGCGCGCGCCCAGGCCAGCAGCTTGCCGCGGGCCGGCACGATGACACGCCGCTGCAGCCCGTGGCGCCGATAGACCGGGTCGTACAGCCCGTAGGAGAGTGCCGATCGCGGCCCCGGGACCGAGAGCGAGAGGCGCCCGCCGCCGGTCGTGACCCGTCGCCACTCGGCCAGGGCCGCCACCGGATCGTCCGCGAAGTGCAGCGCGTGGACCGAGATGACGACGTCGAACGAGCCGGCCGGGAACGGCAGGTGCGCGAAATCGGCCTCGACGAAGCGCGCACCGGGGACCTCGCGTCGTGCGATGGCGAGCATGCCCGCGGCGCCGTCCACGCCGACCACCTCGCGTCCCGTGGTCAGCGCCGCGGCGGCGCCCACGCCCGTGCCGGTGCCGGCATCCAGGACGCGATCCCGCTCGCGCAGCTGCGCCCGCTGCACGACCCGCACCGCCATGGTGCGCAGCGACGGGGCCATGCTGTGGGCGTAGTTGTCGGCGGTCGCCGAGAATCCGTCGACGACGCGCCGCCAGGTCACGCTGGGCGCAGCTCCGCGGGGGGTCCGGGGTGGCGCTCGACGAATCGCTCGATCCGGTCCAGCGCCTCGACCAGCTCCTCGTACGAAGTGGCGTAGCAGACGCGGACGTGGTCGGCGCCGGAGGGACCGAACGCGGTGCCGGGCACGACCGCGACCCGCTCCTCGTGCAGGAGCGCCTGGGCAAAGTCCTCGTCGTCCATCCCGGTGCGCGCGATGTTCGGGAAGCAGTAGAAGGCGCCGCGCGGCTCGAAGCAGAACAGCCCCATCTGGTTCAGTCGACTGGTCAGCAGCTGCCGGCGCCGGTCGTACTCGGCATGCATCTCGACCACGAAGGGCTCGCCGATGCGCAGCGCCTCCAGCGCCGCGAACTGGGCGACCGTGGGCGCGCACATGATCCCGTACTGGTGCACCTTGGCGATCCCGACCATCAGCTCCGCGGGCGCCGCCACCCAGCCGATGCGCCAGCCGGTCATGGCGTAGCTCTTGGAGAGCGTGAAGACGCTGACCGTCCGTTCCGCCATGCCGGCCAACGAGGCGATGCTCACGTGGCGGGCGTCGTCGAACAGCAGATGCTCGTACGCCTCGTCGCTCACCACCCAGAGGTCCCGCTCGACGGCGACCTCGGCCATCACCGAAAGCTGCTCACGCGTCAGCACGGCGCCGCTCGGGTTGTTCGGGCTGTTGAGGTAGATGCCGCGAGTCTGCGGCTGGAGCGCCGCGCGCAACCGGGCCGCGAAGCCTGGCCCGTCGAGGCTCCCGCTCTGGAGGTCGAGATAGGCGGGCACGGCACGCATGCTCGCGCCGTGCGCGAACCCCACCAGCTTGGGAATCGCCATCCAATGCGGCGAAAGGACCAGCACCTCGTCGGCGGCACCGAGCAGCGCCTGGAAGGTCAGGAACAGCGCGTGGGTGCCTCCATTGGTAATCACGATGTCGTCGGGATCGCACGCGATGCGGTTCTCCCGCGCCAGCTTATCCCGCAGCGCCAATCGCAGGTCCACGGTGCCGCGCGCATCGGGATAGTGGGTCTCGCCCGCCCGCGCTGCCCGCGCCAGGGCCTCTACGATATGGGATGGCGTGTCGAAATCGGGCTCGCCCCGTTCGAGGTGCAGGACTCGCTCTCCGGCCTGCTCGCGGGCCCGGGCCGCAGCCATCACACGGCCGAGCTCGGAACTCATGCGCAACACGGGGCGATCGGCGATCATCCGGCGCACGGAGCCCTCCCGAGTTTCCAGGTGGAGGTGGAGACGCACGTCATCCTACACGATCGCCGGGCTCGCGTAACGTCCCCGGCCGCGGGGATACGGCCCACCCGCTTCGCTCGACGGGCCCACCGGGCGCATGCCTCGGCCGGGCACACAGCTTGCCTAACGGTGGGCCGATCGTCCGGTTTCCGGCTACGGGAGGGATTCCTCCTTGTCGAAATTCGATCTCCGCGACATCTCGCAGCGTCTGACGGCGTCCCGGGACGCCGAGGCCGTGGTGTCCGAGTTCCTGGGCTATCTGAAGGCCGTACGGCCGGATTGGGGCGCGACCCTGACGTTCTACGAGGTCAGCCGCGACGCCCTGGTCAACGTCTACCTGCGCCAGAACGACCGCCTCGCACGCAAGGACGTCGTGGTGCCAGTCGATCAGTTGCCGCCTCGCCTCGTGCGAAAATTCTTTCATCCCAGTGCATTCTCCAATTCCGGCCGCCGCCGTTCCGTGCTTTCCGAATGGTTCCAGAGCTCGTCCGACTTCGAACCGGACCCCCTCGAGGCCCCGGCGCTCGAGGCCCTGATCCCGGCCCCGGGCTGGCAGTCGTGCGTATGCCTGCCACTCACCGATCACGACGACTTGCTGGGCCTGGTGGTCCTGACCAGCGAGAAGCAGGGTGCCTTTCGCCGTAAGGTCTTGGACGAGATCGTCCCTTTGAAGAGCATGGCCACGCTGGCCTTGGCCCAGCACCTCTACCGAGCCGCCCGTCAGCACGCCAAGGGCACGGAGTCAACCGGCACCGGCGCGGCCAAGGAGGTTCGGGAACGGATTCAACGCCTCAACACCGAGACCGCCGAGCGCGTCGAGGAGAACCGCGCCAAGGCCGCGAAGCTGGAGGCGCTCAGCCGTGAGATCGGGCTGCTGGACAAGGGCTCGAGCCGGTACCAGCAGGAACTGGGATTGGTGAAACGACAGCTCTTCGCGCTCGAAGAGCAGGCGACCGCGGCCAGCCAGCACCTGGAGGAGGCCTACGCCCAGATCCACGATTCCCAGAAGCGCGTCGGCGAGCTCCAGCGCACGATCGGGTTTCTCCGCGACGTCTTCGAGATGCTGTCCGTGGAGCACGATGGAGATGGATTCTCCCGCACCTTGGTCGCCTGGTTCTGCGAGCACTTCCAGGTGGACCGTTGCAGCCTCATGCTGCTCGACGAGGCCCGCGACACGCTCCGCATCAACGCCCACTGCGGAATCGATCCCGGCATCGCCAGCTCGGTCCGCGTACGGGTCGGGCAGGGCATCGCCGGCTGGGTGGCGCACCATCGCAAGCCGCTTTTCGTGCGGGTCGCCAACGAGCAGAACGAGGTTCGGCACACGCACCAGGACGCGTACAACTCGGACTCCTTCATCTCGGTCCCGCTGGTGTACGACAACAAGCTGCTCGGAGTCTTGAACCTCAGCAACAAGCGGAGCGGCGAGCCGTTCGACGAGCTGGATCTCGACCGGGGCTTGCTCGCCGGCTCGGTCCTCGCGACCACCGTCGGCGCGCGTGGCATGGTGCGCGGCATGGCTCGCGCCTGAGCCGCGGTCGCGGGACGCCGGTCAGAGTCGCCCGCGGTAGTCCTGCAGCGCGCGGCGGTGGGCCACGAACGCCATCGGGCGCGGCAGACGATCGAGCGGGAAATAGCGCGCCGCGACGGCGTCGTCGCCGGGCTTGAGCCGGCCCCCCACTCGCTCCGCCGTGTACAGGATCAACACCGCCCGCACCCGCGGATCGTCGAATCCGGCGTAGACTCCGAACAGGCCCGTCAAGCGCCCTAGGATACCGGTCTCTTCCTCCAGCTCCCGCACGGCACAGCGCTCGGGAGACTCGCCATACTCCATGAAGCCCGCCGGGAGGCACCACGCCCCGGCCGCTGGATGGAACTTGCGCCGCACCAAGAGCACGCCGGGCGGACCCCGCAGGATCACGCCGGCCGCCGGCACCGGATTCCGGTACACGATGAAACCGCATTGCAGGCAGCTGGGGCGCCTGCGCCCGTCGTGATCCTGGAGCACCAGCCGGGAGCCACACCGGGGGCAGAAGCGGTGGCGAATCGGGGCCATGCGCGGCGGAGAGTATCGGGTTTGAGGGGAATCGGCACCCGCCGCGGTGGCGGTGCGCCAACCAGCGACCGACGGGAATCGGGATAGGGGGTAGCGGGTTCGTCCCGCTATCCCCCTCCCACACCAGCGGACATGCGGGTCCGCATCCGGCGGTTCGAGGGCTCAACGATCGGCAAGGCGAGGAACGCCGAGCCGGTCATAGTACGAGTTCGGCAGAGCGGTCTGAAGTGCCCCATGGGCCGACGTCGCCCACCAGCGGCGAGCATGGGCGGCCGCGGCGCGAGCGACTCGCTCCGGAACCGTCCGGGCGCGCAACTCGCGGTACACGGTGGTACCCCGCTTCCACTGTCTGAGCTGCACGGCGCGCAGCCGGTGCCGGACCCATTCGTCGAGGTCGCTGAAGATGCGTGGCGTCTCGGCGAGTTGGAAGTAGAGCTTCCATCCCGTGAGGTAGTTCCGCAGTTCCGCGGCGACTCGCGTCAGGCTCCGTCCTCCGGTGCGGCTCGTGATGAGGCGCGCGCGGGCCTTCATCTCCGCGAGGGCTGCGGGTGCGACGCGAGGTCGGATCACTCGTCCCGGAGCCACCCAGAAGCTATAGCCCAGGAACTTGCGCGCCCACGCCCGCGCCACCGTGCTCTTGGCCTCGTTGACCTGCAACCGGAGCCGCGCCAACAGTCGCTTGAGCGTGGCCATCGCGTCGTCCGCCGCCCGCCGTGACCCGGTGTACACGTTCAGGTCGTCCGCGTAGCGTGCGAACACGAGGCCCCGCCGCTCCAGTTCCTTGTCCACTTCGTCCCGCAGCACGTTGGCCAGCAGCGGCGACAGCGGGCCGCCCTGCGGCGTGCCCTCATGTCGCTCCACCACCACCCCGTCGGCCATGATCCCGGCCACGAGGTAGCGGCGGATCAGTCTCAGCATGCGTCGGTCCGCGATCCGCCGCGACAGTCGCTCCATCAGCACGTCGTGGTTCACCCGGTGGCTGGTAGGGATGGGCCTCAGGGCCTCAGCCTTTGCGGAGCCTCGCCGTGTCTGTCGCTTTCGCGCCAGTGCCCTCACCGAGCCGGCGTCACCCCTTGTGCCCATCCCCCCACGCAGAACCCGGCGTGCGGATTTCCCGCACCGGGCTCCCCAAGTCGCACTCACGTGTCAGCCTCGTCAGACGCTGGCGTGGACGATTCGTGCATACGGCAGCGCGAACCACTCGCAGCGGAGCAGATAGCACCAGTACAGTCGATGGCGTTGACTGCGTCGGCGCAGCACTCGGACCCACTGGAGTTGCACCTCACGGCGTATCCAGTCGAGCTTCGGCTTGCAGTGATGCAGTCCGAAGTACTGGTAGAAGCCGGCCAGCATGATCCGGAGCTGCCGTTGCTGATCTCGACGTTTCCAGTGCCGGTGCCCTGTCAGCCATTCGTGGGAGCGAGCCAGGAACTTCCGGCAGCTTTTCCGGCTGGGGATCCGAACCAGCGCGAAGCGTCCGCGCCGGTCCGTCCCGCATACGTGCGTGAAGCCCAGGAACTCAAACGTCTCGGGCTTCTCCCCGTACTCCGCCTTCATCCCCCGGGCGAAGCGCCCGAAGGGCAGCAGCCGGGTCTTGTCCTCGGCGAGTTCCAGGTTGAACCGCTGGAAGCGCCACGTCAGCTTCCGATGGAACGTCTCCGCGTCTCGCTTGTATTGGAAGCTCACCACAAAATCGTCAGCGAACCTCGTCAGGTAGGCCTCACCCTGGCAAAACGGCCGGAACTTCTTCTCGAACCACAGGTCGAGTACGAAGTGCAGGTAGACGTTCGCCAGGATGGGGCTGATCGGACCGCCCTGGGGTGTCCCTGCCTCAGCGCGCGTGACGACGCCATTCTGCATCGCGCCGGCCCGGAGCCACTTGCCGATCAGGCGCAGGATCACCGGGTCTGCGATGCGATGGGCAACCATCTCTCTCAGCCACCGATGGTTGATGTGGTTGAAGTATCCGCGGATGTCGGCCTCGAACAGGTGCCGTACCTTCTTCGTGACGATGGTCTCCCGCAACGCGCGCAACGCGTGGTGGGGGCTTCGTCTCGGCCGAAACCCGTACGAGCAATCGAGGAAGTCTGCCTCGAATACGGCTTCGAGGATCCGCGCTACCGCTCGTTGCAGCAGTCGGTCCTCGACCGTCGGGATGCCCAGCGGTCTGGTTCCAACCTTACCCGGTCCTTTCGGGATCTCCACCCGGCGCACCGGAGGAGCCTTATAGGTTCCGGCTTTCAAGCGGCGGCAGATGTCCTGGGCTCGGGTTCCCAACTCGCGTTCGAACTGTTGGATCGTCTCCCCGTCCACTCCGCTTGCACCATGCCGGTTGAGCTGTCGCCAGGCCTCTTCCAAGAACTCCGGCGTCAGCAGATGAGCCAGCGAGGTGAAGCGAAGCCTGCGGTCTGCTTTGGCCTTCGCGTTGATCTGTCCCAGTTGCGTGGACATCCGTTCCCTACCTCTGGGTGCAGGGGATGTGTCCCCGGGTCAGAGTCTCGACCTGCCCCGCCGCTTCCCCCTGTGCACAGCTCTCCCGTGCTCCGAGTACTACCGGCGGGTCCGACTTCCACCGCAGCGTCTGCTCCCCTATGGATGGTCCTTTCGGTCGGCATACTCGGCCGCCGTGCCGCGCGGCCAAGACTACGGTGGATCTCCCAGGTTCCTTGGCGCTTCCGTCTCCGCCCGTGCCGTGCTCTTAGACCCCGCCGGAGTCTCCGGCAACCTTCGCCCTTTGCGGTCGCCTATTGTTGCCTTCCGAGTTTTCGACCTCGTCGGCCTCCGGATCGTGTCACGGGGCTCCATCGCTTCACTTGCGTTACGGCCCGGACGTCGCTCTGTCTACGCTTAGTCCATGTCGTTGCCTCCATGAACCCAAGACTCGATTCCCGGTGGAGCGGCTCGTTCTCCTTGCCGGGGCGGGAATCGCACCCGCTGGAAGCGCCAGGCTTATCCTGGCGCGCCGAAGAACTTGGCCAGGTCCACGTCCGCCACCCAGCGCCGCCCCGACTGGATGTAGCCCTGCGCCGCCCGCACCGCTTGGTGCGCGCTGCGCCCCGGTCGGAAGCCGTAGCTGTGCTCCGAGAACGTCGGATCGAACTGCGGCTGCAGCACCTGCAGCAGGCACTGTTGGATGAACCGGTCGAGCACCGTGGGGATGCCGAGTGTCCTCGTCCCCCCGTCGGGCTTGGGGATCTCCTGTCGCTTCACCGGCTGCGGCTGGTAGGTCCCCGCGAGCCACTGCTCCCGGATCGCCTCCCAGTGCGCCGCCAGATACGGCGCCAGGTCGTCCACGGTCATCCCGTCCACGCCGGGACTGCCCCGGTTCTGCCTCACCCGCCTCAGCGCCGCGAGCGCGTTGGCGCGCGCGACCCCCTGCTCCATCCGCCGGTGATCGCCTCCTGAGCGTTCGTCTCCGTCGGGCGTCGTCGGGGCTTCGCCGCTGCGCTGGCCCTGAGAGGCTTCACCTCTTGCCTCCAGTGCGAGCTCCAGTTGTTCGGGCTTCTGGCGCATGGCCCTTCCGTGTCCTGCGTTCGTTCCGCTCGTCCATCGTTCGGCCCTTCGTGGCGTTGCCACCACCACTACGGCCTCGGCTGACTCCTCGCTCCGCGGCTCGCGGCCGCGTCGTCCTTTCAGGCGTGAGGCGAGGTCTCCCCAGATAAGAACGCTGGCCTTCCCGACACGACCGCCGGATTTACAGGACCCCTCCTTGGTCACCGCGGCTTCGCGGTCACTTGCCCGCTCGCCCCGAGTGGCCCTGCCTCGTATCCGGTTTCTGTTCGTCGGCCCGCCGGTTCGTTCCCCGCTTCTTCCCGCGTCGCCCTCGCGAGCGCCGCCTTGCGGTTCCCTTGGGTCCCGGTGACCTGGTCCCCGGAGGACTCTCACCTCCTAGTCAGCGCCCATGCTGGGCATACAAGGGAACGGCCCGGCCGTCGTCGCTCAGCCGGGCCTTCACCTTCTCTGGGGATCCGAAGTGCCGCCCTGGCCCCGAGACGCCTTGCTCCCACCGGGCGGCGGATCGCCGATCGGCTTCAAGCCAGCGCGCCGAGGGCGGGGAATCTAGTTGTGCTCGAGTTTCTCCACCTTCTGTCGCAGGTCGCGCAGTTCCTCTCGAAGCTGGCGCAACTCATCCCGCATGTCCCCATCGCTCCGCCGCCTCAAGAGCATACGGTCGCCGTCGTCAAAGCCCATCGGGCCCATGGCGCGGTCGCGCCACAGCGCCCGCGGCGCAGCCGCCAGCCGCGCTTCGACGACTCGCTTGGTTCCCTTGCGCATCAAGGTCAGCGAGAGCCTGCCCTCGGGAGCGCCGCGGATCTCGCGCGACAGGTCGTCGGTGTCGGCCACCGTGCGATCCCCGACCTGGGTGATCACGTCGCCCGCCTTGATCCCGGCCCGTTCCGCTGGCGTGTCCTTGAACACTTCGACCACCAGGACGCCATGGCCGTCGGGGAGGCTGAAGTACTGGCCGAGGTCCGGGTTCAGGTCCTCGATCCGCACGCCCAGCCGGCCGCGCCCCATCGACCGGATGAAGACCTCCGGCGCATGCCCTTCGAAGGGCAGGGGGGGGGGCGTTTCGATCTCGGGCGGCTCGGGAGCCTCGCTCCCCTCGTCGCCCTGCTGGTCCTCGCGATCCGAATCCTCCGGTCGCTCGGCCAGGCGCGCATCCAGACTGCGGCGCGCTCCGTCACGCGAGATGGCGAGCTTGACCGTCTGGCCTACCCGCGATTCCCGCACCACCCGGGCCAACTCGTCCGGCGAGTCGACGGCGCGGGCGTTCACGCTCACCAGGATGTCCCCCTTGCGCAGCCCGGCCCTGTCCGCCGGCCCTTCGGGAACCACACGGGTAATGAGCACGCCCCGGCCCTGATAGCCCATGCCCTCGCGCAGGTCGGCGTCGAGCCTCTGGCTGTAGACGCCCAGCCAGGGCGCACCACGACCCTGGGCTCTCGCCGCGCCCAACCAGGCAATCGCGAGACCCAGCAGGAGCGTCGTGAGCGTGAGCCACGAGCCTCGCAGGATCGCCAGCTTTCGCATCGAAATCCTCCTTGTGATAGCGTCCGGGAGCTCGGTCGTGCCCGCCGACCCCGTGACATCCGCTAAGACGCCGCCGCGCGTTTCGCGGTTCCCGGAACTTCCCCGTCGCACCTCTTCCCCGGACGACCGATGACGGTCAATGACGTGTTAAGTCTGGACATCTCGGACCTGGCGCTGGGAGGCAAGGCGCTGGCCAGGCACGCGGGTCGGATCGTCTTCGTCGACCGCGGACTCCCAGGAGACCAAGTCCAGGCCAGACTCGTGCGTATGAGACGTCGGTATGCCGAGGCAAGGTTGGAATCGATCGAGATTCCGTCGGCCGACCGGGTACCCGCTCCCTGCCCCCACGTGCACCGCTGCGGCGGATGCCGCCTCCAAGATCTGGCCTACGCGGCCCAGTGTCGGATCAAAGAGCGCCAGGTCCGCGAGACGTTGGTGCATCTGGGTGGCCTCTCCGACCCGCCCGTGCACCCGATCGTTCCCGCCCCCGAGCCCTTCGGCTACCGGAACAAGATGGAGTTCAGCTTCCAGCCCGGGGATGCGGGGGAGCCGATTCTGGGGCTCCACGAGCGCGGCACCTTCGACCGCATCTTCCGGCTCGAGACCTGCCTCTTGCCAAGCGCCCTGACGGTCGAGATCGTGCGCTTGACCCAGGCCCACGCCAGCCGCGAAGGCTGGCGCGCCTACCACCCGAGCCTCCATCGTGGAGTCGTGCGTTTTCTGGTCGTGAGACACCTGCCAGCCACCGATCAGTGCGCCGTCCATCTGGTGGCCACCGAGGACCAGATCCCGGGGCTCGATGCTTGGGCCCGGGCGGTGGCCGGCTTGGCGCCCGCGGTCCGCTCGGTGACGCTGCTCATCAGCCGGTCGCGCGCCCCGGTGGCGGCCGGCGATGAGCGAGTGCTGCTCGGCGATGGCCGGATCCTCGAGCGTCTGCTGGGCCTCGAGTTCGAGGCTTCTGCCGGTACCTTTCTTCAGACCAACAGCCGCCAGGCCGAATCCCTCTACCGGGCGACCCTCGAGGCGGCGCGGCTCGAGGGCGGCGAGACCGTGCTCGATCTCTACAGCGGGACCGGCACGCTGACGTTGCTCCTGGCGCGCTCGGCCGTCGAGTCGGTCGGCGTGGAGAGCGTCCCGGAGGCCGTGGAGGCAGCGCGCCGGAATGCCGTCCGCAACCGAATTGGCAACGTGCGGTTCGTCGTCGGGGAGGCCCGGCGCGTACTACGCGAGTGGGCGCGCGGCGAGAGGGACGGTGCCATCCGGCCGCAGGTGGTGGTGGTGGACCCGCCCCGGGCCGGACTCCACCCGCGGGTGGTGGCGCGCGTCGCCGAGCTGTCCCCCCGAGCGGTGGTCTACGTGTCGTGCAACCCAGCGACCCTGGCCCGCGACCTGAAGGATTTCGGGGCCCAGGGCTACTCGCTCGCCGCCGTCACGCCGTTCGACATGTTCCCGCACACTCCGCACATCGAATGCGTGGCACGGTTGGAGCGCGCGAAAGGATAGGTTGCCGCTTCACCAAGGCGGTCGCGGAGTACGAGGTCAACGCAGGCTGGGCCAAGGCAAGAACAAGGGTCGCTGTCTCGGCAAGACCTCCTGGATCCTTGAGCGTCCCCTGTCGGCCCCAAGGGGGACCCTGCGCCGCGACCCAAGGGATTCCCCGGATGTCGCTCGGCCGACCGAAGCCTTCGCGAGGGCGGATACTCTGTACCGCAGGCAGCACGAACATTCTCGGCCTGAACGACGTCATCCATCCAAAGCGGGATAAAGTGCCCAGGGTAATATCCCGGTCGGGCGGGCTCCCTTCACCATTGACCTGGACTTCGCATTCACCACGCAGTTGGTGTGATACGCTTCCTACATGATGCGCGTCTTTGGGTTCTGCTGGTTTGCCGGCCTCACGGTCGCCGGGCCGATCGCGGCCTCGCCTCTTTCGACCGGGCCCGAAGTCCTGGACCACGGCAGCTTCGTCATCCGCACCACCGATCGAGTGGTCGGCGTCGAGACCTTCACCATCGAAGGGCGAAGCGACAGCCTGATCCTCAACTCGAACCTATACGGGACCGAGCCGACCGAGGAAGGAGAGCAGCAGCTCGAGAAGCAGATGGGGCTGGTGGCCAACCGAGCCGACTTTGGCCTCAGGCAGTATCAGTCGAATACCACCTTTGCGGGCAAGAAGCTGATCCGCGGCATCGTCATGAGCGACACGTCCCTCAATATCTTTCGCGAGGAAGACGGCCGAGGCAGCGGGGAAACCTTGACCGCTCCCCCAGGGCGCCTGTTCATTCTCGATGCGCGCCTCTTCTCGCTGTTCGATCTCATTTGCTTGAGCCTCCACGGCAAGACGTTCCAGAGCCGCCCCCTGGCCCTGCTCGCCCTGGGACCACGCGACACCACGCTGGAGGCCACGGCAACTCACCTCGGCACGGAGACGATCCGCTGGGGCTCTCGACCGGTCCAGGCTCGCAAGCTGAGCGTCACGGACGGGACCACGACGTATTGGATCTGGGCGAACCCGGCCGGCCAGATGCTTCGGCTCGTGCATCGGGAGAGCAACACCCGCGTCGAGCGCGAGCCACCGCCGATCAAGAAACGGGCGGCCTCCAAACCCCCGGGCTAGCCCAGCCTCCGCTAGCCATCGACCGTGGCGTATCGCCCACCGCTGATTGCGTTCGCGACACGTCCCGGCTGAAAACCGCCCTCCGGGAAATCGATGGCGCGACCCGCGGCTTCGGTCCAATTGCCTGGAGGGACGGGACTTGCGTGTTGGATCACGCCCCGACCGCGCCCCACTCGGCTGGGTCCTGTTGCCGGTATGCCAGTTGCAATTGGACTTTCGCTTCGGCTTCGGAGTAAAAGATTCGCTGGGGTGGGCGGCCGAGCCGACGGCCGGGTACTTCGCGTCCCAAGCCCCAGACTCACGAGCCGACCAGGAAGGTCGAGGGAGCGCCCGCAGGATCCCAGGCGGGCAAACCAGAGGCCGGCAGCGGATGCCGGCAAGTCAAAGGAGTGATCCCATGCGTGGTGCTTTCCTTTCGTTGCCGCTTGCTCTGATGGCGATCTTGCTCGTTGCCGGGTGTGCCAAGAAGGAGACCGCCCAGCAACCCGAGTCCAGCGTGGACAGCCTGTTGGCTTCGAACCCCACCGAGCAGACTCCGGGGGACATCACGCCGCAGACCGAGTATCAGCCGCCGGAACAGAAGGAAGAGCCGCCGGCGCCGGCCCCCCGCAAGACCCGGACGCCGCCGCGTCAGACGGCCACCCTGCCCGCGTCCCAGCCGACCCGGAGCCACGCCGTGACGGTCGCCGCCGGAACCGGGGTCAAGGTGACCGTGAACGCCAAGGTCAGCTCCGCGACTGCGCAGCCGGGCGAGAGCTGGACCGGGACCGTCAAGGAGCCGGTCATCGTCGGCGAACGCGTGGTCATCCCCGCCGGCAGCACGATCCATGGCGTGGTGGCCGGCGTGGAGCCGGCGCAGAAGGGCAGCCGGGCGTTCCTGGTACTGGCGATTCGGTCGGTCGAGATCGACGGCAAGTCTCATGCGTTGGTCGCCGACGCCGACAGCATCATCGCCGGCTCGACGCGGGCACGCAACCTGGGCGCGGTCGCCGCGGGCGCCGGCGCCGGGGCGCTGCTCGGCAAGGCGATCGGGGGGAGCAGCAAGGGGGCCCTGATCGGGGGCATCTTGGGCGGCGCCGCCGCCACCGGAGCGGTCGCGGCATCGAAGGGTTACCAGGTCGAGATCAAGGAGGGTACCGAGCTGACCTTCACGGTCAACGAGCCGGTGGTCATGAAGTAGCCGCGGCGGCGCCGTCCTTGGGGCGGCGGATGGCCGCGGATTCAGGCGGGGCGGGGGCTTGGGGCCTCCGCCCCGTAGCGCTTCGGGGTTACGGGGCCGGCTCGTCGTCGGGCGCGTCGCGGCCGGTGGTCCGCCGGCTGCGGAAGATCTCGGCCCACTCCTCGACCTCCTTGCGCGACAACGCCGGGGGCTTCGCGTCCTCGCCTCCCTCCGATCGGGAGGGAATCAGCACGTTCGATACGAACAGATCCCCAAGCGCGACATCGGCTCCCATGGCGCGGGCGTGCCGGGCGACCTCGAGATCGGACGTCACCACCGTCAGGCGCTCGACCCGCTCGATGCGCTCCTCGACCAGCCGGCGGATCAAATCGTCGGCCTTCTCCGGCGGCTTCGAGTAACGCACCTCGACGCGGCCCCCGCCCGAGACGCCCCCACCCCCCTCGGCGCCGTCGAACACCACCAGAAAGCGCGCGTCCCCCGAGCCGATCGCCCACGACAGCAGGTTCACCAGTCGGTCGCGGGCCTCTTGTAGCGAGCGGCCGGGGCCCGGCCGCAGCGCCGGCGAGCGCAAGATCAGGTTGTAGCCGTCGATCACGATCAGCCGGTCGAGCGCCATGGTCCGCCGGCGGCGATTATCGGCGCCCGCCGCGCGCGGTGTGAATGATGGTCCCACCCTGACCCACGGCCCAACCGCGCAGCGCGTCGACGAAGAAGACGTCGTTCAGGGGCGCACCGGTATGGGCCGCCTGGATCTCCCAGGTGAGCCCACCGTCGTCGGTCCGAAGCACGGTCGCGCCGAGCGACGCGTTGGAGCCGACCGCGTAACCGATCTGGTCGGCGGGGTAACACAGACCCTCGAGCCCCAAGCCACCGCCGGCGTTGTGCAGCACCCAGGTGGTCGAGTCGGGAAGCGATTCGGTGCGCGGCACCACGCCCTGGCTGCCGGCTGCGAAGGCCAGCGACGCGCTCCGCCGCCACACCGCTTCGAGCACATCGGTCGTCAGCGAAGGCACCAAGAACCAGGAGAGGCCGCGGTCGTGGGTGCCGACGATCACGCCGCCGTCGCCCACCGCCCACCCGTCGCGGGTGCCCGAGAAGGCCACGCTGTTGAGCGAGAAAGCGGTCAAGGCGTTGGTCCGTTGCCACGACGTTCCGCGGTCGAAGGTGCGAAGGATGGCCCCATTGGATCCGACCACCCAGCCGGTATCCCGGCTGGCAAAGACGACGTCTTTCAGGATCTCGCCGGCGCCGACGTTGACGAGGCGTATCCAGGTCGCCCCGCGGTCGGTGGTCCTCAGAACCGTGCCAGAGACCCCCACGGCCCACCCCTCCCGCTCGTCGGTGAACCACACGCCGTGGAGGGTGAAACCGCTGCTGCTGACCTGGGTCGTCCAAGAGGCTCCGGCATCCGCGGTGTGCAGGATCTTGCCGCCGTCGCCCACGGTCCAGCCCGACTGCCCGTCCGGCTGAAAGAACACGCCGAAGAGGTCCACGCCGGCACCGCTCGGCTGAACGAACCAGCCGGTGTCGGGGAACACCGTCACCCAGGCCGTGTCGCGAACGCCACCGGCCTCGACGAACAGCGGTGCCGTACCCTCACCGGCACCCAGCGCCCGGCCCACTTGATTGACAGTGAACACGCTCGCATTGCCGCTGCTCCAGGTGAACGCCACCCCGGTGGCTGGATTGCCCAGGGTGTCGTAGGCCGCCGCGGCGAACTGACCGATCTCGCCGATGCGCAGCGTGTCGACCTCGGGGGTGACGCTCACGGCGGAAAGGGCGGGCAAAGGCGGGGCCGTCGAGCTCTTGCCGCAACCGGCCCAGAGGCCCGCGAGCAGCACCCACGCCAGGAGCCCGCGGCACCGGACAAACCTCTGGCCTCGGCACATGGCCGCCATGGTAGTGGAGCCGCGCAGGGTCGCGCCACCTGGAGCCCCGTCGCGCGTCGCTCGCGCCGATCGACGCCAACCGAACGACGCCGGCCGCCTTGAGGTCTGCCGGGGTGCTGTTCTACCCTGCCAGCGTCGTCCCACCAATCTTCTGGCAAACCCCTGCGGGGGCTCCGTGCTTCGAGTCCAAGACGTCACCAAGAGTTACGGCGGTCGGGCCGTGGTGAACCGGGTCTCGTTCGACGTCCACCCGGGCGAGGTCTTCGCGTTGCTCGGCCCGAACGGGGCGGGCAAGACCACGCTGATCCGGATGATCACCGACATCCTACGCCCGGACACCGGCACGATCCTCCTCGATGACCGGCCGATCGACGAGAAGACCCGCCACAGCATCGCCTACCTGCCGGAGGAGCGGGGACTGTACCGACGATCGCGGGTGATCGACGTGCTGGCCTACTACGGACAGCTCAAGGGCCTGACGCTGCGTGCGGCACGGGACGCGGCACGCTCGCTGCTCGGCCGGGTGGAGCTCGGCGAGTGGGCCGACAAGCAGGTCCAGGCGCTTTCCAAGGGCATGCAGCAGAAGGTCCAGCTGTGCACCGCCTTGATCGGCACGCCCCGGCTGCTGATCCTAGACGAGCCGTTCAGCGGCCTCGACCCGCTCAACGTGCAGCTGTTCGAGGAAATCCTCCATGAGCGGCGGGCGGCGGGGGCTACGGTGCTGCTTTCGACCCATCAAATGAACAAGGTCGAGGAGGTTTGCGACCGCGCGCTCATGCTCAACCGCGGACACATGGTGTTGTACGGCACGGTGCACGAGATCCGGCGCCGCCACGCCGACCATGCCGTGATGGTACGGACCGAGCAGACACCGGGCTCCCTGCCCGGCGTGATGGCCGTGGAACGGGCGAACCACGACTTCAAGCTCACGCTGGAGGCCAACACCACCCCCGAGTCGGTGCTCCACGCACTGCTCGAGCAGGGCGTTCGCCTCGAGTCGTTCGCGCTGGCCACGCTGCCGCTGGAGGACATCTTCGTCAAGGTGGTCCGCGAAGGGCTGGGGCTCGACGGGGGCAGCAGCGGGCCGCCGACCGTAGACGAGTCGCCGGTCGCGAGGGCCCGCCCATGAGACTCTCCGGGGCCCGGGTGCGGACCGTCGCACGCCGCGAGTTCCTGACCACCGTTCGGCGCAAAGCGTTCCTGTTCATGCTGGTCGGCACGCCCGCCTACTTCGCGTTCGTGATGTCCCTCTCCGCGGGCACCGGGGCCCGGGAGCGCGCGGAGGCACTGAAGGAGCTGGCGGTGCTCGGCGTGGTGGATTCCTCCGGGCTCTACACGCATGCCGCGCGCGAGATCCGGACCGAGCTCGGTGCCGACGAGAACCCGTTCGCGCGCCGCACGCCGGCGGCCGCTTCGTCGGCACCGAGCTCGTTCCGCACCCGAATCCATTTCTTCTCCGACCAGGCCACCGCCGAGGCGGCGCTGCGCGCCGGGCGGGCGAGCCAGGTGCTGGTGATCCCCGCCGATTATCTCGAGCGCGGAAACGTGCGGCGATACGCGAGAAAGAGCAACATGTTCTCCGGCGCCGACCGGCGCGCCGTCTCGGGCTGGTTGGCCGGCAACCTGGTGGCCGGCCGGGTTGGCGACGAGGTGGCCGCACGGGTGGCCCGACCGGCCGAAAAGGAGTCGTTCTTCACCTTGAGCAAGCAAGGGCGCTTCGAGCTCAAGGACGATCGCCGAGAAATCGTGGATTTCCTGCTGCCGTTCGCCTTCGCGATGCTGCTCGGCCTGTGCATCATGATCGGTGGGCAATACCTGCTCCAGGGAGTGGCCGAAGAGAAGGAGTCGCGCATCCTGGAGTCCTTGCTCTGCACCGTGAGCGCCGAAGAGCTGATGGCGGGCAAGCTGTTCGGCCTCGGCGCCGTGGGACTGCTGGTGGTTGCGATCTGGGTCGGCACCGGGGCGTTCGCGGCGGGGCCGGCGTTCCTCCTGATGGGCGTCACGATCCCGGTCGCGTGGATCGCGATCGGGCTCGGCTACTTCGTGTTGGGCTACCTGTTCTACGGCAGCATCATGACCGGCATCGGGGCGATGACCAACAACATGCGCGAGGCACAGCAGTTCGCGGTCTGGTTCTCGTTCGCGAACTTCGTGCCGTTCATCCTGATCACCAAGATCCTCGGCCACCCGTCGTCGGCGCTGGCCACCGGCCTGTCGCTCTTTCCCCCCACCGCCGCAACCGCCATGATCCTCCGCCTGACCGCCCCGTCGTCGGTGGTGCCGGCCTGGCAGCTCGCACTGTCGCTGGCACTCCTGGCAGGCGCCACCTGGCTGGCCCTGGTCGGGTCGGCGCGGGTGTTCCGGGTCGCGCTGCTGCTGTACGGCAAGACCCCGAGCCTCCCCGAGATCCTGCGCTGGGCCCGCCAGGGGTGAAAGTCCCGAGACGACCTCGGCCCCGTATCATGACCAGGAGCGGGGCCGCCGGCCGGCGCGTGGACGGCCTGGCGATTTGCCCGTCCGCCAAAGGCATGGTGGAAAAATCGGCCCTGAACAAATTTTCACTTGGCAAGCGGTGAGGTAAAAGAGACAATCACTTAGCCGTTTTGTGGAGGCTGGCCCTGCAAGGAATGGGACTTGCTGGTATGGCCCCGAGCCGGACCGAGAGCCGGCCCATGCGGTATCAAGAGCCGAGCGGCGGCTAGTAAAGCTCGGGCCCCGAGAGGCCCCGGTCGCCGCGGGGTCGGAAGCGGAGAGCCAGGCACCAAGCGCCGGATCGGTCGCTTCCCTCTTGAGTCGGCGGACGGACCCGTCCGTCGGAAACGGGACCGCCCGGTCATCGACCGGGCGTTTTCGTTGCCCCGACTCCGCTTCGTGGGTCTCCTCCCGAGGAATTCGAATAGACCGGACGAGCCGCCGGCGCCCCGACCTTCGTTGGGGGCGCCGGCTTGCGCTCCCCGTTCCGAGGTCGCACAATCCGTCGCCCATGCGAAGCCTCCGGTTGGCTCTGGCGCAGCTCAATCCGACGGTTGGCGATCTCGACGGCAACGTCCAACAGGTCGTTGGGAGCATCGACCACGCACGGGCGCTGGGCGTGGACATCCTGGCGTTCCCCGAAATGATGATCCCTGGCTACCCGCCCGAAGACCTCCTCCTCAAGCCTTCCTTCATCGAGCGCTCCCTCGAGCACACCCGCAACCTCGCTGCAGCGACCCTCGGGATGACGGTGGTGGTGGGAACCGTGGACCGGGAGATCGACCTCTTCAACGCCGCCGCTGTGCTTCACGACGGTCGCCTGGCCGGCACGTACCGCAAGCGCTACCTGCCGAACTACGGAGTGTTCGACGAGAACCGATACTTCATGCCGGCCACGCGGAGCCCGGTGTTCGTGCGGGACGGCACGGTGCTGGGGGTGAGCATTTGCGAGGACATCTGGTACCCGGGCGGCCCGGTCGAGGAGCAAGTCATCCGGGGCGGGGCCGAGATCATCCTCAACCTCTCAGCCTCTCCCTATCACGCGGGCAAGGCACAAGCTCGCAGCCGGATGCTGTGCACCCGTGCGGCCGACAACCAAGCCGTGGTCTGCTACGTGAACCTGGTGGGGGGGCAGGACGAGATCGTGTTCGACGGAGCCAGCCTGATCGTGGACGAGCAGGGGCTGGTGCTGGCCGAGGGGGAGATGTTCGCCGAGGACTTCGTGGTGGCGGACGTCGGACTGGACGGCGTGTTCAGTGCCCGCCTGCACGATCCCCGCCTGCGCAAGGAACGAGTCTTAGACGGCGAGACCGCCCCTCGCTTCGATCTGCCCGCGATCCACGCGACGTCGGGCGACGATCGGCATGAGACCGGCGGGGCCCGGCCGGGGGGCGCGCGCGCCCGGGCCGGGGGTGGAACCGTGGTCACTGCTTTGGCGGCCCGCCCCGCGCTCGATCCAAGGACCGCCGTCATGCGGCGGGATCTGGAGACCGAGATCTACGACGCCCTGGTCCTCGGCACCCGTGACTACGTGCGGAAGAACGGGTTCCGGACCGTCGTGTTGGGACTCTCGGGAGGCGTGGACTCGGCCCTTTGCGCCTGCGTCGCCGCCGATGCCTTGGGAGCCAAGAACGTGGTCGGCGTGTGCATGCCCTCCCGGTACACTTCCGGGGCCTCCCGGGAGGACGCCGAGGCGCTAGCGCGATCGCTCGGCATCCGTTTCTACCTGCTGCCGATCCAGGAAGTCTTCGACGCCTGCCTGCGCGTGCTCGAATCTCCCTTCAGCGGGCGCGAAGCGGACGCCACCGAGGAAAACCTCCAGGCCCGCATCCGCGGCAACTACCTGATGGCGCTTTCGAACAAATTCGGCTGGCTGGTGTTGACGACCGGGAACAAGAGCGAGCTCGGGGTGGGTTACAGCACGCTCTACGGGGACATGGCCGGCGGCTTCGCCGTGCTGAAGGATGTCTACAAGACCATGGTGTACCAGCTGGCAATGCTTCGCAACCGACATGCCTCCCACCCGGTGATCCCTCAGCGCACGTTGACGCGGCCCCCGACCGCCGAGCTCAAGCCCGACCAGACCGATCAGGACACGCTCCCCCCCTACGACGTGCTGGATCCCATTCTGCGCATGTACGTAGAGGAGGACCGCTCGTCGCGCGAGATCACCGAGCTGGGCTTCGAGGAGGCGGTGGTCCGAGGGGTGATCGGCATGGTCGACCGGTCCGAGTACAAGCGGCGCCAGAGCCCGCCTGGCATCAAGATCACGCCCCGCGCGTTGGGCAAGGACCGCCGGCTGCCGATCACCAACCGCTGGCAGGGGTAGACCGGGGCCCGTCTGTGACTAGTCCGGGACGCTCATCGACACGCTGCCGACTATGCTGACGGTGAGCTTGACGGAGTACTCGAAGTCGATTGCGCGGCTCGAGTCGCTGTTCGGCGTGGTGGTGCCCGTCACCCGGAAGGTCACGGACTCGGTGGGCGTCAGACCCGCTTTGAGCTGATCCAGCACGCTCTTCAGCGCCCGGTTGATCTCGCCAACCCCGGCCGTCTGGAGAGTGGCGACCCGGTAACCGGTGGGGACGCCCACGTTGGCGCTGAAGCCGGTGATCAAGTCCTTCTCCGTCCCCTGCCATTGCACCGTGACCTTGTCCTCCACCGTACGGCTCGCCATCGGATCGGCTCGCGTGATCGCGTATTCGACCTTTTCCACTTTCGCGTCTACGACCTCGCTCACGTCGACCCCGGCGTCCTCGAGGATCCGCCGCAGATCGAGCTCGGTCCCGTCGCCGATCGAGACCACCGACACTTCGTCCAGCGAGGCGGTCTCGGGGCCGTTGGCTTCGAACACGACGCTGGCCGAACCGTTGGTCGCGAGCTGAACGACCCTGTCTTGGATCTCCGGAATCAGCAGGCAACCGGCTCCTGAGAATGACGCCGCGAGGACGAACGCGATCAGCCCGATTCGAATGCGGTGCATGTTCGGTCCTCCTGTCTAGCGGCCGAAGCTCAGGCCGATCGCGGCGCCGTTGGTCGACGCGACGTTCAACTCCCCGTGGAGCTTCACCACCGGAAGATGGAGCAGCGCCCCGAGCGTCAGGTGCGCGTCGGACTCGGTGTCGAAATCCACGCGGATCTTCTGCCCGGAGTTGGAGTCGTCGTACTCGGCCTCCATGTCGAAGCGGTCGAAGCCCACCCCGACGTAGGGCTGCAGCATGCCCAAGCTCCGGCTGCCCGTCACGTCGACGTGGAGCGCCTTGGTGTCCACCAGATCGTCGTCGATACGGAAGCTCTGGTAGAAGACTCCGGCGGCGAGGTCTACCGGCAGGCCGGGGAAATACTGCGAGATCGAGTGCTGGGCGCCGAAGCCGAACAGCGAGAGCCTGCCGAAGTCGGAGTCGCCGAGATCGAGCGAGATCCAGCGCACCACCGCGCGCGTGCCCATCACCGAGCCGATCGTGAGCTGCGGAACGGCCACCGCGAACTCGCCGATGTCGAACCCGCCCGGGTGATAGAGCGTCGTGCCGCCCTGCCCGCTCTGCGCCACGGCCTGCTCGTCGCCGATCACGGTCGGGGCGTCGACCGGACCGTTGCTGGTGAAGCCCGGAGGGTCGGTCGGCCGGTAGGTGCGGTCCTCGTCGTCGAATGCCACCCCCATGAGCCGCACGCCGATCGTGAAGTCGACGCTGGCTTTGGGAACGTTTCCGGTCTGGAAGATCGCCGCGTTCAGGGTCCCGGACAGCGCTTTGGGAAGCGGGCCCAGATATCCCTTGGCGTTGTCCCCGGAGAGCGCCCCGAGGTTGTCCTGAAGTTGGGCACCGGCAGGCGAACCAACGATGGAGGCGGCAAACGCCGCGAACGCCACCGTGCACGCGATGCTTCGGCTCATGGGTCCCCCTCGATGTCGCTTCCCCCGCTTCGGGCTTCGGCCAACAATTGTACCCTTGGCGGGCACTACACGGCCACTGAAGCACTTGCGCCGCGACCGACCGCTTGACCGGTGGCTAGAGCGATGCAGAGCCGCCGCGCAGCTGATCCGATCTCGCAGCTTCATGCGGGATGCGCTCCATCGATGGAGGGACTGCGCCATGAAACGATGGATGGCAATCGTGCTCTACGCATTCGCATTCACACCGCATCCGGCCGGCGCCAGGAGCGTGGGCGTCGGAGTATTCGGGGGCGCCAGTATCCCGACCGTGCAGGACGACAACGGCAGCGGATCCATCTTTGGGGTCCGAGTACCGGTGGTCCTGCTCCCGCTGGTCACGGTCGAGCCGTTCTTTGGGGCCACCAGGAACGGAGACGCGACCCAGGACATCGGCGGAGTCAGCTACACCCGGAGCGGGTTCGATATCGACGCCTTCGGGGCAAACGTGATGCTCACCTTCGGCGGACGCCTGCAGTTCTGTCCGTTGGTCGGGATTAGCACCAACGCGCTGAGTCGGCCCGGGTCGGAGGATCAGACGATGGTGGACTTCAACTTCGGCCTTGGGCTGGGCTTCTCCCCGGTGCCCAAGGTGGCCGTTCATCTGCGTGGCGAAGGGTACGGCCTTTCGAAGGACGACAGCGGGCGCACCTTCGTCCATGTCACCCTTGGCGTCTCCTACCATGTCCTCGACTTCGCCGCGTTTCGGGGGGCCCCCAGCCATGACTCGCCAACGAATCGTCGCGACCCTCGCGGGCCTCTCGCTCGCCGCCATCCTGTCCAACGGATGCTTCCTTCAGACCGTCAAGCTGGTCTCGATCGACCTGGGTAACGTCTCGGCCGTCAACGGGGCCACGTTGTACAGCCGGTACGTGGACCTGGAGGCCGAGAACAGCACCTACCGGGACAACAAGGACAAGTTCTCCAACGTCGAGGACGTGGCGGTGCTCGGCACGTTCAAGAACAACTTGGGAACCGGGGTGAATGCCGAGGTCTGGATCGTGAGAAACCCATCGACACCGCTGACCACCGAGGCGTCGGTACGGTCGGCCGGGACCCTGGTGTGGTCCTTGACGCTCGGCCCCAACGAGTCGAAGTCGCTTCACTGGGACAACGCGGCCGACCTCTTCAACGATGCCGGCAAGGACGCCGTCAAGGACGAGCTTGAAGGCGACGCAGTCTTCACGCTCTACGTAATCGGAAGCACCGGGACGTACGACGTTACGGCGACCAACGCCTCTGTGGCCGTGGTCATCGGCATCGATCCCTTCGGGGCGCCGTAGGTCCAAGGGCGTCTTCGCGGGGTGAGAGGCGGGGGCCCACGATCCCGCAAAGGTGTCGGACGAGGGATGGCTGGCTACTGAAGCACTCGCACCGCGACCACGTTGGCCGAGCAGTAGCGCGTCAGGAGGCCGGCGATGTGCTCGAGTGCCGAGGACAGGTGCTGGCCTGCGCGCGCCGGCGGACAAAAGAGGACGACCAGCAGGTTCCGGGTCTTGGGGCTCACCGCGGTGCGCAAGGAGTCCGAGGTCGGCGCCCCGAACGGCCCGTCGTCGTCGGCCAGCAGCAGCCGACCCGCGAGACCGACCCGCTGCTTGCGGATGCCTGGGTACGCCTCGCCTTCCCGCCCCACGCGGACCCGCACCATTCCGCGAACCAGGTCGCGATCGTACAGACCCAAGGGGAGCTGGTGCTCTAGGGAGCAGAGGTTGCAGATGTCCACGACCGCGTTGACGCGCGGCAGTCCCTTGCCTTGCAGCACGCGACGGAGAAGCGCTTCGCTGCTGGGACGGGTCTTCGTGGGGTCCATGTCGAGCCGGTGGAACAGCGCTCGGGTCTCCGCCACCCCCGGAATATCGGCGGGCTGCTTGCCGGCGTAGCGCGCCACCAGTGCCTTCGACAGCCGTTCGGCTTCCTCTTCGAACTCGGGCGGAAGTGGGTCTTGAGCCACGCCCTCGGCTTCCAGCAATCCCATCGCAAAGCAGCCGCGCAGCGATTCATCCAAGGCCAGGCTCGGGCTCTGCACGCGTGCTTGAAGGGACATCACTCGACTCGGTCTTCCACCCGGCCCCCGGATCGGCCCGGCCGGAGGCGCGGATCGCAACGCGCCCGCCGCGGCGGCCTCCGGCTGCGCGACGCTCAAAGGGTGGGCGGCGGGAACTCCTTTTCCACCCCAACAGGCCGGACGACGCAAAGGTCGCCCTAGAAGTTGCGGCCCAACGTCATTGTTTTCGCCGCCCACCGCACCATGCCGGGCGTCGTGGCGCGCCCTGCGCGCGGACCGCCGCGAACTCGGTGGCAGCGGAAATCGTCCCCGGGAACATAGCCCCGGAACTCCGGATGCCCAAGAACAATTCGCGCAGCGCAGAATGCGCCCGCGGTTGCCGGGAAAAAATTCTTGACTTCAGATCGCGGGGGCGACGGTCCGGCGAACGTAGCCGTCCATCATGCCGCGTCCCCGCCCTCCGGCGGGAGCTTCCGCTCCACCGACACCACCCGATAGACTCGACGCTCGCCTGCCGCGCCGAGCTCGACTTCGTCGCCGATCGTCTTGCCCATCAGGGCGCGCCCCACCGGCGCCTGGAACGAGACCACGTGCCCGCCATGGTGCTGCTCGCTGTCGCCCAGGATCCAGTAGATGGTGATGTCGTGCTCGCCCTCGAGCACGACTTCGGTGCCCAAGCCGACCACGCCGTCCTTGAGCTCGGCGTCCTCCACGAACCGCGCCCGGGCCAGCCGTCGCTGGAGAGCCGCCACCTGTTTGCTGACGTTGGCCTGCTTGAGCTTGGCCGAATGGTATTCGGCGTTCTCTCGCAGGTCCCCGAGCTCGCGGGCTCTTTGGATGGTCGCCGGGATGGTGGTCTTGAGCTCCCGCTCGAGCCGATCGAGCTCCTTCTTGAGCCGCTCCCAGGTGGAGCGCGTCATCACCGGAAGGTCTCCCTCCGCCTGCTGCCCGACCTGATCGAACATCTTCTGCGTTCGACGCTCGCGAGCCTCGCGCACCGTGGTCACCGCGTCGCCGAGACCCAGGCGCTCCGCTGCCTCGAGCGCCGGGAACAAGTAGCGGTCGCTCGAGCGCCACTGGCGGAGCAGTACGGAGACCCGCAGGCGTTGGTCCGCAGGGCAGGGCCGGCCTGCGATCAGGCGATCGAGCGGCCCCCCCTCGACGATCCAGCTCAACACCTTCTCGGCCACCGAGGGCTTGGGCCGCTCCTCGATCAGGGCGAGCGTCGCCCAGGCGAGCCGCCACACATGGGCTGCGCCGACGTCGGCGGGGGTCTCCTCGGCGGGCTCGGGCGACACCTCCACGCGCGTCGTCAGCTCCTGCTCGATCAGCCGCAGCGCCGCCTGCGGATGGCGCGGCGCATGATCGAGCAGGATGCGGCGCAGGGCATCGCGCCCCGCGCGGTCGAGGCGATCGCGATAGCGCGCGGCGGCGTCCCGAACCGACGAGAAGCGCGAGTCGAGCCCCGACAGGATCGCCTCGCCCTCGACCCCGGCGGCGTGCGAGGCCTCGAGCAGGCCGAGCTGCTCGTCCTCGCTGCCCAGGTCGGAGACCACGAGCCCCTGATCCCACAGCGATTTCAGCACGCCGATCCACTCGCCGGAACGTTCCGGGAACCAGCGCGCGAAGCGGAGTCCGGCCCGCGCCCGGTCCGCCCGCTCGACCGCCCCGTCGAACAGCGCCCTCTCCACGTACTTCCCGAAGCGTTGGGCGAGCGCCGGCTCGGCCTGCGGATGCTGGCCGAGGAACTTGCGGAGGGTGGCCAGATTGGCCTTGAGCGGCTTGCGCGGCTCGAGGGCGGGCAGCGGCGCCTCGGCGTCGCCGACTTGCTGGCCCTCGGGCACCAGACGATAGTGCCGCTCGAAGGCGCGGGCATGATCGATGCGCGCGTCGCCTTCGGCCGCCGACTGGAGGCTGCGAAAGGTACGCGTCCACTCGCCCACTGGCACCAACCCGTGGCCGACCAGGAAAAGCTTGAGCCGTTGCGCGTCCGCCTCGCCGCCCATGGCTCGCAGCGCGCGCACCAGGATCTCGCCGGGCTGCTCGCGACGTAGTCGTTCCAGCTCCGCCGGGGCCGTGAACTGGAGCAGCCTGAGGTCGTCCTCGTCGAGCGGCGTGACCGTGCGGCGAGCCGCCGGATACGGCATGCGATGACCCGGCGAGCGGACGAAGTCGATCACCACGCTCTCACCGTCGTCGGCGCGGATGCGACCGGCGCCGAAGGAGCCGTGCAGGACCGCGCGCCCGGGGGGCAGGACCGCAATGGCATCGAAACGCTCGAGCGCGGGCAGCAACGGCTTCGAGCGGTCCTCGATCCCCGAGGCCGACAGCACTTGGGCGGCGTCCGGCAGCAGACGCGCCGGCCCCTGCTTGACCGACTCGATCAGGCCCGCGCGAAACTCCTCGGCGAGCGCCGGCCCGCGCGCCTCGGCCGCGAGCCGCACGATGCGGCGCAGAGGCTCCAAGACGTCGCCCGCCCGCCCGGCCGCGGAGACCGGCGGGAGCGCAACCTCGAGGATCTGCTTCGCATCCGCGAACGCACCGCCCGCCGCCACCTCGGGCAGCACGTGGATCACGCGGAGCAGCCCTTCCAAATCGCGGTGCTCGACGAACTCAAGCGCCGCCTCTTCGAGCCCCGCGGTGCGGCGCTCGGCGGCGAAGCGCGGCGCCAGCTCGGCGAGCAACGCACGCCGCTCCACTCCGAGACCGGCCTCCCCCAGACGGATCGCAAGCCGCAGCCCCAAGTCGAGGTCGTCGGGAAGCACCGACCAAGCCCGCCTCAGAGCCTCGATGCGGGCCGGATCCTGCCCCAAGCCTTCGTGGGCATTGACCAGGAGCTGCGCCCCGGCCGCCGTCTCCCCGAGCTCCAGCGCCTGCTCCGCCACGGCGGCAAGCGGCTCCCAGGCCCGCTCGAGAGCGAGTCTCTCCCCCAGGGCCAACAGCGTTTGCAGGGCGCGCTCCCGCTCCCCATTCAGAGCACAGACCCACGCCAGCAGGTACTCGACCCCGGCGCTGGGGCGGGGTTGCTTGAGGCGTGCCGCGCACTCGTCGCGGGCGAAGACCAGCAGGCCTTCCTGCCGGGCGTCCTCGGCCAGACGCTCGAGGCGGGCGCGCGACTCGGGCGAAGGATCCACGGCAGCGTCGCCGCGCAGCACCGGCGGCAGATCTTGGCGAATGGGCATGGGCGTTCGAAGGTTTGGGCGGACGAGCGGCCGCCCATGATGCGCCAAACCACGGAGCGCCGCAACGTCGGGACCGTCGCGTCGGCGATTTCGCGTCCACAAAGAGGCATGGATCGACACCGTGCCGAGGGAGGTCTCCCCGCCGGCTTGAGACTCGAATCCCTTGCGCCCTACACTGGGGTCCCGTGAAGATCTACACCCGCACCGGCGACGATGGCACCACCGGTCTGCTGGGCCCCGGCCGGGTCTCCAAGGCGTCGCCGCGGGTCGAAGCCTATGGCTGCGTCGACGAGCTGAATGCAGTGCTGGGCCTTGCCCGCTCTCTCGACGAGCAGGGCTGGCTCGGGGCGGAGCTCCACGCCATCCAATCGAAGCTGTTCTCCGTGGGGGCCGAGCTGGCGGCACTCGCGCCGGAGTCGCTCCAGGGCATGGACCGCGTGGGCGACGACGACGTGGCGGAGCTCGAGCGGACGATCGATCGGCTGGAGGTCGATCTGCCACCGCTCAAGAACTTCGTACTGCCGACCGGCAGCACGCTGGCGGCCACGCTCCACCTGGCGCGCACCGTGTGCCGGCGCGCGGAGCGGCGCGTGGTCGGGCTGGGCGACGGCGACTCTCCGGACCTGCGGCTGGTCCGGTACCTCAACCGCCTGGCCGACCTCTTGTTCGTGATGGCACGCTGGTGCAACCGCCGCGCGCGGGTCGAAGAAACCGAATGGCGAGGGCGCCAGCGTTGAGCGGGCAACCGATGACGCCGCGGTCCCAAGGAACACGGCTCCGATCGCGTCCGGCCCGCACCCCGGGCCCGAGAAGCAGACTGGACATCGGGGCCCGGTCCAGGGATAATCCGGCCTCATCCCTTGTGAGGAGGATCTTTGGATTCGGTGCCCAGTGGGGGCCGTGTCCGGCAATCGATCTCCTCTTCGCGTGGCTCCCGCTGTGAGCGCTCGTGCCTCGAGAGGCCCCGTACCCGCAGCTCATCGGGCGACTCGGAAGACGCGAGGCGGCCGGGGGCGAGCCCGTTGCGGGCTTCAAGGAATGGTCGTCGCATGATCGCGACGACGGTGCCCGCACCCGCCGGCCATCGGGATGTGGCCGCGGACGACAAGTGAGGCCGACGCGGGTCGCGCCGTGTCGGCCCAACGCAGCCCAGGTGATCCCGGAGCATCTGCCTGCTTGCTGATGCCGGAAGCCGCGTGCCCGAACGTCGAACCGGGTGCGCCGAGCGCGCCTGCGCGCCGACCACGGAGCCCACGCTGGACGCGTGGAGAAGAAATCCCATGAGACCACGTCGCCGCCGATCCCGAGGTCCCCGCCCTCCGCAACCCGGCCAGCCCCCCGGACCCACCGCGGCGGGGGCGCCCGCTCTCCCTTCGGGCCCACGCCCGGGCCGCCGTCGGCGACGCCGCGGCAGCCGCCCCATCAACAACGCGCCCGCTCCCTATGCGTCGACCAACTCCGTCGGATCGAACAGCGTCGCCGCTCGTCCCCAGGGGGGAATGCGCCGCCGACGCAGCCGCAGCGGCGTGCGCGGGAACGGCCCGGCCGAGAAGAGGCGAGGCCTCGATGTCCTTCGTGATATGCAACAGGTCGGGGTAGCACTCGACCCGACCGAGAGGCTGAGCCTCGAGCTGCCGCCCGGCAAGGGCAACCCGCCGTACGCCGATCGGATCACGGGGCGTGCCATCGATCTGGTAGCCCCGATCGGTCGTGGCCAGCGTTGCCTCATCGTTTCGCCGCCCAAAGCCGGCAAGACCCGCATCCTCCAGTGCATCGCCGCTTCGGTCGCCTTCAACCACCCCGACGTGCTCATCTACGCGCTGCTGGTCGACGAGCGGCCGGAAGAGGTAACCGATTTCCGCCGCAACACGCCCGCGGAGGTAATTGCCGCCTCCAGCGACATGAGCGTGGACGAGCACGTCGAGACCGCGGAGCGCGCCATGGAGACCGCGGCCACTCACGTGCTCGCCGGCAAGGACGTGCTGCTGCTGCTCGACTCGATCACGCGCCTCGCCCGCGCCTACAACACGGTGGCCGAAGGGAGTGGTCGGACCCTCTCGGGCGGCCTCGACGCCGCGACCATGCAGGCGCCGCGGCAGATCTTCGGGGCGGCGCGCAAGATCGAGCACGGCGGCTCGCTCACCATCGTCGGAACGGCGCTGGTGGACACGGGCTCGCGTATGGACCAGGTGATCTTCGAGGAGTTCAAGGGCACCGGGAACAGCGAGATCTTCCTCTCGCGCGAGCTCGCCGAGCGCCGGATCTACCCTGCGATCGACATCGCCAAGAGCGGGACGCGCAAGGAGGAAAAGCTCTATCCGCCCGAGATCGTGCCCCGGCTTCACCTGCTGCGGCGCGGGCTGGCCGGCATGAACTCGATCGAGGCGATGACCAAGCTGCTCGAGCTGCTGGTCAAGTGGAAGACCAACGAGGAGATCTTCCAGCTCTTGAAGGGCTGAGGGCGAAATGGGCGCATTTCGCACACCTGCAGAAGTCGTGCAGTTGGTAGCGAAAGGGGCGACGCTGCTTGCGTTGCTGCTCCCGATCAGGTCGAGCAAAGCCGCGGGCAAGGGACCCCCAGGTCCCGAGGGGCCAGCGACCCAGCTCCACGCCCTGGTCGAAGCCTCGGATATCGCCGGCCTGCGCAGCGCGCTGCAGGCGAATCCCGCGCTGGTGAACGCGCAGGACAAGGACGGCGGCACGTTGCTCATGCACGCCGCCTACCTGAAGAACGAGGAGATCGTTCGGCTGCTCGTCGAGCGCGGGGCGGAGGTTCGCGCCGCCGACAAGTGGGGAGCTACCGCGCTACACTTCGCGGCCCGGCCCGGCGGCCGGTCCGTCTGCGAACTCCTGCTCGCGAAGGGCGCTTCGATCGACCCGGGGACCCGTCCGTGGTACTTGCACTGGTCAGCCCACGAGACCCCGTTCGACTTCGCTGCCGGGGCCGGGGCGGCCGACGTGCTCGATCTTCTGATGGAGCGTGGAGCGAATCCCAACGGAGGCAGCGCCGATTGGAAGCCGCTGTGCCGCGTCGCGCGCCACGGGCTGCGAGGGATCGTGGAACGCATGATCGCCGCCGGCGCGCAGGTCGACGCCCGAGACATCAACGGTGAGACGGCGTTGTTCTGGGTCGCACAGGGGGGCGTCACGCGGCAGGAGGAAGTTGTGATGGCGCACCTCGCGCATCAGGAAGCTCCCACGTACCTCAAGGGCGACTTCGTGGGCGTCGCCGAGGCCCTGATCCGCGCCGGCTGCGACGTGAATGCGGTCAACAAGAACCGGACGTCAGCGTTGTTTGCCGCGGTCGAGGTGGGACGCGCCGACGTCGCCAACGTGCTCCTGGCGCACGGGGCGAAGATGGACGCGCGCGATCGGCGCGGCGTGACCCCACTTCACACGGCCGCCGGGCACCGTCAGACGGAGTGCGTTCGCACCCTACTGGAGCACGGCGCCCCGGTGGATGCGGCCGACGTTCTCAAGTGGACGCCGCTCGTCTACCTCGCCAATGACTCGTACTCCCCCAAGTCTGCGGTCCCCGACTCTCAGGGCGTTGCGGTCGCCGCGTTGCTGATCGAGCACGGCGCGAACGTCAACTGGAAGACGTCGGGCGGGGGATGGGGATTCTTTCGCGAGGACTACGGCACCCCCCTCGAGTTCGCCGCCCGGCATGGATCGGCGGAACTGGCCGCAGCGCTGCTCCGCGCCGGGGCGGACCCCAACCCGGCGAAGAAGCACGGGCACACGGCGCTCCAGGGAGCAGTGCGAATGGGCTATTCGGCGATCGCGGACACGCTGAGGGCCCACGGGGCCGTGCGGTGAATCCTCCAGCGCAGCGGGACGCCGGCGCGGCGCGCCGGGACCCTACACCCGCTCGACGAACTCCCCGGTGCGGGTGTCGATCTTGACGCGGGTCCCGGCCTCGATGTAGGGCGGCACCTTGATTTCGTGGCCCGTCTCGAGGGTTGCCGGCTTCGAGGTGTTCTGTACCGCCGCCCCTTTGATGGTGGGGGCCGTCTCCTTGACGGTCAACTCGACGAACATCGGCAGCTCGACGCCCACCACTCGGCCCTCATAGTAGAGGGCCTCGATCACCATCCCCTCGACCAGGTAGTGGACCGCGTCCCCGAGCACCTCGGCCGCCAACGACATCATCTCGTAGCTCTCGGTGTTCATGAAGTGGTACTCGTCGCCAGCCCGGTAGCTGAACTGAAGGCTGTGCTCCTCGAGGTTGGCCCGCTCCACCTTGTCTTCCGATCGGAAGCGATGCTCGGTGTTGCTGCCAGTCTCGATGCTGACCAGGCGCGTCTGCACCATGCCCCGCCAGTTCCCCGGGGTGACGTGCATCACGTGCGTCACCCGGTGGGGTCTGCCGTTGTGCATGATGACGTTGCCGACTTTGAGCTGGGTGGCGACGATCACGATGCGGACTCCTTGCTCTTCATCCGTCGCGCGCGTGTCGTCTCGCGACGGACTGGCGGTACCCCAGGCCTCGAAAGGGCCAGCCATTGTGCCCGAAGTCCAACGCTCGACGCAAACCATGCGCCCGAGTGGTGGCCGCGCCCGGCCCCGGCTCGCTCGTTCGAGAGCGCGCTCCGGGCCGGCGCCGGGTCGGCCTGACGGCCGGCGTCCAACGCCCGCTTGATTCGCGCCCGTGTCTCGAGCAGATGGGCGCGGGTGTAGTCGCCGATCGGGGCTGCGCGGGGCGCCGGCCTCCCGGGGCTCCGGGCGGTCGATTTTGGTGGGACGTGGCGGTGAGCGAGACGGAGTCGGGAGCTTATCCGCGACGCAATGGGGCCAAGACCAACGAGGGACCGGCGCGGGAAAAGCCCTCACCGGAGGACCGGCGCGCGGGGGGCACCCGGTTGCGGTGTCGGGAGACAGGCGGAACCCACGGTCGGGTGAACCGGAGGCTGGCCCGTGGCCCGGCGCCCAGAAACGCCCACCCCGCGGGTGATGCCGGATGTCCTGCGTTTTCGCGTTTCGACCTTCCGGCATGGAGATGGGATGACGGAAAGCGGGCCCGGGTTCGAAAACCCCGGGCCCGCCCTTGACCGTTGTCTGACGAAGAACCTCGTGGGTCTAGAAGTCCTCGC
>DASXTP010000026.1:0-19941 GCA_036505355.1 Candidatus Eiseniibacteriota bacterium | reverse complement strand
GCTCAGGCCACGGAGAGTCTCGGATTTTTCGACCCTGGAGGACCTGCGTCACGACCTGATCGAGTCGATCGCCGAGTACCGGCGCGAGCAGAGCGAGATCCTGGTCGCGGACTTCGACCGCCACGCCTTCGACGCCGACCGTGGCTTTTTCGCCCGCATCGGCGGGGGCTCCTTGGGCGGCAAGGCCCGTGGGCTGGCGTTCGTGCGCTACCTGCTGGGGCACCACGGCATGACGCGGCACTTCCCGGGGGTGGTGGTCGGGGTGCCGCCGGCGGTGGTGCTCGGGACCGACTGCTTCGACCGCTTCCTGGCGGACAACGACCTGCTCGACTGGGCCTTGGGCGCCGACGACGCCGCCGAGATCCTGCGGCGCTTCCTTAAGGCCCCGCTGCCGGACGACGTGGTCGAGGACCTGGATCGCTTCCTGCGCGTGGTCCGTTGGCCGCTGGCGGTGCGCTCGTCCAGCCTGCTCGAAGACTCGCAGTACCAGCCCTTCACCGGAGTCTACGAGACCTACATGCTCGGCAACGACGACCCGGACGCCGCGCGCCGGCGGGAGCGGCTCGAGGCCGCGATCAAGCGCGTCTACGCCTCCACCTTTCACCAGCGGGTCCGGGCCTACCTCCGCGCCACGCCCTATCGCCTGGAGGAGGAGAAGATGGCGGTCCTGATCCAGAAGGTGGTTGGGGAGCGGCACGGTACGCGCTACTACCCCGACTTCGCGGGGGTGGCGCGCTCCCACAACTTCTACCCGGCGCCTCCGCTCGCCTCCGAGGACGGAGTGGCGGCGGTGGCGCTCGGGATGGGACGCACCGTGGTGGAGGGTGAGAAATGCCTGCTGTTCTGCCCCCGTTATCCGCGCCACCTGGTTCACCTCTCGTCAGTGGACGCCGTCCTGGCTCACTCGCAGCGCGACTTCTGGGCGCTGGAGCTGCACCGCCAGGACGGCGGAGAGGACGCCATGCACGAGACCCGCTTCGGGCTCGAGGTGGCCGAAGCCGACGGCACGCTCTCGGCCGTGGGCTCCACCTACTCGCCCGAGACCCACGCCGTCCACGATGGCCTCGCCCGGTCCGGACCCCGGCTCGTGACCTTTGCTCCGATCCTCAAGCACCATGTGTTTCCGCTGGCCGAGATCCTTTCGGAGTTGCTCGACATCGGACGCCACGGCATGAACCGGCCCGCCGAGATCGAGTTCGCGGTGCGGCTGAGCCCTCATCCATCCGAACCTCATGACTTCGGCTTCCTGCAGATGCGCCCCCTGGTCTTCAGCCAGGGCTTCGACGAGCAGGACCTCGACGCCCTCGACCCCGCCCAGCTCTTGTGCAAGAGCCCGATGGTGCTCGGCAACGGCACCGTGGAGCTCGCCGACGTGGTGGCGGTGGATTTCGAGCGTTACGACCGGTCCCAGAGCCGTACCGTGGCTCAGGAGATTGCCCGCTACAACGCCGAGCTGACGAGCGAGGAGCGGCCCTACCTGCTGATCGGCGTCGGACGCTGGGGATCCGCAGACCCCTGGCTCGGCATCCCGGTTACCTGGGAGCAGATCGCGGGAGCCCGCGTCATCGTCGAGTCGGGGTTCCGGGATTTTCGCGTCACGCCGTCGCAGGGCAGCCATTTCTTCCAGAACCTGACCTCGTTCCAAGTCGGATACTTCACGGTGAACGAGGAGGCGGGTGAGGGCTTCATGCGCTGGGAGTGGTTGGCGGCGCAGCCGGCGGTGAGCGAGCGCGGCGGCGTGCGGCACCTGCGCTTCGGGCGACCGGTGGTGGTGCAGATGAACGGCAAGCGGAATCAGGGCATCATCCGCAAGCCGGACGGAGCAACGATCCGTTAGGCGCCGCCCGATGAGCGGCCCCGCGTCGGGATCGCGCGGGCGGTGAAGCCCGACGTCCAATGATAGAGCGACGGGAACGACAACACCGCGAGGCACAGCAGCGCCAGCTCGAGGCCGAGCTGGACCAAGGGCTCCCCCAGAGCCCCGCGCACGGAAGCCGAGCGAGCGACACCCGCCCAGCCGGCGGGGACCAGGTGCGGCCACCGGGCCAGCCCGGCAGCCGTGGCCGCGGTCAGCGACCAGAGTGCCTCCCAGCGCCACGCCACCAGGGCGCCCACCAGCATCGCCAGCACCGCGGCCGGCTCGGCCGCGGCGCGGATCCACCAGGGCAGCAGGGCCCGCACTGGCAGGGCGCGCGCGCGGTCCAAGGACTCCCCGAGCCGCGCCATCACGCGCTCGGTGAAATCGGCGGGCGCTGGCCCGGGGCCGATGAGGAGCATTGCCTCGAGCTGCTCGGCCGCCTCGAGCGCCGCTGCGCAGCGCGGGCACCGGGCGGCATGATTACGCGCCTCCGCACCGCCGGCCTGCGGCATCCCTTCGTTGAGCCAAGCTTCGAGCTTGGCACAGCTCACGACCGACCTCCCATGGGTGCGCATTCGGCCGCCCGCTTCCCCGCGCTTCGGCCTCGCCGCAGTCCCGGCCTCACGGCCCTTCCCGACTCCACGCGCTCCGCAAGGCGGCGCGAGCCCGGCTCAAGTGCGTCTTCACCGTGTTCTCGGGCAGGGCGAGGATGCTCGCCACCTCTTCCACCGAACGATCCTGATAATAGTAGAGCGTCACCACCGTCTTCTGCACGTCGCTCAGTCGGTCGATCAGGCGCTCGAGCTTGAGCGCTCGTTGTCGACCGGCGGAATCTTCCACGCGCCCGGGATCGGTCGCTTCGGGTGCCTGCTCGAGGCTCGATTCGCGGGCACGCCGGCCCTTGAGGCGGGCCGCCCGGTCGAACGCCTGTCGAGCCACGATCCGGAACAGCCAAGTAGCGAACGCCGCTTCGCCTCGGAATCGCGGCAGCGCCCGCCACACGCGAACGAACGCGTCCTGCGCCACTTCCTCGGCGTCCGCGGGCGACCGCAGGATCCGAAGCGCGAGCCCGTGAGCCCGGTCGCGGTACCGCTCGACCAGGGCCCGGAACGCGCCGGCGTCTCCTGCCTGTGCCCGCTCGATCCAAGCTCGCTCCTCTTCTTCGGCCCCGGCGCGCCCGCCCGAGCGCGCCCCTTCGCCTGCCCTGGAGTCGCTCGATGCGACTGAGGGTTCCGCCAACGGATTCGACGGCTCGAAGGTCAGCTCGGGTTTCAAGGAATCAGGGTTCAAGGTGACTCAAAGTACCTGAAACCCCGCGGCGCGACCCCCCGGTCCAACCGGTTGCAAGGGCCCCATGAATCGGGCCCGCCGAACCCGACCCCAACGATTCACGAGGAGGTACGGCCATGCTTCATATCGATGCCGAAAGCTATCTGCCCTTCATGATCTTCTCGATCCCGATCGTCGCCATCGTCGGCGGCATCACGGTCGCCGTGGTCAAGGCGATCGGACGACAACGCCTGGTGGAGCTCGCCCAGCAGGAGCGGATCGCCGCCCTTCAGCGCGGCGTCGACATCAGCAAGCTTCCGGCGCTGCCGAACCTGGCGTTGGACGACGACGATCTGTCGATGCTCGGCGTGAGCGGACCCGAGCGTGACCGGAGGCGGGCCCAAGGACTCATGATCGGCGGCATCATCACCCTCTTCGCCGGAATCGGCATCATGGCCTTCCTGCTGATCTTGGGGCCTGACGGGGACAAGGCGGCGTGGGCCGTGGGCATCATCCCGGGGGCGGTGGGTCTTGCGCTCCTGCTCTCGGCCTGGATCGTGTCGCCGAAGGCTGGCGCGACGGCCGGCCCGACCCAAACCCGCTGACCGACGCCGGGGCGGAAGAGGGGCCCGTTCATGCTCGACACCGAGACGATCTACGGCTGGCTCACCTTGGCAACCGCGAACCTGCTTGTCCTCGCGGGAGCGATCACGGCAATCCTCAAGCTGATCGGCACCCACCGGGCGCTGAGGAATGCCTACCGCATGCGGCTCGCGCGCTGGCTGAATGCCACGGAGCGGCAGCTCCCGCCCGCGACGGAGTGGCGCGGGCCAGCAGTTTCGACCCACTCCGTGTGCAGGTGACACTCCGGTTCAGCCAGGCGCCGCGTCAACCCACGCTCGCGTCCTTCCGGCAAGTTGACATCCACCGGCACAGGCGCTCATGCGCCCACGACTCAGGGAACCGACTTCCAAGCAAACGACAGTCTTTTCTGCGTCGCCGCACAGTCGCGCAAGTACAAGTTGATCAGCGTCTGGTATGGGATCCCTAACTCCTGAGACAAGCCCTTGAAGTACTGGATCGTCTGCTCCTCGAGGCGGATGGTCACCTGACGCTTCAACCGCCTCGCGTAGGGGTTCCGCCGGCCCTTGGAAAAATCGTATTCCCTTCTCATCTGCGCCACCTTCGGTTATAGACAGTCCCGCTCCTTCGGGGTTGCCTTGCGAGCGGAGATGATTCGAACAACCTCGTCCGCTCTCCGGTAACAGTGGGCTACCACGAGGGTCCCACTCGAACCGCAGCCCGGACATACAATACATTGTAACTACGGCGTAGGGGCCCGTCCACCCCTGTCGACGGCCTGGCTGACCACCCACGCGGGGACCTCGCCTCATCAAGGCCCTTCGCATAGAGTCCCGCCATGGTCTCGCCCAGCTCGGTCACCATCGTCAACGTCGGCTACCGCTCGGCGAACGTCTGGGTGGTGAGTGCCGGGACCTCGCGGCTGCTGGTCGACCTCGGCTGGCCGGGCATGGTGGGCCGCCTGCTCGCCAACCTCGGTCGCCAAGGAATCCCGCTGGCCGAGGTTCGCTATGGGCTCGCGACCCACTATCATCCCGACCACGCGGGCGCGGCCCAGGACTTGAAGAATCGGGGCATGCGCCTGATCCTGACCGAAGAACAGGTGGAGGCAGTCCCGCGCCTGAAGCGGTGGACCAAGCCGAAAGACGGCTACACCGAGATCACGATGCACGACAACCTGGTCATTCGCTGCGCCGAGAGCCGCGCCTTCCTCGCCCAGTTCGGGATCGCGGGCGAGATCGTCCACACGCCTGGCCATTCCGATGACTCGATCACGCTGGTGCTGGACGGGGGCCGCGCGTTCGTTGGCGACCTCGCACCCGAGGGCCTGGCCACCGACGAGGTGCGTGCAGCAGTGGCGCGCAGTTGGCAGACGCTCCGCGACCTCGGCGTCACTACGATCCACGCCGGACATGGCCCGGTGCGACACATCGCCGCACCGTTCGAGGAGCGGTGAACGCAAAGGTCGATATCCTGCCAGGAACCGCCGCGCCATGATGGGTCGAGCCTTCTTCATCTTCCTGTTGCTGACGGCGGCGCCGCCACGCCCCTCGTGGTCGGGTGCCGACCCGCACCAGGCCCACCGGGCGATGGCCGATTCTGCCTCCCACCCGGGCATGGCCGGAACGGATCGCGACCATGCCGAGCACGTCGAGCATGCTGCGCACCTCGAGCACCCGCCCGGCGCGAACCCAAACCACCTCCATCTCCCGGGCATGTACGGCCCCTACTCGGTGACTCGCGAAGCCTCGGGGACCGCCTGGCAGCCGGAGGCCGCGAAACACCGGGGAGTCCACGTGATGCGCGGCGGCTGGAGCTTCATGCTTCACGGCATGGTCGACCTCGTCTACGACCGTCAAGGTGGGCCGCGCGGCGACGAGAAGGTCTACAGCGCCAACATGGTCATGGGGCTGGCGCAGCGCCCGCTCGGCTCGGGGAGGCTCGGCCTGCGCGTCATGGCTTCCCTCGAGCCTGCCACCATCGGCCGGAACGGCTACCCCCTGCTGCTCCAGACCGGCGAGACCGCCGACGGACGACGGCCGCTGATCGACCGGCAGCATCCGCACGATCTTTTCATGGAGCTGGCGGGCAGCTACCGGATCGCAACCGGCGACCGCTCCTGCTACCTCTATGCCGGGCTTCCGGGTGAGCCGGCGCTGGGGCCGCCTGCGTTCATGCACCGCTTCTCCGGCATGAGCTTCCCCCAGGCGCCGATCACGCATCACTGGCTCGACTCGACACACATCTCGTACGGCGTCGTCACCCTGGGCGCGGTGCAGGACGGGGTGAAAGTCGAGGCGTCTACATTTCACGGCCGCGAACCCGACCAGGACCGTTGGAATATCGAGTCGCCGAAACTCGACTCGCCCTCGTTCCGGCTGTCGGTGAACCCCACGCCGTCGTGGGCGCTGCAGATGAGCTATGGGCGGCTCGAGAGCCCGGAACAACTCGAGCCCGAGGTGGATCAGGACCGCACCACCGCCTCGGCGATCTACGAGGGCCGCCTGCGGGGCGGGCACTGGCAGGGCATGCTCGCCTGGGGCCGCAATCGCAATCGCCCGGGGCGCCGTCTCGACGCGTTCGATGCCGAAGCGACGGTCGAACTCTCCGACGCCCATACGCTGCTCGCACGGCTCGAGCGGGTGGAAAAAGACGAGCTATTCCCCGAGGCGGAGCCCCGTGCCGGGCAGCCGTTCGTCGTCGGCGAGGCGTCGGCCGGCTACCGCTACGACTTTTGGCACGATGTTCACGCGGTCGGCGGCATCGGCGTGCTCGGTACTGTCACCCTGGTGCCGGCACGCCTGCGGGACACCTACGGGAAGCATCCGGAATCGGTGTTCCTGTTCGGGCATCTGGGGCTTCGGTGATTCGCTCGGGCGATGGCGGCATTTTCGTGTTGCCTCCGCGCCCCGGCCGGTTCAAAGTCCCTCCGACCGAAGGGAGAGGGACCTCCGCGACCGAGTGAGCCTTTCAGCCATCGTGAGGCTGCCGTGCCAGGAGCCCTACCTCGTCGGACCCAGTGGACCGGCGCACTCGCCGGCCTTGCGTGCCTTTGCGCCTCGTGTGGCGACGAAGTCGTCAACGTCACCAGTGTCGCGGCGCCGCCGAAGAACGAGCCGCCGCGCATCATCCGCCAGGGGCCCTCGTGGCCTTCCACCCCGATCGACGTGGCGCTGGATGGGGCTCCACGCCCCTACGTGGTCGTGGCGGACCCCAACGGCCTCGAAGACATCTCGGTCGTTTTGTTCAATGTCGATGCCGCGATCATCCGGGGAATCATCGTGCGCCCCGATTCGGTACTCGCGGATTACTCCTGCAACGGCCTCAAGTGGACCGAGACGCTGGACATCTCGGCTTGGCTGCCGGCTAGCCTCACGAAGGTCGTGGAAGACTGCCCGATGACCGGAGAAAGGGGCTACTTCGCCTACGGCTTCTTCTCTTGGAATCCGTACTATCCCGAATGTTCGGGGTTCCCACGAATCGACAAATCGTCGCCCTACTTCGGGGTGCCCACCAAATGTGGCTCGGGTGAGCAGTTGCTCCGTTTTGGAATCTATCCGCCGGCGGTGCCCACGGTGATCGACGTCAACGTCACGTACCTCGATGTCGAATACCGCGGCCTGCGCGCGACGGTGTACGACGCCGCCGGTGAGAGCGCGACCGCGACCTTCCCGCCGCTTCGCCTGGTCTACCGGTCCTACCGGGAAACCTCGGCTCCGCGAGGCCCCGGGTCGGCGACCGTTTCTCGAGCATCGGGTTGGCTCGGCAGAGCGCCTGCCGGATTGGCGCTGCGGCCGTGAGCTTCTGAGCGTCTTCCGCCGCACGGCCCAGCCGGCCGCGCGTGTACTATCGACGACCCATGCGCCTCTCGCTGGTCGTCCCCGCCCACAACGAATCGACCCGCATCGAGCGCTCGCTTCGCACTTACCGAGAGGCGCTGGGCCCCGAGGTCGAGCTCATCGTCGTCGCCAACCGGTGCTCGGACGACACCGCCGCGATCACGCGCCGCGTCGCTGAGGACGGCGGAGGCATCACCTTGATCGACGTCCCCGACCCGATCGGCAAGGGAGGCGCGGTGCGGGTGGGATTCGCACGAGCCGGCGGCGAGTTCGTCGGCTTCGTCGACGCCGATCTGGCCACGCCGCCGGAGGACATCGAGCGGGTCTTGGCCGCGGCGGCCCGGAGCGGCGCCGCGATCGGCTCGCGCTGGCTGCCCGAGAGCCGCGTGATCGGACGGACCGCGGGTCGCGAGGTCGCCGGCCGCCTGTTCGCGGCCCTGGTGCGCGGCCTACTGGGGCTCAAATTTCGCGACATCCAGTGCGGCATCAAGATCTTTCACCGCCGCTTCCTCCCGGGCTACCTCGCCGCCTCGCGAGTGAGCGATCTCGCCTTCGACGCGGAGCTGCTGCTGCTCCTGCAAGAAGCCGGCGCCACCATCGAGGAGGTGCCGACCACCTGGACCGCGCAGCCCGGCTCCTCGAGCCTGGGCACGCTGCCCGGCTTCGTCAAGCAGGGGGCGCGCATGGCGAAGACGATTCTGCTGCTTTGGTGGCGGCACCGATCGACGGCGCGAGGGAACGCCACGGCTCGTTGAGCGGAACCCGATCGACGCCTCTGGATCATGCTGAGCCGGATCGTGGGTCGACCTCGCGATCCCGCCGGAACCCCCGAGCCGCTGCGATTACCGCCCCCGCGATCCACAGGAGCCACGCCCCCCGCGCCCAGATCACGCTCGCCCGCCAGCCCTCGGGCTCGTACGTCAGCCGCAGCCGATGCCGCCCGGCGGGCAGCACGAAGCCCCGCAGCAGATGCTGAACTCGATGGATCGGAGCGGGCTGGCCATCGATCGTGGCGTGCCAGCCGGTAAACCAGGTGTCGGCGACGACGAGAAAGGAAGCGGAGTCGGCCACGGTCTCGAGGGCGAGGTGATCGGGCTCGTCCTCGAGCCAGCGGATGCGGCAGCTCGAAGAACCTGGATAGCGACCGGCGATGCCGTCCTCGGTCGTGAACACATCGCGCCGCGGATCGAGATCTGGGGTCGCGAGCGCCGCCAGCACGGTGCGGTCGTTCTCGAGCCAGCCAACGTTGGAGACCGCGTAGGCGCGTGGCAGGGCTCGCTTCAACTTCCACACCGGGATCCGGCTCGTCTCGTCGAGACCCGCGCGGTCGAACAGCGCGGTATCCGGCGGCCCGATCTCCGCCCCTCCCAGATAGCCCACCGCGAGCCCGCACAGTACCGGATAGCTCCGCGTCAACTGGGCGCGCCTCAAGTCGTCCCAGATCCGCGGCACCGCCGGGTGGTTGCCGGTGAGCGAGTGAGCCCGCCACCTAATCCAGTCGTTCCCGAACATCCGCTCGCGGCTCACGTCGAGCACCCGGATTTTGGGCTCGCGCTCGGCCAGCCGCGCGATCAAGGGGAGCGGGGGCTTCTCGATGCGGGCGAGCGGTCCGCTTGCGCGCAGGAGAAAGGGCACGCTCACGGCACCGAGGTCGAGCGCCAGCAGGCAGATGGTCGCCGCGGCCGCCCACGGTCGCCACCGCGGCACCCGAACGCCTGTAACGGTTACGGCCACCAACACCGAGACCAAGAGCGCGCGCCAGGCCAGATCGAACGACGCGCCCCGCAGCGCCTCGTCTGCGATGGCGGCCGCGATGTGCGGCCGGGACTGATACACGGCTTGGGCGTAGGTCTCGCGCAGGAACCCCCAACGCAGCAAGGCGGCGAACAGGAGGCCCATGGCTGCGAGGCCGGCCGCCGTAGCGATCCAGCGCCGCGGTGCCCGACCGATCAGCTCCCCGAGGCGCTCGAGCCCGCGGGCCGACAACAGGGCGAACGCCAGTTGGGTCACGACCAGGATGCGGATCGCGACCCGAAAGCTCGACCACAGGGGCACGTGGGCGTAGATCCATTGATAGAACGAGCCGAGCCGCATGCCGAGCGCGAGCAGCGAGGCCAGCAGGGCGGTTCCGGCAAGGAACAGGGCCGCACCGCCGCTCCGATCGCGGCGCGAAAGCCCCAGCAGCGCGAGCGCGAACACCGCGCTGCCGACGAACTGCGGGAAGTCGGTGCCCCCGAGGCCACCCCAATACGTCCGGCCGCCGAATCCGGCGGCCCAGGGCCAGGCCAGCGCGACCAGATCGGGAGCCCCGGCGCTCCAGCGTCCGACCTCGGAGAGCACCACCTCGCCTGCGCCCCGGACGCTGTGCACATTATAGAGGTAGGCCGGCCACCATACGGCCGCCGACATCGCGGCGCCGACGCCAACGGAGGCACCGAGGTCCAGCAGCCTGGCCGGACGCCCATGGGCAGAAAGCCACGCGAACCCAGCCGCGAGGGGGATGATCAGCGCGATGATCTGCGGATGCGCGGCCAGCAGCAGGCAGGCGGTGGCCAGCGACAGGCCGAGGGCCGCACGGAGTCGCCCGTCCACCGTGGTCGCCGAGCCGCGGGCCATCACGGCGAGCAGGATCACCGGCATCAGCGAGCCCGACATGACGAGCCAGTCCTGGCCGAAGGCAAGCGGTACCAGGAGGCCCGGCAGCAGCCCCCAAGCCACTCCGGCCCACACCATCGATGGGGTCCCGGCGCGCCACAGCGTCCGCGCCAGACCGGCCATGGCGATCATCCCCGCGAGATGGACGACCAGCGGAATCGCGAGCGGCGGGAAGTGGGGCAACCGGTGCAGGGCGTCGAAGGCGTCGAGCAACCGGTCCGGAAGCCACTGCGGGCGGCTGTCCTGAAGGCTCGCGGTCGCGGGCAGCCCGGCGAAGATGTAGGGGTTCCAATGAGTGCGCTCGTGGTGCGTCAGCCAGCGGGCCGCCGAGAACTCGGCGAAGGCGCGAATCGAGGAGGCGTCACCAATCACGAACGCCCTGGAGGAGAAGAGCTGGGGCGCGAACAGCAAAGACCAGAGCGCGGCCAGCGCCAGCGCTGCCCGGCCGAGATGGCCGGGGCGAGGAAGCTCGATCGTGGCGCCGGGCGGACGCGAGGGTGGCGAGCCCGCTACCGTGGGAGTCGGGCGACCGTCACGAGTGCGGGTTTGCCTACGGCGCTGTCGGGCCACGCGGCGGCGCGCCCAGATCGCGATGGGCGGCGATGATGCCCTCGAAGAGCCGGAGCAGTCCCAGGTGCTCCGCAACCTCCGGCTCGGCGGCCATCAAGCCCTCCCAGTCGACCGGAACTCCATCGGCCACCGCTTCGGCGACGCTCACCAGCATGGGATTCATTTCAGGTTCCATCGTGGCCTCTCATGAGCTCCGCAAGCTGGACCAGCGCACGGCCGATCAGCTTGCGTGCCGCGTTGGCGGTGGGAAGGTCCATCCCCTCAGCGATCTCCCGGTAGCGGTACCCCATCTCGACTCTCAGGATCACCGCCTCCCGGTAGGAGTCCGAAAGTCGCGCCAGCGCCAGTTCGTAGCGATCCATGTTCTGCCTTCCGATCACCTCGTCGAGCAGCGATCGATCCTTGGCGGCGACGTCGTCGGGAAGCTCGACGTGCTCCGGCCGGCGGCGGCCTCGGCGAGCCTGATCCCGGATCAGGTTCAGCAGGATCTGGCGGATGTAGGCGAGAAACGCCCCCTCGCGCCGCGGCTCGAACTCGCCGACCTTGTTGAACGCCCGCATCAGCGTCGACTGGACGAGGTCGTCGGTGTCCACCAGGTCGCGGGCGCGCGCCGGCAGGCGGCCGTGCGCCCAACGCCTGAGCGACGTGAGGTACCGGGCCGCAAGCTGCTCACGCGCCGCGGGCTCGCCGGCGCGCACGCGGATCAGGAGCGCGGCGGTCGAGCCGAGTGGAGTTTGGGGCTCGGTGTCGATCCGGTCTTCTTCGTCTGGCATGGTCAACGATCAGGGTCCACAGGCTTCACGTGCGGGCACCGTTTAACCTACCCCTTCCCCAGCACCGCGCGCCGCGACGACTACCGCACCACCGCCAGGGTCTGGGTCCGAGTCTGCCCCAGCGCCTCCACCGTCACCAGGTAGAGCCCGTCCGTGACCACCGAGCCCTCGCGGTCCCGCCCGTCCCAGCGCACCAAGTTCGCCCCCGGCCCCATCGGATCGCCGGATGCCACCTCGCGCACCAGACGCCCCGCCCGGTTGTACACCCGCACCGTCACCGAGGAAGCGCGCCCGAGCGTGAAGGAGATCCCTACCTCCCGATTTGCGAACGTCCCCGCCGGGGAGAACACGCGCGGCGTGAAGGAGAGGGCCGAGAGCCTGCGGTCGCCGCTGGGCACCGCCGTCTCGGCATAGAGCGCGTAACGCCCCGTCTCCCGCACCGCCAGCGACACTTGCTCCTCCGCCACGGTTCCCCCGAGCCGCTGCCAGGCATTCCCGTCCGAGGAGAAGTAGATCGCGAGGGTCCCCGGCGCCGACGCCCTGCCCGCGGTAGAGAACGCAAGGGTGGCGGGCTTCACCAGCGACGCTGCGCTCCAGGAGATCTCGTAGCCGGGCAGCACCCGGGTCGCGCCCGAGGGGAACGCATCGGGCGCCGCCTCCGGCACAATCGAGACGACGGCGTCCTGGTCGAAGCCGTGGGGCGGAAAGTAGAGGTGCAGTTCCTGGTTGGTGGTGTAGATGTCGCCTCCTGAAATTGCAGAAACCCTGGCCGGAGCGGTCTGCTCGGCGAAGGGGGCATGGTTGTCCACGATTACCGTGACCTGGGTCGTGCCGGTCAGCCCCAGCGTATCGGAGACCGCGAGACGGAGCTCGTAGTTCCCATCAGGCAGCAACGAGGTGTCCCAGGTTGCGAGCAAGCCGCCGGAGACTGGCGCTGATGATTCGGTCAACAGCGTCGCATTATCCCAGGAGGTCGCGCCAGCAGGGCGGATCTGGACGCGATAATCCTTGAACCGCGGGTCGGCAGCGGTGCCGCGCACCGCGAGCGACCCTTTCAGGATCCCCGCGTTCACGGGCGATTCGAGTAGGCCCACGGGAGGCGTGGCGTCGATCTCGAACACGGCTTTGGTCGGGGGCGAGACGTTGCCGACACGATCACGCACCCGGACCTCAAGTCGGTGCGCACCGTCGACGAGGCCGCTGCCGCTCCAGGAGCTGTTGATCGACCAGGGAGACCAAGCCGCGCCATCCAGGACGAAGGAGAACTCGACTGACGGCTCTCCGAATGCCGCTACGGCGTAGAGCTCGGCGCTGCGCGAGGCGAAGGCGTTCGGCGGGCGCGAGACGATAACGGCCCGGGGCGGGACCCGGTCCGGCTCAAGCAGGGCGACACCTCGATCACTGCTGAACCAGATACCACCCTGGCGATCCTCGACCACCCACCATGTCACGCCGTCGGCCGGGAGTCCCTCGCCGCGCGAGTAGGACCGCCAGCGCTCGCCGTCGAACCACGAGGCTCCATGATCGGTTGGAACCCAGACGTTGCCGGCGCCATCCTCCGTCAACAGCCCCGAGACATGATCGTCGGCGAGGCCATCCGAGGAGGAATAGTTTGTCCACGTCGACCCGTGGAGTCTGCTGACCCCTGGTGCATTGACGACCCACAAATCTCCTGAACTGTGAACCAGGAGGTCCCAGGTGAAATCGCTGGCCAGCCCGTCCTTCTTCCCCAGGGTCTGCCAGGTCGAGCCATCGAAACGCGCAAGTCCCTTGTCCGTCGCGGCCCACAGGATCCCATCCCGATCCCTGGTCACCGAGTTGACCACGGTGTCGGGAAGGCCGTCCGCCAGCCCGAACGTCCTCCAGGAGGTGCCATCAAATCGGCTCAATCCCGCCCACGTCGCCACCCAGAGCGTGCCGTCGGCGTCCTCCTGAATGTCGTGGCCCCACCCGCTGGCGAACCGCGCGCCGGCGAAGCTGTCCGCACGCGTGTAGGTCCGCCAGGCATCTCCTAGGTAGAGACTGATGCCCTCCCTCGTGAGCGCCCAGATCCTGCCGGGGCGATCCTGGTAGACCCACCAGGTCCAATTGGAGCCCAACCCGTGGGATGTATCGAAGCTCTGCCAGTAATCCGAGGCGCTGTCCCAGCGCGTTACTCCCTCCCGGGTACTGAACCAGAAGAAACCGCTTCGATCCTGGAACACGTCGGCCACTTGATTGCCGGCGAGCCCGTCGGCGGTGGTGAAGACCCTCCACGTCCTTCCGTCGAACCGCGCGGCTCCACCGCCCTCGATCATCGCCCAGGGAATCCCCCGGGGCGGCGAGAGGACGACATGCGTGTACTGGCTCAGCAGTCCGTCGGCGGGCCCGAAAACTTTCAGCCGCGTCTGATCAAATCGGATCGCGCCGTCCCCCGCGAACCACACATTGCCGGAGCGGTCGACGAGGACAGACGAGTAGCCTTCGGGCAATCCATCGGCGTACCCGAAGTTGGTGATTACGTCTCCCCGCAGCCGGCTCATGCCATATCGTGCGAACCAGATGTTGCCGAAACCATCTCCTGTAATTCCTCGGATCTCATCCGACGCCATTCCCTGCTCGCGGCCATACCGAGTCCAGGCGCCGCCCGCATACCGATAGGCACCAGAGCCGGTAGCGAACCAGACCGTGTCGCCGCGTGCGTGCCAGACGTCGAACACGGGGACGCGCCCAGGGCCGTCCGGAGAATCAACTCTGGACCAGCTCGTACCGTCGAAGCGCTCGAGGCCTTCGTTCAGTGTGCCGATCCACACGACGCCCATGTCGTCCACAGATATCCTTTGGGGTATCGACCACCGCAGATCGTCCGACACGGGATGCTCGACCCAGCTCTCCCCGTCGTAGACGAGCAGCCCAAAGGAGTTGACGAACCAGACACGGCCGTCGGGGCCCTCGGCGATGTCCTCGACCCGCCATGAAGCAACCGGCCGCATATGCATGTGACCCGGATCGTCCGAGCGGGCGAGCCCTCCGTTGGTCCCGATCCAGAGTCGTTCCGAGCGGTCCTCAAAGAGCGAGAGAACGACGCCGGGCAATTCGTGGGGACCGAAGGTGGTCCACGTGGCACCGTCATAGCGGCTCAGGTAGCCGTTGGCGCCGAACCAGAGAGTGCCTTCGCGGTCCGCGGCCATGCAGAGAACCTGGTTTCCAGCGAGACCGTTGGCGGTCGAAAAGGTCTGCCAGCCGGCACAGACGATCGGTGGAGAGGCCACCTGGGCAATGACTGCCAGCCACGCAGCAAGGGGTGAAGCGAACCATGTCCACGCCGAGGCCGAGCCCGGAGCCGTGGCAGCGACTGTGCGCAGCTCAGCCAAGGTCTCCTGGGCCGTCGGCGATCGGTCAGAACCCAAGATGACCGGAGAATCCATGCGATGATCCCCGCTTCCCACGAAGTCTGCTCGCGACCTTCGCACGTATTACCGCCAGGGCGTTTCTTCGCGTCTCGTCGCCCCGAGCGTAGCACTGTCCTCGGACCCCCGGAACGGTCGTTCTGTGGTCTGCCGCAGTCATGCTCGACATCGTTTGGTCTCCCGCTTCGCGTGAACCCGCTCCGCGGCGGCGGAGCAGGCTCGATTCCGTCGCCCCCATACCAGCGGCGGGATGGGTCCGACGCCCGACCGCCCCCGACCCCGTCCTGCGCTCGGCGATGGAATGCCGACCGCAACGGGGCGGCGGAGCCCCACGCCTGAGGCATGCGGTCCCCGCCCTCGGCCCTCACAGCACCGGCGGCTTCTGCCCCGTGCGCACCCATCCCACCAGGTCCAAGAAGGCCAGCGGCAGATCCGGTTCCTGGAAATTGCAGTGACCGTAGGCATCCCGGGTCCGCTGCAGGAGCAGATGGGACTTGCCGGCCGCCTCCACCTTGGCCCGGAACAGGTCTTCGTGCCACAGCGGCACCACCGGATCGCGCGTGGTGTGATGCGTGAGCAGCGGCACCTGAATGTTCCCGGTGGGCTCGTAGTAATGACGCATGAAGTTCTCGGCGGATGGAGTCGAGGAATACCGAACCACTCCCGCGTTGACGGCGTCGTTCACGGCGTCGGGAAGCAGCGGGCAGCGGTAGACGACGTGGTCGTTGTCGTAGAGCTGGTGATGGTGGGTGCGGTCGAAGAGGTCCTCCCCACCCATCCACTGAAACCCGATCGCCGTCACCAGCGAGGTCACGAACTCGGTCCCGTTGGCCCCTGGCAGCCCGGCCAGGCATACGAGCGGCGGAATCCGTTCCTGGTGTGCGCCGACACACTGCAGGATCTTGTTCTGGACGTTCGGGGTGAACGGTTCATCGGGAACGTCCGTGATCGTTCCGCCGAGGCAGCCAGGATAGAAGTAATCGAACAGCACGCGGACGTCGCCAATGTATTTCACTTCCGCCTTGGTACCCCCGACCACTCCGCAGGCCAGCAAAGCCCCGTCGTACTGCTGGGGAAACTTCTCGATCAACTGAAGCCCGATGATGCCCCCCAGCGAGACGCCGATCAGGTAGGTGCGGCTCGGCCTCCCGCATCGGCTGGCGAAGATCCCGTTGAGCTGGTGCGTCTGCCGCACCGCCTCCGGCACGGCGTAGCCGTTCTCGGAGAAGCTCGACGCCGCGACCGCGAAGCCCTGGGAGAGCAAGAAGCCGCGCAGCGGAACGTCGGGCAGCGTGACCGGCAGAACCGGCGGGGTGTAGCCGTGGACCCACACCACCAGCTCGCCGTTCCAGTTGTCGGGAACTTCGATGACGTACAGCGCCCCCGGTCCGATCCTGCCTTCGACGTGCGAGGCGTTCGGGGCGAGGGCTGTGGCGATTCCAAATCTGAATAGCGAACGCATGAAGGCCTCCTATGTGACGCCTGAACGACATCGGCTCTGGGGCGGCCTTCAAGGTGGTCGCCCTCATAGGAGGAAACGCCGTGGCCGGGGAAAGCGGCCGCGTGGGCACCCCGGTCAGTCGGAGCGCGGTGGTCGTGGCGAGCCCGCCATCGCGGCGCAGGGAGGCGGGGGAGGGATGACGCCTAACGAGAGCGGCGAACCCGCCTCTCGGCGCGGGAAGCTAAAAGCTGGCGCGCAGCCCCAGGCGCAGCATGCGCGGGGCGTCGAAGAAGCCGGGCCGGCTCTCGGCCAGCCGATAGAGCGCCCCCCCGTCCAGGCCCTGCGAGCTGGCATTGTCGAGGTACGCCTGACCGTCGGGGGTCGCTAGGAAGCCGGTGGTGTACGGCGAGCCGGTCCCCGAATAGATGGTGCGCGGGTTGCGGTGGTCGAGCAGGTTGAGCATCCAAAGGGTGGCGTCGAGATCGAGCCCGTGCACGCCGAAGCGCCGGCTGGCCGTTACGTCCACCGTTGAGGTCCACGGTGTCCGTCGCGAGTTGGTCTCACCGGACGGCAGCGGGGCGACCGCGGCCAGCGTGACTTCGTCGTACACGTAGGTAGGCGTGTAGGGCGCCCCGGAGGCCGCGCGAACCAGCACCTGGAGGCCGGCGTTCGCGAGGGGAGCAACCCCCGCGATACGCGGCCCCTCTCCGTGACCCCAGCGCACATCGGCGCCGAGGGCGAGCCGGTGCCGTCGATCGAAGTCGAGCGGGAGGCGGGAAGTTGGCGGCGACGTGGCTTGCCAGGCGATGTTGCGCTGGCCGTCATCGAAGACCCCCTCCGCCTTCGACAGGGCGTAGCTCACCCATCCCGAGAGGAGCCGCGCGGGGCGGGCTGCCGCCTGGAGCTCGAAGCCCTGGATCGTGGCAGGCCGTGCGATGTCGAAGGCGCGCCACGTGCCGGGCCCGCCGGCCGGCCGGCTTCCGGGGCCCACCGGCGGGTTGGTCTCGACGTAGTTCGCGATGCGCCGGTAATAGAGACATGCGTCCAGGCTCAGGCGGTCGTCGAAGGACCTCGTCGCCCCAAGCTCGACGGCCGCGGCGCGCTCGGGCTCCGACGAGGCCGCGTCGAGCGCGTAAGGCCGCGGCTGCACGAACTGGCCCGCGTGCGCTCGCACGGCCGTACCCGGCCGAACCTCGAGGCTCGCACCCAGGCGCGGCGAGAGGTGCGTGTGCCAGGAATCCTCGATTGGCTGGCCGCTGACGGGATCCAGGAAACGCCCGTCGCCGTCGAACGACTCGAGCCGCAAGCCGCCGTTCACCACCCAGCGCCCGCGCTGCCACCGGTCCTGGGCCCATCCGGCGAGCGCCGTCGGATGGCGCGGACCGGCGAAACCGCCGTCCACTTCCGCTTCCCCGAAGGCGTCGAAGCCGTAGCCGCCGTAGACGCCATCCACCAGATTCCCGTACGAATCGTAGAAGAACGAGACGGGGCTGGCCTCGTAGACACGCAGCGCATGGCGCTGGACGTCGAGGCCGGCTTTGACCTGATGCGCCGGATGGACCTGGCGGGTGAGGCTGGCCGCGAAGCTCCAGGTCGAGGCCTTGAGGCGCTGGTAGAGGTCGCGGACGTGGCCCGTCTCCCAGAAGTAGGGAACCGAAAGATCGAACCTGGGGTTGCCACCAGGTCGCGAGTAGGCGCGCACGTCGTCGAAGTGTGCCCCATCGCCGTTCTTGCGCTCGCGCTCGGCCCAGCCCACCGCGGCCGACCACAGCGTCCGCGGACTCGGCGTCAGGTCCAGCGAGGCGAAACCCCGGAGCGAGCGATCCTCCTCCCGAGGCATGTGCTCGGGGTCGAACAGGAAGGACTGGGTGAACAGCCCCCAGTCGTCCGCGGCGCCGAGCGTGCCGAACCGCACTCGCGTTCTCGGCCCCGGGCGCCACGCGAGGCGCCCGAGCCAGGTCCAGCCGGCGAGTCCGTTGAGGGGCTGGCGTCCGTCGTCGAAGGTGAGAGACGGCCCGCCCGCGAAGCCGGCGACCTGCGGGTCGGCGACGAAGCCCGGCGACCGGTCTCCGCGCCAGCGCCTCTCACCGGCGAGGAAGAACGTCACCCGATCGTCGCCCGGGCGCAGCGGTCCTCCGATCGAAGCTTCGTAGACGTTGTGATCGTAGCGGTCGGTCCCGATCCAGCGTCCCGCCGCCGCGTCGCTCACCACCTCGCTCGCGCCGAAGGGCCGCTCGTCCTCGTCGCGGGTGATCACGTGGACGATGCCCCCCGCGGCACCGCCGTACTCGGCGTTGAAGCCGCCCGGCGCCACCATGAGGCCCTCGACGACGCCGAACGGCGGCAGCGTGGTGCTCATCGCGAGCGAGGGATCGGGCTGCGGAGCCCCATCGATCCACCATCCTGTCTGATGGGGCGCGCCCCCGCGTATGAGCAGCGAAGGCGTGGCGGATTCCTCCAATAGCGCGCCGCGCGGCACGGCTTCCACTCCGGGCATGAGCGCCGCCGCGTCTTCGAGACCGCGCGCCGTGCTCCTCAGGAGATCAGCTCGGGTGAGCGTCCGCACCGTGCCCGTCGCCCCGGCGGTCACCGCGGAGGCGCGGTGCGCCGTGACATCGATCTCACCTTCATTTGTTGCCGTGAGGCGAAGGACCACCTCGGTCTCGAGATCCGGCCACACCACTACGTCCTCGAGCACCGCTTCCGGGTGACCCGGGAGCCACACGTGCAGCCGATAGCGCCCGGTCGGCACGATCAGGAGCGCGAAGCGGCCGCTGGAGTCGGTCACGGTCGAGAGGCCCGAGCGCCCGAGCGATACGGCTGCCCCGATGAGCCTCGTGTCGCCTTCACTCGCAAGCACGCTGCCCTTCAGCATGCCCGTGGTAGCGGCGTGCCCGAGCCCAGGAGCGAGCAACAGACTCCACGCGATCGGGATCGAGGCGCGGAGGGCGGCCCTCGCGATCGTCAATCTCCTTGCGGGACGACTCATGGCCGCCTCGGCTTGAACCACAAGGCAAAGCTCCCTGCGAAATACTTGAGGGACTCCTAGTCACCCCCAATAACATTCGCCCGGATCTTGGGATAGTGGATTGCCGCGCCCAAGCGAAATCCGCTTCCCTCCTCCACCGGAACATCGAGCCCTACACCCAGGTTGGACCCCAGGTTGGCGAACGAGGCCGCGCCACCGGTCTGAATCTTCTCGAAGTCAACCATGTAGATCCCGAGGCCTGCCTCGAGATAGGGTCGGACGCGCGTCGACAGCAAGTAGCGCCGGGCGTGGGCATCCACCATGAACACGAGGGCCTTTTGCTCGGGAGCGAGGGTTTCACCGGCAATCAGCATGGTACCAGGGGGGTGCACCCCATCTATTGGACAGCGTCGACCGCCTTTTCTTGTGGTCAGCCCCCTGGCTTCTGGCTCGCCCGCCAGGCCAGCGGAGCCTGATTCCCGAGTGCTGAGTGACGTCGCCGACCGTTGTAGTACCTGATCCGCTGCCCGACGACGCGCACGAGGTCGGCGAGGCTCGTCGCGTCGAGCAGGAGCGACCGGTTCTCGCTCTTGAACC
>DASXTP010000025.1:0-10079 GCA_036505355.1 Candidatus Eiseniibacteriota bacterium | reverse complement strand
TCCGGGGTGGCATGGTAGCGGGGAATCGAGTCCACCAGCTCGGCCAGCGACCGCCCGGTCGACCCCACGTAGCGCAGCAGGCGGCCGGCGGCGAACAAGGCGTCGTCGAACCCGTAGTAGCCCTCCTTGAAGAACATGTGTCCCGACATCTCGCCGGCCAGCGGGGCACCGGTCTCGAGCAGGCGGCTCTTGATCAGCGAATGACCGGTCTTCCACATGACCGGTTTGCCGCCGTGGGCCACGATGTCCTCGATCAGCCCTTGCGAGCACTTCACGTCGAACAGGATCTCGGCGCCCGGCAACCGCTCGAGGACGTCGCGCGCGAAGAGGGCGAGCAGCTGGTCGCCGAAGACGATGCGACCCTGGCCGTCGACGGCTCCGATGCGATCCGCGTCGCCGTCGAACCCGATCCCCAGGTCGGCGCCGGTGCGTCGCACCTCTCGGATCAGGTCCTGGAGCAGCGCCGGGACGGTGGGATCGGGGAGGTGGTTCGGGAACCGCCCGTCGGCCTCGGCGAACAACGCGATCACGCGGTGGCCCATGCGTTCGAAGGTCTCGGGAACCACCGCCCCGGCGCAGCCGTTGCCGCAGTCCATCACCACCTTGAGGCCCACCCGTGACCGCAACCGCTCGACCAGCTCGGAGCGGTAAGCCTCGAGGATCGGCCGCTCCGTGACCGAGCCAGCCGGCGCCGCGCCGGCGTTCGCCAGCCCGCCCTCCTCAATCAGCTCGCGCATGGTCTGGATGTCGCGACCGAAGATCGGTCGCGCCCGTCCGGTCATCTTGAAGCCGTTGAACTCCGGCGGGTTGTGGCTGCCGGTGACCTGCAGGCCGGCGTCGCGGCCGTCGGCGGCGACCGCGTAGTAGAGCGCCGGCGTGGGGACCACCCCGAGCCGATCCACGGCCAAGCCGCAAGCCGTGAGGCCGCGCTCGACGGCGGCGGCGAGTCGCGCGCCACTCGGGCGTACGTCGCGGCCCAGCGCCACTCGGCTCCCTCCCTCGCGACGCACCAGGGTGCCGAACGCCCGCCCCACGGATTCGGCCAGCGCATCCGTCAGTTCGGTCTCGTGCAGGCCGCGGATGTCGTACTCACGGAAGATGTGTCGGGGCAGCATCAGCGCTCCTTCCGCTTGAGGTAGGCATCGATGAAGACGTCGAGGTCGCCGTCCAGCACTGCGTGGACGTCCCCGACCTTGAGATCGGTGCGATGGTCGTTCACCAGGGTGTACGGCTGCAGCACGTACGACCGGATTTGGCTGCCGAAGTCGATCTCCTTCTTGGGCGCCGCGATCGCCTGGCTCTTGATCCGCTCCTGCTCCTGGTAGTGGAGGAACAGGCGCGAGCGCAGGATGCGCAGCGCGTTCTCGCGGTTGCGGTGCTGGCTGCGCTCGGCTTGGGACTGGACCACGATTTGGGTAGGCAAATGGGTGATCCTCACCGCGGACTCGGTCTTGTTGACGTGCTGCCCCCCCGCTCCACTGGCGCGGAAGGTGTCCACGCGCAGGTCGCCGGGCGCGATGTCCACGGTGATCGTTTCGTCCACCATCGGGTACACGAACACCGAGGCGAACGACGTGTGGCGGCGCTGCGCGGCGTCGTAGGGGGAGATTCGCACCAGACGGTGCACGCCGCTTTCCCCTTTGAGGTGCCCGTAGGCGTACTCGCCGTGGATCTCGACCGTCGCGTCCTTGAGGCCGGCCTCGTCGCCGGGCTGGAGATCGAGGACCTTGGCCGTGAAACCGTGGCGCTCGGCCCAGCGAAGGTACATGCGGAACAGCATCTGGGCCCAATCCTGCGACTCGGTGCCGCCGGCGCCCGGGTGGATCGCGACCAGTGCCGCCAGTCGGTCGTGCTCGTTCGACAGCAAGCTCTTGAGCTCGAGGTCCGCGATCCCCTTTTCCACGCCCTCGAGCTCGCGGGCCAGCTCCTTCAGCAGTTCTTCGTCCCCTTCCGCCTCGGCCAGCTCGAGCATCCCGTGGAGGTGGGCGAGCGCCTGGTCGCGGAGACTCCAGTCCTCCACCGTCCGCCGGGCGCGCTTCAACTGTGCGACAGTCTTCTGTGCCTCATCGGGCCGGTCCCAGAACCCGGGCTCGCCCATGCGCTGCTCGAGGGCCGCGGCTTCCGCTCGGCGCCCTTCGACGTCAAAGGTACCTCCGCAGGTCCTCGAGCGTGTGGCGCGCCTGGTCCAGCCGCTTGTGCAGCTCACTCGTGGTCAGCATCCGTTCTCCGTCGCCGAGCCGCGAAGCACGGCACGCTCGGCCATCATCCGCGCCACCAGCGCGCGGGCCGTCCGCTCCAGGTCCGCCACCGAGCCCCGATTCTCCAGTGTGCCGTCGGCCGCGGCCGCGTAGGCCTCGTTGGTCCTCTGTGCCGCCAGGCGCGCCCGCGCTTCGGCCTCGGTCCAGCCGCGCGAACGCGTGAGGCGCGTCACCTGGTCCCGCTCCGGCGCGACCACGGCCAGCACCGCGTCACACGAGCGCTCGAGCCCCCAGTCGAGCATCAAGGCGGCGTCGACCACCACCACCCCCCGATGGTCGGCCCGTCGCAGCTCGTCCAGCCGGAGCGCGATGCGCTCGAGGATCCGGGGGTGGACCAAACGATCCAGCCGGGCGCGGGCCTCGCGATCACCGAACACGCGAGCCGCCACGCGGGCTCGGTCGAGGCTTCCGTCGGGGCGATAGACGCCGGCGCCGTACTCCGCGGCCAACGCCTCGCGCACCTCGGGATCCTGATCGGTCACCTGGTGGCCGATCGTGTCGGCCTCGATCAAGGCGCCGCCGTCGGCGGCGATGGCCCGGGCGACCGTGGTCTTGCCGCTGCCCGCCCGTCCCACCAATCCGAGGATGAACCGCCCGTCGCCCGGGTTCGCCCGACGCGGCTTGTCAGTGGACATCGAGCCAGGTCGCCCCGCGCCCCAAGGAGACGGTCAATGGTACCTTCAGCGCGAAGCACCCTTCCATCTCGGCGCGCACCGTCTCGGACACCGCATCGGCCTCCTCGGCCGGGCACTCCAGCAGCAACTCGTCGTGCACCTGCAGCAGCAATCTAGCCGAGCGCCACCGCCGCTTCAAGGCGCCGTGGACGCGGATCATGGCCAGCTTCATGAGATCGGCGGCCGAGCCTTGGATCGGCGTGTTCACCGCCACCCGCTCCGCCAGCGAACGCTCGGCCCCGTGGGGGCTCGCGAGCCCCGTCAGGTACCGGCGACGCCCGAGCAGCGTCTGGACGTAGCCGAGGCGTCGCGCCTGCTCGACGGTGGCGTCCAGGTATTCGCGCACTCGCCCGTACACGCCGAAGTAGCCGGCGATGAACTCCTGCGCCTCGGCGAGCCCGATCCCCATTTGTTGCGAGAGGCTCCGCGCGCCCATGCCGTACATGATCCCGAAGTTCACGATCTTGGCGCGCGCGCGCAGCGCCGGATCGAGCTCCCCGGTCACGCCGAAGATCTGGCGCGCGGTGCTGGCGTGCACGTCCTCGCCGCCGTGGAAGGCCTCGATCAATCGAGCATCCCCCGACAGATGTGCCATCACCCGCAGCTCGATCTGCGAGTAATCCGCGCCGACCAGCACCGCGCCGGGAGGGGCGACGAAGGCGCGCCGGATCTCCCGGCCCTGCGGCGTGCGCATCGGGATGTTCTGGAGGTTGGGATTGCTCGACGACAGCCGGCCGGTGGCGGCCCCCGCCTGCTCGTAGGACGTGTGCACGCGCTGGTCCCGGGGGTCGACGACCTCCGGCAAGGCATCGAGGTAGGTCGATTTGAGCTTGGTCAGGAGGCGGTATTCCAGCAGCCGAGCCGGGAACGGATGCGAGGCCGCCAGTTCCTCGAGCACCTCGGCGCGAGTCGAGAGCGCTCCCCCCGGCGTCCGGCCACGGGGCTTGAGCTTGAGCTTCTCGAACAGCACGCGCGCCACCTGCGGGCCGCTCTCGAGGTTCAGATCCTCCCCCGCCAGGGCGAGCAGCTCGCCGCGCAGCCGCTCGATCTCCTCGCCGGCCCGCGCGGCCTGGGCGCCGAGCACCGCCAGGTCGACGCGGATGCCGGTGCGCTCCATGTCGAGGAGCACCGGGATCAGCGGGTGCTCGAGCGTCTCGTAGAGCCCCCATTGCTCGCGGGATTCGAGCTGGCCACGCAACCGCTCGGCGAGCTCGAAAACCGCAGCGACCCGGCGCTCGGCTACACCCGCCACCTGATCGACGAGCAGCGCCCCCGGGCCGGCCGGGGACCGCCCGCGCGGCGGCGGCGGCTCGAAGGGAGGAAGCGCCTCCCCCAGGAAATCGCGCGCCAGGGCCTCCAGATCGTGGCGTCGCACCGGATCACAGACGAACGAGGCCAGGTGCAGGTCGAAAACCAGCCCAGCGAGCGGAAGGCCCACGTTCTCAAGGCGATGCGCGTCCCACTTCAAGTCCTCCCCAAACTTGGGCACGGTCGGATCAGCGAGCGCTGGCGCGAGCCACTCCCGTACCCGGGAGAGCGCGAAGTTGGGGCCCGAGGTATGCGCCAGGGGCAGATAGCAGGCGGTGCCGTCGCGTGCGGCGAGAGCCAGGCCGACCAGTGGAGCGCGGCGCGGATCTCCCGACGCGGCCACCGGGAGCAAGGCCAACCCATGAAGGGCTCGTGCCCGCACCTCGTGGAGCCGCTGCGCCAGGCTCTCGAGGGTTAGCGTCTCGAGCGAAGGACCACCCTGGCCGGCCGTGGCCCACAGCTCGAGAGAACTCTGGGCCGCCGGGGATGGGGCGGCGGCTCGCGACGGCGCGGGGTCGTTCGGCCGGGTCTTTGCCTCCGCGGCCCGCGGCGGCTCCGACTCGATGGCCGCAGCTGGAGTGTCGAGCGACCCGAAGGTCGCGGCGGGTGACTCGGGCCCCGGTTCGCGGGGCGGCGCGGCCTGGGCAGGCTCCGGCCCGCGAGCGGCTCGGTCCGCTGCGAGCCTCACGCCTTCGGCGGGGGTTTCGGCCGCCGTGCCGTGGCGCTCCGTCGGCCGTGCCGCCGCCGGCCGCCCCGCCTCGTGGTCGGAGACGCCCAGCTCCGAGGCGATGCGTTCGAGGCGCACGATCTCGTAGCGTCGCGCCAGCGCCAGCAACGATTCGCGCCGGATCGGCGCCACCCGCAGGTCGTCCCAGCGCTGGGGCAGGTCGCAATCGGTCCGCACCGTCACCAGCTCGCGGGACAAGAGCGCCTGGTCGCGGTGCGCCCGCAGTTTCTCGCGCACCGACTCGCGCTCCACGTCGTCGAGTCGCTCGTACAGCGAGTCGATCGAGCCGAACCGGGCGATCAGCTCGACTGCGGTCTTCTGGCCGATTCCCGGCACTCCCGGCACGTTGTCGCTCGCGTCGCCCATCAGCGCGAGCACGTCGCGGATCTGCTCCGGCGCCACACCCCACTTCTGGTGGACCACCGCGCGGTCCACCCATTGGTACTCCTCTCCGCGGCTGGCGGGGGCCAGGAGGCGGACCCGGTCGGTCACGAGCTGGAGCAGGTCCTTGTCGCCGGTGACCAGCGCCACCTCGTGCCCCTCCCGCTCGGCGCGGCGCGCCAGCGTGGCCATCACGTCGTCGGCTTCCATGCCAGGGACCTCGATCACCGGCAGGCCGAGCGCCTGTGCCAGCTCCTCGATTGGCTCGATCTGCGCCAGCAGATCGGCGGGCATCGGTTTGCGCGTCGCCTTGTAATCGGGGTAGCGGCGGTGCCGGAACGTGGGCCCCGGGCCGTCCCAGGCCAGGGCCCAGAAGTCCGGGGCCTCCTCACGGCGAATCTTGAGCGCCGTGTTGGCGAAGCCGAAGATCGCCGAAGTGTTCTGGCCCCGCGAGTTCACGAGCGGCCGGCGGATGAACGCGTAGTAGGCCCGATAGGCGAGCGCCATGGCGTCGAGCACGAACACACGAGCCATCGGAGCGCTCCCGGGTCAAGCCCCGCCGAGGGCCGAAATCATCGGCGCCTCCGGTACAGTCCCTGTCGCTCGATGAACGCCGCCACCGCGTCCGGAACCAGGTAGCGCAAGGACCGGCCGGCCCGCGCCCGCTGCCTCGCCAGGCTCGACGAGACCTCGAGCCCCGGATTCCCGAGCCACACGACGCGCCGCCCGCGGAGCCACGTCCGTGATCTCCGGCCCACCCCGGGCCGCCCGGCTACCGCGAGGGCGGCGAGTTTCAAGATCTGGTCGGGCTCGTGCCAGCGCCGCAAGTCGTCGAGGCTGTCGGCGCCGATCAGGAGATACAGCCGACTCCCCGGGGCGCGGACCGCGAACCACCGCAACGTGTCGACGGTGAACGACGGGCCCCCCGGCTCCAGCTCCACGGTCGAGACGCGGAAGCCGGGGTTGCTCCGGACCGCGAGTCGGGTCATGGCGAGCCGCGCCGCGGCGCTCGAGATCCGCCCACCCCGCTTGTGAGGCGGTCGGCCGGCCGGGATGAACACGACGCGGTCGAGCGCGAGGCGCTCGCGGGCCCATTCCGCCAGCGTCAGGTGGCCGAGGTGCGGCGGATCGAAGGTTCCGCCGAAGAGCCCGATCCGCTCCATGACCTACCGGCGTTCGAGTCGCTTGCGGGCGCGTGCCGCGCGCTCGGCGACGCGCTCACCGGGGTGACGCTCCTCGAGCTGCTTGAGCTCGGCGATCGCATCGTCCCGCCGGCCCTGGCCGGCGTCGCACAGCGCCAGCCCCAGCCGGGCTTCGGAATCGGCCGGGGTGTCCGAGTACTCCTCCTTCACCTTGAGGAAGTACACGCGGGCGGGCTCCCACAGCCGGAGCTTGAGGTAGAGGGTCCCGGTGCGCGCCAGCTTGTTGGCCAGTCGGGTGCGCGCGGTCGCCACGCGGCGCTCGCCCTCGGCGTACCGCCAATGGCCGGGATGCTCGCGCAGGTAGCTCTGCCATTGCTCGAGCGCCTTGATCGTGAATTCTTGGTCGAAGTCCTCGCGCCCGGCCTGACCGAAATAGGCCTCGCCCAGGGCGAACGATGCCGCCGCGCTCGAATCGCTCTCCGGGTAGTCGCGCAGCAGACGCTCGAACTCGCCCGCCGCCAGCGCCCAATCCTTGGTGCGCAGGTAACAGTCCCCCAGCCAGTAGACCGCCTCGTCCACCTGGGCGGCACCGGCAGCGTTGGTCACGTAGGTCTTGAGCAGCTCGATGGCCTCGGCACAGTCGCCTTGCTCGCGGAGTCGCCGCGCGGTCGCCAGCCGCTCGGACTCGGAACGCATCGCGGGCAGCACGTGCGCTCCGCACCCCACCACCACCAGAACGAGCACCAGGGCGGGCACCCGGCGAGCCGGCACGTGAGCGCCCGGTCGGCGACGAAGACTCGGTCCCCGGGGACCCGGCGTCACGGCCGATTCTGGAAGAAGAGCGCGATGAGGCCCGCCACGATCGCGATCACGATCACCGGTTCGACCACCTTGTCCACGGTGCGCCCGGGAACCGGTGCCTTGAGATCGGTCAGGCGATTGTCCTCGACCAGCGGCAGCTGAGCGCGCGGGAACGCATCCACCAGGTTGTGGGTCGCGTCGCCGACCCAGAGCACCTTCGACTGTCGTGCATCGCGCAGCGTGAGCCGGCCTTCGACCAGCGCCTGCCGCTCGATCTTGACTCGGCCGGGGAGCCAGCCCCGCAGCCTCAGGTAGGTCACGCGTGCCGATGCGAGCTCGTATTCCAGCACCGGATCTCCCGGGCTGGCCGCCGTCATCGCGCTGTCGCCCGGCAACGCCCGGCGCACCACAGCGGTGATCCGGCGCCGCGCCAGAGTCCTCAAGATCGCGTGCTCGACCACGAAGTTGAGCGGATGGTCCTCGGCCGCGGCCAGCACCACCTGCGCCCCGCTGTCGAGGGGAGCGCTGGCGAGTCCGCGATCGAACCCCCAGTTGGCGACCAGCGTCACCAGCTGGAGGTTGGTGAGCGGCACGCGGGGCCCGCGCACCCGTACCACCGGCTCGAGCGACGGCTCGGCCACCGACAACGCGGTGTCGACCGCCGGCGGCGGTCCACCCTGGTAGCGGAAGGTCTTGGCATCGGCACGCGCCGAGCCGACGAGCCACCCGCCGACCGCCAGGACGATTGCGATCCTCACCCGCGCGCTCCACCCTCGGTACCGACTCCCGGGGAAAGCATCACCAGCTCCCGGCCCCCGCCCCGCGCATCCCGGGCTTCGGCCCGCGCGAACAGGTCGTAGGCGGTGGATCCCGTGATCCGTACCGGCGCCAGCATGCCCGGCTCGAGCCCCGTGCCCTCCACCACCACACCGCCGTCCACTTCGTAGGCCGACCCGGCGGTGCGCGCCGCGTATCGACCCGGCCCGCGACTCCCCCGGCCGTCCCGGCCGGTCGGTGCGTCGACCATCACCGTGACGCGATCGCCGATCCTGCGGCTCAGGCGCTCGCGCGAGAGCCGCTGCTGCAGGCGCAGGAGGCGCGCCCGCCGACTCTGCCGTGTCCGCGCGGACCGGTGCCCGCCCATGGCATGGGACGGCGTCTCGGGCTCGCGCTCGTAGGAGAACGCGACCACGTGGTCGAACGGTTCCTCTTCGAGGTAGCGGCACAGCTCTTCGAAATCCGCCTCGGTCTCGCCCGGAAAGCCGACGATGAAGTTGGTGCGGAAGGCCACGCCGGGGATCGCGGTCTTGATGCGGCGCACCAACGACCGGGTCTGTGCCGCGGTCATGCCCCGTCCCATGGCGCGCAGCATGTCCGCCGCGATGTGCTGGAGCGGCATGTCGACGTAGGGCACGATCCGTTGGGCGCCGGCCCACACCGAGATCAGCCGGTCGCTCCAGGCCCGGGGATAGGTGTACTGCACTCGAATCCAGAGCAGGCCCGCGACCCGATCCAGCGCCGTCAGCAGGTCGGCGAGCGTGGGCCGCCCGGGCAGGTCGGTGCCGTACCCGGTGGTGTCCTGGCCGATCAGGTTGAGCTCGCGCACGCCGTGGCTCGCCAGCCGCTCGGCCTCGGCCACCAGATCCTCGATCGGCCGGCTCCGCTGGTCCCCGCGCAGGCGCGGGATGATGCAGAAGGTGCAGCGATGGTCGCAGCCTTCCGAAATCTTGAGATAGGCCAGGTGTCGTGGGGTGGAAAGCGCCCGCGGCGCGAGCGAATCGAGCGCCCCGCCTGGATCGTCGGTGCGCGCCCACCGCCGCCGCCTTCGTGCCGGGCCCGCGGAGGGCGACCGGCGCCCGGCGTCGCCGGCCAGCACGTGGCGGGCGGCCGCGACCACCTGGCTCCATTGGCCGGTGCCGAGCACCGCATCCACCTCGTCGAAGTCCGCGAGCAGGCCGCTCCCTTGGCGCTGGGCCAGGCATCCGGTCACGATCAGGCCCTTCAGTCGGCCGGATGCCTTGAGCGAGGCCACCCGCGCGATGGCCTCGCGCGATTCCCGAACCGCGCTGCCCAAGAACGCGCAGGTGTTGACCACCGCCACGTCGGCCTCGGCCGGGTCGGCCACGGTGCGGAAGCCGTCTCGCACCAGCAGCCCGAGCATGGCCTCCGAGTCGACCGTGTTCTTGGGGCACCCGAGCGTGACGAAGGCCAGGGTGGGCGAAGAGCGGGACCTCGTCACTCCAGACCCCGTTCCTCGAGCCATCGCTCGTCGACCAGCACGTCGCGCGCCTTGCTGCCCTGGAACGGCCCGACCACCCCGAGGCTCTCGAGCTGATCCATCAGGCGACCGGCGCGCGAGTAGCCCACCTTGAGCCGCCGCTGGAGCAGGGAGGTCGAGCCCTGCTGGTGGGTGACCACCAGACGGGCCGCCTCGCGGATCAGCTCGTCATCGTAGGGGTCGTCCGATTCCGACCCGTCCTCGTCCGCGTCCGACAGGGTGGGCTCGGTGGCGAGCGGCGGCACGAAGGCCGCCGCGCCGGCCGGAACCTTGGCCTTCCAGAACTCCACCACTCGAGCGGTCTCTTCTTCCGAGACGTAGGCGCCGTGGATACGATAGGGCTCGGGCTTGCCGGACGGCATGAACAACATGTCGCCGTGGCCGAGCAGGTTCTCGGCGCCGTTCATGTCGAGCACGGTGCGCGAGTCGGTCTTGCTGGAAACTTGGAAGGCGATCCGCGAGGGGAAGTTCGCCTTGATGACGCCGGTGATCACGTCCACCGAGGGACGC
>DASXTP010000024.1:0-2927 GCA_036505355.1 Candidatus Eiseniibacteriota bacterium | reverse complement strand
GACTTCGTGCTGCCAGGCAGCGCCCTGTGCACGATCCCGAGGTGCTGCGGTGGTACCGTGACCACCTTCTGCTGGGTGCACGACATGGTCATGAGCACGGTCAGGGGCACGGGGGCTTCCGTCACCACGTACGGCTGGGCCGCGGGGACCAGCATGGCGGCGCCGGCGGTCTCGGGCGTCGCGGCGCTGATCAAGCAGCGGTTCCCGGGCATCCTGGTCGGTGACCTCAAGGCCAAGCTGACCCAGACCGCGGATGACGAAGGGGACAACAGCACCGATGCTTACTACGGCAGGGGCTTCGTCAACGCCCGTCGCGCGGTGACCGAGTAGGAGAATCCGGGAGCGAGTGCCCCGGGCTCCCTCGGGCGCACAAGGGGGCGCGGCCTCAAGCCGCGCCCCCGCTCTCGTTTCAGCGACGAACCGCGATGATCTCCAGCACGGCGGGCGTGATCATGAGCGTGTGAGGCTCGGCCTCCCGAGCCGCGAACGCTCCCCCTGCGGCCCTTGGGTCGGGCCGCCGCTACGACTCACAAGTCCAGCACCAGACGACAGCGGCACGGCGTGCCCGCGAGGTCGAGGTCGAGGTGATGGTGGGACACCGCCTTGATCTCGCGCAGGAAGACCTGGCGGGAACGGTCGAGAGGTTGCCCTTCGAGCTCGGCCTCGAGCCGGCGCGAGGTCAGGGCGGTCACCCGGATCCGGGTCCATACGGCGTGCCCCAGCTCGGATTCGAGCAGCGAGGTGTTCAGCCAGTGGACCAGAAGGTCCTCAGGACCATCCCCTTCGAGGCTCAGCACCCGACGGACCACGGCCGGACCCGAGTGGGACTCCACCGCCTGCGCCGACACGACCTCCGCGGCCAACGCGAAAAGCCGCTCGGGCGTCGGTGCCCAGACCTCGAGCCCGAGGTCGCCGGTGTGGTCGAAGGCACGGTAGCCCTCGGCGCCCGAGCGCTCGGCCGTCGAGTCGGCGCCGCCCTCGGCGCCCTCGGGTGAGCGGTTCATGGCAGGATTCTATGCCAAGCACCGTGTCCTCACAGCAGCCGGCGCGAGCGGAAGCTCACCGAGCCCCGGGCGGCGACGATGACGTGGTCCAGGACCCCGATGCCCACCAGGTCGCCGACCTCGATCAGCCGCCGAGTAATGCTGAGGTCCTCCTCGCTCGGCTCGGGGTCGCCGCTCGGGTGGTTGTGGACCAGCACCAGGCTGGCGGCGGAATGCTGGATCGCCGGCAGGAAGACCTCGCGCGGATGGACGATCGAGGCGTTGAGGGAGCCGATCGACACGGTCTCTCGCCTCTGAACTTCGTGTCGCGCATTGAGCAACAGCACGACGAAGTGCTCCCGTCGCGCGCGTGCCAAGTCCCGCACCTGGTCCAGCACGTCGTCCGGCCCGCGAATCACCGGGGCCGAGGGCGGCTGCTCGGCGGCGCGCCTCCCCAGCTCGAAGGCCGCCGTGAGCGCGGCCGCCCGGGCCGGGCCAATCCCTGGCACCAGCAACCACCGGGTCGGCGACCATTCGGCGAGCTCGCGCGGCCGCCGGCGAGCCAGGGCGCGCCCGACCCTGAGCGCGCTCCGACCCGGGGTCCCGGATCCCACCAGCAGGGCCAACAGCTCGGCGTCGGCCAGCGCCGTGGGCCCGCAGACTCCCAGCTTCTCGCGCGGCCCCCGGCGCACCCACCGGTCGCGCTTCGCCGCCCGCGCACGAGTCCGCGCCCGGCGGCGTGCGGCACCATCCGACGGCTCAGCCGGCGTAGACTCGGCCGGCACGGGTTGCGGTTCCTTTTCCAAGACCTTGCTTTTGCCCACGGCCGTGAATCGGCGATAATGTCGCGCTCGAGCCGCAAGCCCGGCTCCACCGTGGCGCGGCGTTCCCCCTGGGAGGCGTTTACGCATGAGACGTGCCGTTGGCGCCCTGGTCTTGCTCGCGACCCTGCTACCCACCCCCGGCTGGGCCCAGTCCCGCCTGGTCGACGCCGTGGCGTTCATCGACTACCAGCGCAAGCCGGACTTCAAGATCGGAACTTGGGTTCGATACCGAGTGCAATCACGCAGCCTCCAGGGCTATCGGGATGACTACACGATCACGATCGTGGTGGCCGGCGAGGAGGTGTTCTGGGGTGACCCGGGCTTTTGGCTCGAGACGTGGGTCGAGGGCCCGGACGAGCCGCCCCAGTACACGGCCACGCTGATGTCGTATTCGGCGTTCGGCGACAGCATGGCCGCCCTGAAGCCGATCTGGTTCACCCGCAAGACGATCGACGCGGTGGACGAGGAAGGCCACCCGGAGGAAACGGTGGCCCGGCGCATGGCCAACGAGCTCAAGCTTCGGGCTGCCAACTACGAGGCGGATCGCAAAATGACCGCGAACTACCGCGACACGCTGGGAATCGACACGACCACCGTGCCCGCGGGCCACTTCCGGACTCTCACCGTGAGACAGACTCGACCGGTGACCGAGACCGTCGACCGGGGTGACAGCACCATCTACTACGAGCACAAGGAGGTGCGAACCTTCCACTACACCGATCAGGTCCCGCTGACCAGCGTCGCGCGGATCGACATCGACGACGTCCAGCAGGGCAAGTCGTGGCTGATCGGCAAGTCTACGGATCGACCGCTCAACCTGTTGGAGCGAGCGCAGGGGGCATTGATCCTGGTGGGCTATGGAACCTCGGGGCTCGCCGCTCAAATCATCCCGAAGGCCTACCGCCACCCGATCCAGCGGCCGGCGGTCCGGGCTCCATCCCGCTCGACCGCTCCGCGCCCGCGCGCCGGCAAGCCGGGATAACGGTTGCCGATCCGTCAAGGCGGTGTCTGAAAACGCGCACGCCTTGCTCGCGCGTTTTCAGACACAGTCATGATGCCTTCGCCAGATTCTGCATCAGGCGACGGCCAGCGGGGGCCGCGCTCCGTCGCGGGGTCCCCA
>DASXTP010000023.1:0-15060 GCA_036505355.1 Candidatus Eiseniibacteriota bacterium | reverse complement strand
CGCCCGGCAGCGCGATCGGCAGGAGCCGTCGCGCGTCGGCGGGCCAGGGAGCGAAGCCAGGACGGCGGAGCGACCGTGTCTCGCAGAGCGGCTCGGATGCTCGTCAGCGGCCCCGGCCTTCAATCGAGCGGATCCGCAGTCCCTCGCCCGAGGTCGGCGGGAGTCTCCGCCGCGCGCGCCCGCACCAGACGGCCTCCCATCACCACCAGCTCGGCGAGCCGCCCGCGTCCGTTGTAGTTCGAGGCCATGCAGGCGCCGTAGGCGCCGGCATCCCGGATCGCCACCAGATCCCCTGGCTCGAGCGGCGGCAGCTCCACCGAGTCGGCGAACGTGTCGGCACTCTCACACACCGGGCCCACGACGGTGGCGGGGGAACCCGCGCCCGCCCGAGGGCGCACCGGCTCGATCCGATGACGCGCCCCGTAGAGGGCCGGCCGCAGCAAATCGTTCATGCCGGCGGCGAGCACCACGAAGCGCCGGCCGTCCCGTGGCTTGACCCACAACACCTCGCTCACCAGCACGCCGATGGGAGCGACCAGCCAACGTCCGGGCTCCGTCACCCATTCCAACCCGAGCGGGGCGCAACGCTCGGCGAGCCGCGCGGCATAAGTCTCGATCGGGAACTCGCCGCCGGTCCCGGCATAGTCGACACCGAACCCACCCCCCAGGTTGACGAGACTGAGCGGCGCGCCGCGCCGCGCCGATTCGTCCCGCAGCGCCAGGGCCACGCCCACCGCTTCTTCGAGCGGCGCCGGGTCGAGGAGCTGCGAGCCGACGTGGAGGTGGAGACCGTCCAGGTCCAGATCGGGCCAGCGGGCGCGCGCCGCCCAAGCCTCGAGCGCCTCGGTGGGGCTGACGCCGAACTTGGCCTCGGCGATTCCCGTGGCGACGTAGCGATGACCGGCGGTGTCGATGCCCGGGTTCACGCGCAGCGCCACTCGCAGCCGCCGCCCCTCGGCCCGCGCGGCCTGCTCGAGCAGATCGAGCTCGGCGACGGAATCGGCGTTGACCGAGTGGACGCCGCGGCACACGGCCCACTCCGCCTCTTCACGCGTCTTGCCGTTCCCGTTCAGCACCCGACGCGACGCCGGGAACCCCGCGGCGGCCGAGAGCTCGAGTTCTCCTAAGGAGGCGGCATCGCCGGCCAGACCCTCGCCCGCCAGCGATCCCAGCAGGGCCGGCAGCGCGTTGGCCTTGAGCGCGAAGGCCACCACGGAGCGCAGCGGGGCGAACGCTTCGGTCAGCCGCCGGGCGCGCGCCAGGAGTTCGTCGAGGTCGTAGGCATAGAAGGCGCGGGAGTTGGGCTCGAGGCGGCGCAATCGCTCGAGCGCCCGGTCCAAAGGCACGCCACCGAGCGCCAGCACGCCACCCGGTCGAGTCAACGTCATGCCGCCCCCCGCGGCGACCCGAGCCGCCGCTCGGCTTCGGCGAAATCGTCCGGCGTGTTCACGTTGAGCAGGTTCTCCAGACCGCCGGGAAGAGCCGCGAGCTCGCCCTCGCCGAGGAGCAGCGGACCGAGCGCCAGCGTGGCCTGCACCGCGGCGCGCTCGCCCCGGTCGAGCGCGGCGCGGAGCCGGGCGGCGGCCTCCGGAGCATAGGCGGCGACGAGCGGCTGCGGAATCGAGCCCGGAGCGGGGATCACGGCCGGCGGACGAACGAAGCCGGCCGACGATGCCGCTGCGCCCCCTTCGAGCCGGTCGAGCAGCGCGGCCAGAAATTCGCTCCGCACCAGCGGGAAGTCGACGCCGAGCACCACCGCCCGCCGGTAGCGCACCGCCCCGAGGCCGGCGACCAGCCCGGCGAGAGGCCCGACCGCACCTGGAGGATCGTCGACCCGCTCGAGCTCGTGCCGGCCCCCCGCCCGGGCACGCCCGAGCGCGGGGTCGAGAGGCACGGTGGCGGGTGCCGTGACCACCACCAGGTCGCACAGCGGAGCAAGCGAGTCCAGGGCGCGTTCGAGCAGCGTCCTCCCCCCGATCGACACCAACGCCTTGGGCCCGGCCCTGAGCCGGATCCCGCGTCCGCCCGCCGGCAGCACGCCCAGCGTGGTTACCACGTCACCCATCCAACGGGGTCGATCGGGGGCTTCGGACACGACCTCAATACCCCGCCCGCTTGTCCACCAGGTTCTCGAGCGGCCGGCCCGTGAGGAACGCCTCGAGGTTGCGGCGGAACAGGTCGGTCGCCCGCTCCCACAGACGAGGTCCGATGCCCGAGACGTGCGGCGTCAGGAGCACCTGCGGAATCGACCACAAGGGGCTTGCGTCGGGCAGCGGCTCGCGGTCGAACACATCCAGCGCCGCCCCGGCGATGCGGCCCGACTCGAGCGCGCGGACCAGGGCCACCTCGTCCACCAGGGCGCCGCGTCCCAGATTGACGAGCGCGGCGGTCGGCTTCATGCGGGCAAGCTCGGGCGCCCCAATCAGGCCCCGGGTCTCCGCGGTGAGCGGCACCGCCAGCACCACCCAGTCGGACCGGACCAGCAGTTCCGACAGGCGCTCCACCCCCCACTGGGCATCCGCCGGGTCGGGCGTCGGATCCGGATGGCGCCGTACCGCGATCACCTCGAGGCCCAGCGGACGCGCCCGCGCGGCAATCGCGCGCCCGACGGCGCCGAAACCCACCAAACCCAGCGTCGTCCCGGCGAGCTGCCCAAAAGCCGGCGGCTCGGCCCACAGCCTCTCCTGCGCCCAACGCCGCCCGCGCTGCGCGTCGCGCGCCAGATGGAGCTTGCGGGCGAAGCCGAGCAGCACGCCCAAGGCGTGCTCGGCCATCGACACGGCGTGGAGCCCGCGACCGTTCGTTACCAGCACCGGGCTCTCGATCAGCTCCGGAAACAGGAGCGAGGCGACGCTTGCCGCCGTCACTTGGATCCAGCGCAACTTCGACGCACGAGCGAAGTTTTCCGGCTTGACCGCCCAGCCGAAGACGACGTCGGCCTCCGGGAGACGGAGGTCGGCTTCGTCCTGGTCGGCGGGGCTCACGAACGAGACCTCGGGGAAGCCGGCGCGCAGATCCTCCACCAGATGCCGCGGCAGATTCCACACCGCGTCCGGATGGCGCACGAACTCGAGCACGAGCAACGGCTTCACCCCCGGCATGGTGCCACAGCCGGGGCGGGCGCGCGAAACAGCGGCCGGCGGCGCAGCCCTTCTTTTCCTTGCGCCTCCGCAGGCCCCCGGATAGTCTCGCGCGGCTTCTTTGCCGCCCGTCGCCCGAGGAGAATTCCGTCCACCCTATGAACCCACGCGCCGCGTCCGCGCTTCTCTGCACCGCCGTCTTCTTGCCGGCCTTCGCCTATCCGGTGATGGCGGGGCCCTGGAGCCTGGCGCCGGGCGAGTACTACAGCGAGTTCCGCACCGGGGTCTTCGTGACCGGCTCGTACTTCGACGCGGGCGGGGACCTCCGGGGACTCTTGGGCGGCGGCCAGATCGAAGAGCACTCGCTGCTCTCGTACACCGAGCTGGGCTGGAAGAAGCGCTTGACCTTCGTGCTCGGGATCCCGGCCAAGAGCGTGACGCGGCGTTTCGGCGCCGGCGCCGACACCAGCTACCGGCCGACCGCCACCGGGCTCGCCGACGGTCTGGTCGGACTCCGTTACGGCCTGGCCAACGGACGCACCGCACTCGCGCTCGAGCTCGACTGGAAGCCCCCGCTCGGGTACGAGCGCAAGCCGTTCCTCGGTCATCGAGACTCGGTGAACGCCGGCGACACGAGTGGCGATGGCGACTCGCTCGACGTGAACCGGGCGCGCCAGCTCGGCTCCCCGACTCTCGGGGAGGGGCAGCAAGATCTGACGCTCGCGCTGCACCTGGGGACGGTGCTCTCGTTCGGTTTCTTTCAAGTCGCCGGCGGGTACCGCTATCGGTTCGACGACCCCGCCGACCAGATCGTGGCGAGCGCCGATCTGGGGATCTGGGCCAGGCGCTCCTGGCTGATCGCGGGGCACTACGAAGGAGAGTTCGCGGCCGCGGACGCGGATCGGCCGACCGACGAGGTGGATCGGCAGCGCGTCGGGCCGGTCGTCGTCTATCGCGTGGACGACCGGATGGACCTCATCGCCGCCACGCTGCACGCCTTGGCCGCGAGCAACGCGCTGCACACCCATGAGTTCTTCGTCGGATTCGCTTTCAAGAACACCCGGCTCGATCGGCTGCAGGGATTCCTGGGAGGCTCGAAAGCCCCCTAAGCTGCGCCGGCCGCTCTCGGGCGGCCGCCCCGGGTGCCAACACCCTCGCGGGTTCGGGAGGCCCACCCCATCCGCGACCTGAGCGCGCGTCTTCTCCCCTATCTCGCACGCTACCGCCGCGGCTTGGCGTGGGGCATCGCGAGCGTCCTGGTCACGAACGGGATCGCGCTGGCCCAGCCCCAGGTGCTGCGGCTGGCGGTCGACGACCTCTATCGCGGAGTGACGGCGGCGAAGCTGGGGCGCTACGCGCTGTGGTTGTTCGGCATCGCGCTGGCGAGCGGCGTGTTCAAGTACCTGATGCGGCGGTTCGTGATCGGCATCTCGCGCCACATCGAGTTCGACCTGCGGAACGACCTTTTCGCCCACCTGCAGAAGCTCTCGCTCGGCTACTTCCAGCACCACCGCACCGGCGAGATCATGTCGCGGGCAACCAACGACCTCGCGGCGGTCCGAATGATGCTCGGCCCGGGCGTCATGTACCTCGTGAACACCGTGGCGGTGGCCGTCGTCTCGGTGGGCTTCATGCTCGCGATCAGCCCCCACCTCACCCTGTTCACCCTGATCCCGCTCCCGTTGGTATCCGTCTCGGTATGGTTTTTTGGCGATCGCATCCACCGGCGCTTCGAAGCCATCCAGGCACATTTCGCCACGCTGGCGGCGCGGGTCCAGGAAAACCTCTCGGGCGTCCGCGTGGTGCGGGCGTTCGCGCGCGAGGAGCGCGAGGTCGAGGAGTTCGAGGCGTTGAACCGCGAGTACCTCGACAAGAACCTCGGTCTGATCAGGACCTGGGGCGTGTTCCACCCGGCGCTGTCGTTCCTCTCCGGCGTCGCCGCGCTGCTGGCCCTGTATCTCGGCGGCCGGGAGGTGGTGGCCGGGCGCATCACGCTCGGCCAGTTCGTGGCCTTCACCGTGTACCTGGCGCTGCTCAACTGGCCGGTCATCGCGCTGGGCTGGGTCATCAACCTGTGGCAGCGGGGCATGGCTTCGTTCCAGCGCATCGACGAGATCCTCGAGACCGCTCCCGATGTCCGCAGTCGGCCCGGAGCGCTCACCCCGTCGCACTGCCGGGGCCAGGTAGAGATCCGCCACCTCAGCTTCACCTACCCCGGCGCCCACCGTCCGGCGTTGCGCGACCTGTCGCTGTCGATCCCGGCGGGCCACACGGTAGCCCTGGTGGGGCGGACCGGGGCGGGCAAGAGCACGCTGCTGTCGCTCCTGCCTCGGCTCTTCGATCCACCGCCCGGCACGATCTTCCTCGACGGCGTCGACGTGCTCGAGTACGACCTCTCGTGGCTGCGCTCGCGGGTGGCGTTCGTGCCGCAGGAAACGTTCCTGTTCTCGGTCACGGTCGAGGAGAACATCCGCTACGGCGTGGACCGCGCCTCTCCCGAAGCCGTCGAGCGCGCGGCGCGGATCGCGCAGCTCGACAGCGAGGTGCGGAACTTCCCCAACGGCTACCGGACGCTGGTCGGCGAGCGTGGCATCACGCTCTCGGGAGGACAACGGCAACGCACGGCGATCGCCCGCGCCGTACTGCGCGACGCGCCGCTGCTGCTGCTCGACGACTGCTTGTCCAGCGTCGACACCCACACCGAGGAGGGCATCCTCCACGGCCTGCGAAGCGAGATGCGTGGCCGCACGGCGCTGCTGGTCTCGCACCGCGTGAGCACGGTGCGCGAGGCCGACGCGATCGTGGTGCTCGACCAAGGCGCCATCGTCGAGCGCGGCACCCACGACGATCTCTTGGCGATGGGCGGCCGTTACGCCGAGTTGCACCGCCAGCAGCAGCTGGAAGAGGAGCTGGAGGCATCGTGATCCCCGCCGACGAAGACCTGCTGGGCCGTGCCTACGACCGCCGGCTGATGCGACGGCTGCTCGGCTATCTCGGCCCCTATCGCGGCCAGGTCGCCTTCGCGGTGGTCGTGGCGCTCGCCGATACCTTGGTGCAGCTCGCGGGGCCCTATCTCACCAAGGAGGCGATCGACAACGGCATTCGCCACCGGGATCTCGGCCACCTCGACCGCGTGGCGCTGCTCTATCTGGGCGTGCTGGTGATGGGATTCGGCCTCGGCTACCTGCAGACCCAGGTCATGCAACGGGTCGGCCAGCACATCATGGTCGATCTGAGAATGGCGCTGTTCCGACACCTCCAGCGCCTGCCAGTGTCGTACTTCGACCGCCAGCCGGTCGGCCGGATCATGACTCGGGTCACGAACGACGTCGACGTGCTCAACGAGCTGTTCACCGCCGGTGTGGTCTCCATCGTCGGAGACCTCTTCACGCTGGTCGGGATCCTGATCGCAATGGGACGGCTCAACGTCGAGCTGATGGGGGTGGCGTTCTCGGTGCTGCCGCTCATCGTGGTCGTCACCCTCACCTTCCGGTCCAAGGTGCGCAAGTCGTTCCGCGAGATCCGCACGAGGCTCGCGCGAATGAATGCCTTCCTCAACGAAAACCTGACCGGGATGAGCACCGTCCAGATCCTCAACCGTGAGCCACGCAACTTCGAAGAGTTTCGCCGGGTGAACGCCGGGCACCGGGACGTGAACCTGCAGGCGGTGTTCTATCACTCGGTCTTCTTCCCGGTGCTCGAGCTGGTGGGGGCCTTGGCGGTGTCCTTGATCGTGTGGTACGGCGGGCGTCAAGTGATGTGGACCGGCATCACTCTCGGCACGCTGGTGGCGTTCATCCAGTACACGCAGCGCTTCTTCCGCCCGATCTCGGACCTGAGCGAGAAGTACAACATCCTGCAGCAGGCCATGGCGTCGTCGGAGCGGGTCTTCGATCTGCTCGACACGGCGCCCGAGGCGGCCGTGGCGCCGGCGACCGAGCGAGCGCGGCTGGACCCGCTCCGGGGGCATCTGGAGCTCGACCGAGTCTGGTTCGCCTACCGGGACGAGGACTGGGTGCTGCAGGACATCTCCTTCGCCGTCGAGCCGGGCGAACGGATCGCGTTGGTCGGGGCCACCGGCTCGGGCAAGACTACGGTCGCCAACTTGGTGCTGGGATTCTATGGGCCCCAGCGCGGGACCATCCGAATCGACGGCCGCGACCTCGGCGACCTCGATCCTCGGGCGCTGCGACGGCGCATGGGCCTGGTGCTCCAGGATCCGTTCCTGTTCTCGGGAACGATCGAGAGCAACCTCAGGCTGGGCGCGCCCGATCTCGACTTGGCCGAGCTGCAGCGCGCGGCCCGCGAGGTGCACGCCCACGAGTTCATCGAGCAACTTCCGCACGGCTACGCCACCCCGGTCCGGGAGCGCGGGGCCACGCTCTCGGTCGGCCAGAAGCAGCTGCTCGCCTTCGCCCGCGCCCTGGCCGCGGACCCCGACGTGCTCATCCTGGACGAGGCCACCTCGAGCGTGGACACCCACACCGAAGCCTTGATCCAGAGCGGGCTGCGCCGGCTCATGCAGGGTCGCACGTGCCTGGTGATCGCCCACCGACTCTCGACCATCCAGGACGTCGATCGGATCGTGGTGCTCCATCACGGGCGCGTTCGCGAGATGGGCACCCACGCCGAGCTGCTCGAGCGCCGGGGCATCTATTACCGGCTCTACCAGCTCCAGTACTTGGGCGGCCGGCGCGCGGGATTTCGAGTCGAATCGATCGAGCCGCCGTTCCCGGCGCTCATGGCGCGGATCGTTGACAGTTCCATGGACCTCGCCTAGCCTTTCGTGCCTGCGGGCACGGCCGCGCAACCTTCGCGTGAGGTACCGATGCAGCTCGGAAGCAAGATTCGCGACCTGCGCTTGAGGCGCCGGCTCACCGTCCAGCAGCTCGCGCGCGCCAGCGGACTTTCCAAGGGCTTCATCAGCCAGATCGAGAACGACCACGCCACGCCCTCGCTGGCCACCCTGGGCGTGCTGGCTCGCGCGCTCCAGATCTCGGCCGCCTACCTGGTGGTCGAGGAGGAGCCGGCGCCGTGCGTGGTGCGCGCCGGCGATCGGCCCCGCGTGCACGTCGGCGGCAACACCTCCCGTGTCGAGGTGCTCTCCGCCCAGCCCAAGCGCAACCTGGAGCTGCTGCTCGCCGAGCTGCCGCCGGGGCTCACCGCGGAAGGCAAACGCCATTTCCACCACGGCGAAGAGTGCCTGTTGTGCCTGGAAGGCAGGCTCAGGCTGGTCTGCGGCGCCCACGAGGTGGTGCTCGAGGCCGGCGACTCGTGCCACTACGACGGACGCGTGCCGCATGCGGTCGAGAACTGCGGCGCCACCACGGCCCGACTCCTGATCGCGATGACGCCCGCGGCCTTCGAGCCCCTGATCCGCGTACCGAGCGACCGCGCCGCCGGCTCGCCACCTTCCCGCGCCATGGCCTGAGACCCGCGCCGCATTCCAGCTCGGAGGCCGACGGCGGCTCACGCGAGCCGCCGTTGGTCTTGGAGGAACGTGCGTCCCTTCGATTCGACCTTGCGCGACTACCGCGAGGCCTCGGCCGCCTTCTCGAGGCCGGCCCGCTTGTTCCTGGCGTGCACCGCTCTCGCCTGGGCGGGCTTCGGCGTGAACCAGGTGCTCTTCAACCTCTACCTGGTCGAGGCCGGCTTCGGCGAGGCGTTCGTGGGTCACGCGGTGGCGTGGAACGGCATCGGGCTTGCGGTGGCCGCCCTGCCGGCGGGGCTTTTGGCGGATCGCTGGGGACGCCGACGCAGCCTGATGCTCGGCGCGGTCCTCGAGGGCCCCTCGCTGCTCGCGCGCACGTCTCTCCTGAGCCCCGCGGTGGTGTTCGGCGGTAGCTTCCTGGCCGGCGCCGGGCAGTCGCTGCTGGCCATCGCGGCGGCGCCGTTCTTGACCGAGCACTCGACGCCCCGCGAGCGCACGCACTTGTTCAGCGCATTCTTCGCCTGCGAGCTGTTGGCCGGGGTGGGCGGCAACCTGATCGGGGGCTGGGTGCCCGCCGGACTCACCCACCTGCCGGCGGTGTCACCCGACGTGTTCCATGCCTACCGGATCACGCTGGTGCTGGGGGCGCTGATCCAGCTCGCCTCGGCGCTGCCCCTGGCGGCTCTGCGGGGGCTGCGCGAAGCTCCGCTCTCGCGGGCGAAGGATCCGGCGCACCCGCGCGCGCGGCGCCTGCTGTGGCCGATCGCGATCAACGCGTTCTTCATTGGCGCCGGCGCGGGGCTCGTGATCCCGTTCATGAACCTCTATTTCCGGTCGCGCTTCGCCTGCTCGAGCGCTCAGATCGGGATGTTCTTCTCGCTCGCCCAGGTGTCCACCGCTCTGGCCGCGCTGCTGGTCCCGGCCCTGGCGCGCCGCTTCGGCAAGCTCCGCACCGCGACCGCCTCGCAGCTCCTGTCGCTGCCGTTCCTGGTGACCCTCGGCGCCGAGCGGCACCTGGCCGTGGCGGTGACGGCATTCTGGCTGCGGGCGACCCTGATGCAGGCGTCCATTCCGTTGATCGGTGCCTTCGTGATGGAAGCCTTGCCGCCCGCCCTGCGCGCGCGCTCGACCAGTTTGAACAACCTGGTCTGGAACGGTGGCTGGGCGGTGAGCGCGACGCTGAGCGGCCTGCTGATCCAGCGCTTCGGCTATGCGGTGCCGTTCTACGTCACCGCCAGCCTGTACGCCGCGGCGGCGGCCTGGTTCTACCTCTCCTTCCGGGGAGCGCCCGAGCCGGGCTCCGAGCCGTACCTGCCGGAGGAGGCCAAGGGGCTGCGTGGCGAGGGCCCCATGACCGAGTAGGCTATGTGACTTTGCCCGAATCGGCATCAGCGTTCGGCGACGGCCAGAGGGGCGCGCGACGGACCTGGACCCGCGAGCGGGTCCTGGTGCCCGGGCCATTGATGGGGACCCCGCGACGGAGCGCGGCCCCCGCTGGCCGTCGCCTGATCCAGAATCAGGCGGAGGCAATTAGGTCGGAAGACGCCCGGGCGGCTGCGCTGACTCGGCCGTTTGCTGACACGGCCCAGCGACCATTCGGACTCAGAGGGAAATCGCGAAGGCTCCCATGAAGAAGCTGCTCATCCTGCTCCTCGTCTTGGGCGTCGGCTGGTACGGCTGGAAACAGGCGCCCCGACTCGGCGAGCGCCGGCCCAGTCACCTGGCGGTGATCGAAAACGCCAGTCATTCGCGCCTCGAGCACCTGCGCCTTTCGGTGAGCGGGAGAACCTTTGTCAGGGATCGGCTGCCTCCCGGCCAGCGGGCGACGTTCGCGTTCCAGGTCCGCCGCGACGCCTCGTTCGTCTTCCGCTGGGAGCAGGGGAGCCTGGGCAAGCGCACGTGGAGCGGCGGCCTGGTGCCCGCCGGCCCACTGCTTCAGCGCCACGTCATCCGCGTGGGTGACGACGATCGAGTCAGCTACTTCGCCGAGCGGCGGTAGGCTGCCCCCCGTCCGCCGTGGAGCCCGCGGCCGTGGGGCCCGCCCCCGCCGCTCGGCGCGCCACCACCAGGTGGGCCAGCACTTCGCCGGGATCGAAGAACCAGCGGTCGAGGCTCTCGAACAACAGGTGAAGGGTGACGTAGAGCAACCGCACCGGTAGCTCGGTCAGGATCCTCGTCCAACCCCGGTTGAGGCGATTGAGGGCCGCCGTCGCCGACAGGCCCACCCGGGCCATCAGCCCGCCGATCGGGATGAACTCGGTGGGCTCGAACCCGGCTTGCCTCAGCAGGTACTGGGCGCCGTACCGCGTGAAACGGTAGTAATCGCGCGGCTCATCGTAGAGCGGGGCCATCTGCGTGAACTCCAGAATGAACGTGCCCCCCGGCCGCAGCACGCGGTGGGCCTCGCGGAGCAGGAGACCGGGTTCGAGGACGTAGGAAAGAAGCGAAACCCCAAGCACGGTGTCGATCGACGCGTCGCGGAACGGCAGGGCCTCGCCGCGCGCGAACACGTCGGGCCGCGTGCCTCCCAAGGAGCGGGAGTCGGGCAGATCGATCCCCCAGTACTGCCGGACTTGGGCCTGGAAGATCCTGGCAAAGGGCTTCGAGCCGCAGCCGATGTCCACCAGCGTGCCGTGGGCCCGGGGACGAGCCCGCTCGAGCGCCCGGATGATCTTGTGATTGGCGAGCCAGGAATACTTCCACACCGACCACTTGCCGGGATCACCACGCGAGAGCCGAAAGCCCTGGCTCACTCGCGGCTCCACTCGAGCAGATACTCGCCGGGATCGAGCTGCGCCTTCACGACACCGCCCTCGAGGTTCAGCCGGGCGCCTTCCGCCCGCGCCGCCTTCACCGCCACCTCCGAGGCCCCGGGCGGCGCCGCGAGCTCGAGGGGATCGCCGGGAACGCCGTAGAAGCGCACCAGGGCATCGCGCTCGCCGATTCCGCGCGCCGACCAACCGCGCTCGACCAGGCTATGGATCTCCGCGTCGGTCAAGAATCGCGCCCGGTCGGCCGACAGCCGCCCGAGCAGATCGCGCAATGCTGCCCTCCCGTGCTCGGACCAGGCGGGATCGAGATGCGCGTAGTTCGCACGGTGAGTGCTCACGACGGCCGGCTGCCCGCGCTTCCAGGCGGCGCGGACCGCCCGGTGGACGGCATCCACGCCCACCGGTCCGTCGCCCGGGCCCCCCCTTGGCTCGAAGGCGATGCGAATCGGCAGGTAGAGGCGCTTGCCGTGCAGGTCCGGCCAGCGGTAGCGGTCCAGGAGTCGCGCGATCCGTGGAAACGGACGGCCCTCCTGCTCGCTCTTGCCCTGGAGGGTCGTGATCCCGAGCCGCTCGGCCGCGTCCTCGAGCCATACGTCCCATCGATAGCTGGGCGGGCACAGGGAACTCGGCGCTCGTCCGAACAGGGCGCGGAATCGCTCGACGGCAAGCTCCAGGTTGCGGGACCGCTGCTCCAGGGGCTCGCTCGGATCGTACTCGCTGCTCTGCAGCGCAATCTCGCAGACCACGGAACGCTGCTCGCACGCGCGTCGTGCATCGGCGACCCCGCGCCTAAGCGCCGCCAGCCAAGCCGCGGCCGGCAAGTGGTGGAGTCCATGGAGCTCGGGCCACCATACCCCGGCTTCCCGGGCGCGCGTTACCTCCTCCCACATGCCGGGTCGGTGCCAGCGCGTTGGAGCATCGGGGAGGAACACGAGCGGCAGGGTGTCGACCGGGAAGAGCGGCGGCACGAGCTGCTCGAAATCGGGCGCCGCCAGGATCGTGTTGGCCTGCCACACCGGCGGAAAGCCGTCGCCGCCCCGGAACTCCTTCAGGGTCGACACCAGGCCGGCCACGTCGGCGGCACTCTCCAGCGTCGACCGGCCGTAGATCCGTCCCGCCGGCCCGCGCCACGCCGGTGTGTCGGCCAGCACGCGGTAGGCCTGGTCGTCCGGCGCCCAGGCGCAGAGCCCCCAATCGTCGCTCTCGAGCACCACCACCCGGAGACTCGCCCAATCGAGATTCACGTGAGGCTCTCGATCATGGAAAGGTGCGGCACTTTAGCACAGGGCTTGGAGCGCGGCCGCGGCGCGGCGCCGGGGAACGGGCGGGGGGCGTCCGGCGGGCCCCACCCCTCACTCGTAACGCAGGGCGTCGATGGGATCGAGAGTCGAGGCGCGTCGCGCCGGATAGAAGCCGAAAAACAGTCCCACCAGGCTGGCGAACCCGAACGCCAGCACCACGGCACTCGGCTGGACCATGGTCGGCCAGCGCGCGAGCTGAGAGATGAGCGAGGCCGACGCCACGCCGAGGACGACCCCCAGCGCGCCCCCGGCCAGGGACAGGAACCCCGACTCGACCAGGAACTGGAGCAGGATGTCGCGCCGCCGGGCCCCGAGCGCCCGGCGGATGCCGATCTCGCGGGTACGCTCGGTGACCGAGACCAGCATGATGTTCATGATGCCGATGCCGCCCACCAGCAGCGACACCGCCGCGATGCTCGCCAACAACAGGGTCATGACCCGCGAGGTCGATTCGGCGGTGCTCGCGGCCTCGAGCTGGGTGCGGATGAAGAAGTCGTCGTTTTCGCCGGGCCGGATGCGATGGCGCTGCCGCAGCAAGTCGGTGATCTGGTCCACCGCCGCCGTCACCTGTCCTTCGCTCACCGCCGATACCGAGATCCAGTTCACATACGTGATGCCCATGAGCTTGCGTTGCGCGGTGGTGAGCGGGATCAACACCAGGTCGTCCTGGTCGCCCCCGAAGCCGGTTCCGCCCTTGTAGGACAGCACCCCGACGACCCGGAACGGGATGTCCTTGATGCGGACCGTCTGCCCCACCGGGTCGGTGTCCGCGAAGAGCTGGCGGACCACGCTGGCCCCGAGCACGCAGACCTTGGCCGCACCGCGCACATCGGAGTCGGTGATCCCGACGCCGCTCTCGACCGGCCACTGGCGGATGAGGGTGAAATCCGCCGTGGTCCCCTGGACTTGCGTGCTCCAGTTTTGGTTGCCGTACACCACCTGCCCGAGCGTGCGCACGCCGGCCGCGATCGCATCCACCGCCGGGCACTCGCGCTTGATCGCCAGCGCGTCGTCGGACGTCATGGTGGTGATGCTTCCCATGCCGCCGCGGGCTCCGCCGGCCGTGATCGTGCCCGGGATGACGCTGAGCGTGTTGGCGCCGAGCGCGCGGATCTGGGCCTGCACCGCCTCGCGCGCGCCCTGGCCGATGGCCAGCGTGGCGATCACCGCCGCCACGCCGATGACGATGCCGAGCACGGTGAGCGCCGCCCGGAGGCGGTTGCGCGTCAGGGCGGCGAGCCCGAGCTGGATCAGTGCGCCGAGGCTCATCGCCGCCCGCCGCCAGTTCCGGCCGGGCGACCGCCCCCGAACTGCGGCCCTCCCATGCCGGGGGGCGGCTGCAGGTTCGGTCCCTTGAGGCTGACGTCGAGGCCCACCACGACCTGATCGCCGGGCTTGAGCTGCGGATTGTGCACCTCGACGAACGCCCCGTCGGTGAGCCCGGTCATCACCGAGATTCGCTCGGGTCTGCCGTCTCGCAGCACGAAGATGCTGCCGGGCTTGAGGTCGTCGTCCATCGCTCCCGGCACCGCTTGGGGGCCGCGACCCGCACCCGCTCGGCGGGCCGGCGCGCCGCCCGCCCTGGGCCGGTGGTCCGAACCCCACGCGCCGCGTGCACCCCCGGGCACCGGCTCCACGACCGAGCCCGAGGCCCCGGCGCCGGGCGTGGGCCCCACGGCGGAACCCGAGACCCCTCGGCCCATCGACGTCGGAGCACCACCGCGCTCGGCGAACGCCGCGCCGCGCATCGCCGCCCGGTCGCCACCGGTCGGCCCGGTCGCCAGCGCCCCGCGGCCTCCGCCGCGCGGACCCGCCGGGGGCCGGAATCGCAGCGCCGCGCTCGGAACCTTGAGCACCTGGTCCCGCCTCGCCACCCGCACCGACACGTTGGCCGTCATGCCGGGCCTCAGCTTCAGGTCGGGGTTATCGGTGTGGATCACGGTGGTGTACGTGACCACGCCCTGGTCCACGATCGGCTCGAGCCTCACCTGCGCGACGCGTCCCTCGAAATCGTCGTCGGGGAACGCGTCGACCGTGAAGGTCACCGGCAGCCCCGGCCGGATACGCCCGATGTCCGCCTCGTCGATCCGGGTCTCGACCTGCATGCGCGACAGGTCATTGGCGATCACGAAGAGCTTCGGCGCCTGGAGGCTCGCCGCGACCGTTTGTCCGAGGTCGATCGAGCGGGCAATCACCACGCCGTCGATCGGTGCGCGGATGGTGGTGTTGGCGAGGTCCACCTGCGAGATCTCGAGCTGGGCGCGGGCTTGCTGCAGCTCGGCCTGCCGCTGCTCGAGCGCCACCTCGGCGGCCTCGACCTCGGCCTGGGAGATGTAGTTCTCCCGCACCAGCTCGCGCGCTCGGTTGAGCACCCGCTGGGCGTCCTTGACCGCGGCCTCCGCCTTGGCGACCGCGGCCTCGGCCTGCACGACCCGGGCGCGGAACGACGAGGGCTCGATTCGGCACAGCACCTGGCC